>JANQTG010000231.1:21166-70238 GCA_030731855.1 Cellulophaga sp. | reverse complement strand
CATTAATTGAAAATAAAATCATAGAACCATTAATTTATGTAGGCAGTCATTCCAATAGTAAAGCTATTAAAAATAATAAAATAAAAACCCATGATGGGCTGCATATAAAAATTCAATATCGAAACTTTGAATATGTTGAAAATATGGACATTGGTAATGATTTCCCTGAACTCTCCGAACGCTTCAAAAACCACATGCTATATTTCACGGAAGAACTGATTTTGGGGATTGAAAAAGAACTAAAGCTTAGTTTCCTCGCAACAGACAGAATTTTCTATGGGGTTTCTAACGGAGCTGGTTTTGGTGCTAATTTATTAAACAAATTTCCAGATGTTATTGGAACCTATATTTGTTATTCTACAATAGGTTCTAACGTAGAAAACAATTTGTGGAAAGAAGACATTAAATACCCAGTTCTATATTTACAATACGGAAATGAGGAAGACTTTATATTTAAACAAGAGGCTGAAAAATTAAAAATGAAATACAACAAGTCAAATTCCTTTTGTGAATTGAGATCTTTTATTGGTGGTCATGACTATAAAAAATGGGATGAAGAGTTTACAAAAACAATTATTAAAATTAGTAATTCTGAAATTGAATAAACTAAACTGACAATAGATAATTTAAAAAATACTACGTTTAGGATCTCAGCTATATTATAAAAAATAAGCAGCACTTTAAAAAATAGGCAAAATCCAGATTTTAAAGCAAAACAACAGAAAAAAGTAGATAAAAATTTTGTTCATGGGACTTATATTAATAAGAAGAAATGAGTCTTACTGAGCAAGATTTAAAGTCCAACGTAGAATATAAAAAGTTATTTAAAAATAGATCTAGGTTGATGGTATATTGTTACTTTATACTACCTTGATAAAGTAAATAAGGTAAATTGCTTTAATTAATGATTCATAAAGAAAAAAATATATTCGATAGACTTAAAAGTGCAGAATCTGTTACGTTCACTGACCCTGACTATGCTCTAATCGGCACAGCTGTAAACTTGATAAAAAAACTACTGATACGACTTAACAACTCGACAGACGAAAAAGAAATTCGGAGTTTATTAAGTGAAATTATTGGCCAAAAAATAGACGAAAGCACAACAGTATTTACGCCATTTTTCACAAATTATGGCAAAAATATAAAATTAGGCAAAAATGTATTTGTAAACCACGCTTGTTCATTTTTAGACTTGGGAGGTATAACTATAGACGACAATGTAATGATTGCGCCAAGAGTCAACTTAACTTCAGAAAGTCATCCGATTGCAGTAAAACACAGAAAAACTCTGACTGTTGGACATATCCACATTAAGCGAAATGCATGGATTGGGACAAACGCAACGATTTTAGCAGGTGTTACAATCGGAGAAAATTCAGTAGTTGCTGCGGGAGCTGTTGTACACAAGGATGTGCCTGACAATACAATAGTTGGTGGAATACCTGCAAAGGTCATCAAACAAATAAACTAAGATAATTAATTCTGAATTCTAATGTTAGAAGGTCTCATTTTCATGTTTCTAATGTTTCTAGGTGTAATATCTTTAATAATTGCATTGATCGAATTGACAATAGCATTAGTTAACAAATCACCCAAACAGAAGAAAAAGGCTTTTAAAATTGGTATCATCCCCACATTTTGTTTTGGTCTACTAGCTTTTTGGCATCTGCTATTAGTCCCTTCATTGAACAAAAGTAAAATGGAAGATTTTTCTGGAACATATTTTTACTATTATACTTCAGAAAAATCACTTCCTAAAAAAGATTTCGAAAATAGTAGTCCTAGATTGATTTTATTACCTGACGGTAGATATATATTCAACAAAGTCGAAGGCTTTAAACTTGACACAAACGGATTTTGGAAAACTGGAGGAATTGATGAACAATTTGAATTTTATGACAAGAATAATCATTTTATTAAAACTGCAATACCCGTTAAAACAAATAGGAACAACAAAATAGTATTCGATTTAAACAAATCTTACGAAGTCAGCTTTATAAAAATCTCAAACAATTACTAACTAAGCCAAAACAAAAAAAGAGTGCTGTTTAACAAACAGCACTCTTTTTAAAAAACTTTCGACATTAGACATTCGATTTTAGACTAAAACCTAAGCCAATACCGCTTTAACTTTATCAGCAGCTTCTTGGAATTGTACTGCAGACTGTACATCTAGACCAGAATTATCAATCAATTCTTTGGCTAAATCCGCATTCGTACCTTGTAAACGTACAATGATCGGCACATTGATAGTTCCCATGTTTTTATAGGCATCAATAACACCTTGAGCAACACGATCACAACGAACAATACCACCAAATATATTAATCAAGATTGCCTTTACAGCAGGATCTTTTAAAATTAGTTTAAAAGCAGCTTCTACACGAGCAGCATCTGCTGTACCACCAACATCTAAAAAGTTAGCTGGCTCACCACCTGCTTGCTTAATTAAATCCATAGTAGCCATCGCTAAACCAGCTCCGTTTACCATACAACCTACGTTACCGTCTAAATCTACATAATTTAAACCAACCGCTCTAGCTTCAACTTCTACAGGGTTTTCTTCACGTAAATCGCGCATTTCTGCATATTGTTTTCTTCTATATAAGGCATTATCGTCAATAGATACTTTAGCATCTACGGCCATAATTTTATCATCAGACGTTTTTAACACTGGGTTAATTTCGAACATGCTAGAATCACTCTCTTCATAAGCTTTGTATAAAGAAGCCACAAACTTGGTCATTTCTTTAAAAGCATTACCAGATAATCCTAAGTTAAAAGCAATTTTACGCGCTTGAAAAGGCAATAAACCTGTCGCAGGATTAATTTCTTCCGTGAAAATTAAGTGCGGTGTATGTTCTGCAACTTCTTCGATATCCATTCCACCTTCGGTAGAATACATAATCATATTTCTTCCTGTACCTCTGTTTAATAAAACAGACATATAAAATTCATTTGTTTCACTTGCACCTGGATAATAAACATCTTCGGCAATTAAAACTTGATGTACTTTTTTACCTTCGGCAGAAGTTTGAGGCGTAATCAAATTCATTCCGATAATTTGTCCTGCAATTTCTTCTACTTCTTTTAGGTTTTTAGCCAATTTAACGCCTCCACCTTTTCCACGGCCACCTGCATGAACTTGTGCTTTAATAACATGCCATCCAGTTCCTGTTTCTGCGGTTAATTGTTTTGCCGCTTCTACTGCTTCTTTAGCATTATGCGCAACGATACCACGTTGAATGCGTACCCCAAAACTTGCTAAAATTTCTTTTCCTTGATATTCGTGAAGATTCATACCTAAATCGTGTCTTTATTAATTATCACAAAAATAGCAAACCAATACTAATTACCCTAATGAAATAAAAAGATGTTGTGTAAATTCTTTTAAAAGAAAATTTGCTGATAACAGATTCACAACTTAAAATCCTCAAAATTTAAAGGATCAAAGTTTTTAAAATGTCCGTTTAATTGTATCACCTCTTTTGTTCTATTCACTTCACTCAGCACTTTAATTACTTTTTCTAAATGCGCATCAATATAAACAAGTCGTTTATATTCACTAGTGATTTGAAGTAGTTCGAATTCCTGTAATTTAGAAAGTCCTATTTTATGGGCTAAACTAAAACTATTGAAATTTTCTGTGAAATTTGGTTTCGACGGAATTTCCATCAACAAATAAAGTGCTTCGATGGCGACGATTATCTTTTCTTTTAAGTCTATTGCACCGTCATCAATATTGTCTAAAAACTCAACTTCTCCGCCAGCATAAAGTTTTAGTGCCATTCTTTGGTCAAAACTAATCAATTTAAAAACTCGTTTTGCGGTACAAATAATATCCATTTCACCACTAGGGTATAACTGACTAATGGCTTCTAACTGGACTTCTACCCCATAATCCATTAAAGCATCTAGGTAAACAGGAATTCCAAAATTCATGGCTTCATCTTTGCAATCAAGGACCAATTGGCGGTATCTGGTTTCGAAGATATGTAAGGGAATTTTTTCGCCAGGGTAAAATATAGACTGCAAAGGAAATAAAGGTATGTACATCACTCTTTTTTAATTAAAATTACAACTAGATTCGCTATTTTACAAAAAACAAATTGTTTTAAATATAACAATTTGTTGTATTTTGATTTTTTGTGGTTTAATTTTGCGCATAAGCTAGAAGTGTTCTAGATTTGTCTAAAATTAAAAGGTTATGAAGAATACCGATTTATTGAACATTGCAAAAACATATGGAGATCCTGTGTATGTGTATGATTCAGAAAAGATCATTTCTCAGTTTACAAGACTTACAAAAGCTTTTAGTGGTGTTAAGAAATTGCAACTAAACTATGCTGCAAAAGCACTATCTAATATAACGATATTAAAACTAATGAACAGCTTAGGGAGCGGTTTAGATACTGTTTCTATTCAAGAAGTGCAATTAGGTTTACTCGCTGGTTTTAAACCAGAACATATTATTTTTACGCCTAATGGTGTTTCTTTAGAAGAAATAGAGGAGGCTGCAAAGCTTGGTGTTCGTATCAATATCGATAACTTATCTATTTTAGAACAATTCGGAAGTAGACATCCAAACGTACCTGTGTGCATCCGAATTAACCCGCATGTTATGGCAGGTGGAAACTCCAATATTTCGGTAGGCCATATCGATTCTAAATTCGGAATCAGCATACACCAAATTCCGCATTTGTTGCGTATTGTGGAGCTTACAAAAATGAATATCAACGGTATTCACATGCATACTGGTAGCGATATTCTAGATATTGATGTTTTTCTTTATGCTTCTGAAATTTTATTCGAAACCGCTAAAAACTTTAAGAATTTAGATTTTATCGATTTTGGAAGTGGCTTTAAAGTACCTTATAAAGATGGTGATATTGAAACGAATATTGAGGAATTAGGTAAAAAATTATCAGAAAAATTTAATGATTTTTGCGCCTCTTACGGAAAAGAATTGACGCTTGCTTTTGAACCTGGTAAATTTTTAGTGAGTGAATCTGGCTATTTCTTAGCAAAAGTAAATGTCGTAAAACAAACAACGTCTACCGTTTTTGCGAGTATCGATTCTGGTTTTAACCACCTAATTCGCCCAATGCTTTACGGATCGTACCACGGTATTGAAAACATTTCGAACCCAGAAGGCAGAGAACGTTATTATTCTGTTGTTGGCTATATTTGCGAAACCGATACTTTTGCCAGCAATCGTAGAATAAATGAAATATCAGAAGGTGATATTTTATCGTTCAAAAATTCTGGTGCGTATTGTTTTACTATGGCCAGCAATTATAATAGTAGATTTAGACCGCCAGAAGTTTTATGGCACAAAGGGGAAGCCATCTTAATTCGGGAGCGCGAAACGTTTGAAGATATTATTCAACACCAAGTTGATGTTAAGAATTTATTTAGTAAAAAAGAAAAAGCCACGGTTTAAAACCGTGGCCAAATTTCTTTTGAACTTTACACTACAGGCTATCTTCTAATAATTTTTGAAGTTTATTTGCTCTTGCATCAATCTGGTTAATGTTAGTGGTTGGTTTATGATCTAAAACTAGGATTTTATCTGAAAAACTTGCCCATCGACTTTCACTACTAATTCCTTCTTCATTCTTTATTATAATTTTTTGCAATTCATCAGCAATCGCTTCTTTTCCCATTTCATCTTCACAAATAGATTTTAATGCCTGGGTTAGCGGTTGAAAATACACTTGAGGCCAACATTCTTTGTATAAGTGACTCATACCATCTACAGATAAGGTATCCCATGAAACTTCTACAGTAATTTCTTTCCCTACAATTTCTTGAATTTCTTTTAAAAAAGCCTGATACTCATTTTCTTGAAAATCTTTTGCAATTCTTCTTTCTGCTAATCCCATAATTTTAATTTTAAGGTTGTAATTAATTTATATTTTAGATTCTAAAGCAGCTTTTAATCGCTTTTTAAAATCCGTTGAAAATTTATTTTTAAAATTGATGCCAATTTCTAATTGATTAGCACTCTTTTTTACAGCAATGGTGTCCTCTGCTGTTGTAATTTTTATTTCCTTTAATTCCTTTAAAGCTTTGTCTCCTAAACCATCTTCTGCTATTTGACGTATTACTTCGTCTAGAATTGTTAAAAATTGATAGAGCTGAAATTTTTCAATGTCCATTAATAATCCGTTATCAAAAATATCAGTTAAAACCTTAAACCCAAATGCATCTTCTAACGCAACACTTTTGTTTTTAAATGTTCGCTTTACTTCTAAATTCGTAGGCACATCTTTTTCTGAAATATCGAAATGCGCGCCATCGGTCAAAACTTCTAAGGCTATCATTGGGTCTAATATTTCAATAAATACTAAATTTTTTAGTTGAATAAAACTTATGGTTTTTTCTAGCGATGTAAAAATCACATTATCATCTGAATCTATTTTTAGTGGTATTCCTCTTAAACTGAATCCTGAAACATGCGCGACATTCACTGTTATTTTATTTAAACTTTCATCTTGTGAATTAAATGCTATGACTTTTCTCAAAATTTCAATAGGACTATTTATTGTAACCAAAGTTATTATGTTTGATATCTCCATTATTTTTTAATTTTAAGTAGCTAACCTTAATAATATGATGAATTTATATAGAGCTACAACAAAATTAGATAGATACGTTCCTTAAAAGACCCCTGTTTTCCGTGAAATTAATTTTGTTAACGAAATACTATTTAAAAATAAATAGTAAAATAAAACGTTAGTTTTGTAAAACTTAGAAGACAAAACAAAAAAGTTAACCCTATGAATACTATTTCTTTCAAAAAAATTGGCATTTTACCAATGTTCATTCTTGTTTTTGGATCTTTTACCATACAAGCACAAGAGGTTACTTGGCTTTCTTGGGAGGATGCGGTAAACCTTGCCGAAACAGATAAAAATCCAAAGAAAATTTTTATAGATGTGTATACGGATTGGTGTGGATGGTGTAAAAAAATGGACAAAGACACGTTCCAAAACCCGGAAGTTGCCGCCTATATGGAAAAGAATTTTTATATGGTAAAATTAGATGGCGAAGGAAAAGAACCTATTGAATATAAAGGCAAAACCTTTAAGTTTGTCGCTTCTGGTAGAAATGGCTATCACGAATTTGCCGCCGCATTAATGCAAGGAAAACTAAGCTACCCAACCACCATTTTTTTAGATGAAAAAATGAATATGCTATCACCCGTTCCAGGCTACCAAAAACCTGACGCTTTTTTGCAAATTGCAAAATATTTTGGGGATGATATTCACAAAGAAAAAAAATGGGATGAATATGTAAAGTCCAGTAAGTAAGATTTTACTTAAAACCTACAGATCTTCACAAAACAAGACCTCAGCGTTATTACAAGTAAGAAAAATTAAGATTTTTATAATCTTGCATCTTTTTTGTTGGCTCTTTACTCCTGTATTTAAGAAATTTTCTGAGTCCACTCAGTCCAAGAGCCATCATAAACTGCCTTTTTATTCGGCAACACTAATTCGCTTGCCAATAGAATAATACAAGCTGTTAAGCCAGAACCGCAACTAAAAACCAAGGCTTTATCGCTGTAAGTTTCGCTATTAAAAATAGCCTCTAATTCCGAAACAGACTTAAACTTGCCGTTTTCTAGAACCTTTTCGTATGGAATATTTAAGGAATTTTGAATATGTCCGCTTTTTAATTCTGGTCTTGGTTCAGGCGCTGTTCCGTTAAATCTACCTTCTGATCGTGCATCAATAACTATAGCATTTTGGTCTTGAATATTTGCACTAATCTTATCAAAATCAAATACCATTTCTTTCTTGAAATTCGCTTTAAAATTACCTAGTCTACTTTTTTTATTGAGATGTATTTCTTCTGTAGGATACCCATTTGAAATCCAATCAGGCAATCCACCATCTAAAACAGTTACATTATCATGACCCATTACTTTGAACATCCACCAAACTCTGGGACTAGAATACACGCCTAGATTATCGTAAATAACTAGTTTGCTTGAACTATTAATGCCTAATTTTCGACATTCCTTTTGAAAATCTTCGGGCCTTGGCAGCATGTTTGGATATGGACTATTCGCATCCGAAAAGTTATTTTTTAAGTCGAAAAAACGAGCGCCAGCAATACATTTGTTTTGAAACTCAGAAACTTCACCTGCAATGGTGCCTGTTAAGCTAGCATCTAAAATAAATATATCCGCATCACTTAAATTAGTGTGGAGCCATTGTGACGTTACAAGAGGTTTCATAGTATTTATTTTAGGTCAATAAAAGTAAAAAAAAAGAGGCTTACAAAAGCCTCTTTAACATTAATTATTATCTACTGTAATTCGGAGATTCTTTGGTAATGGTGACATCATGTGGATGGCTTTCATTAATTCCGCTTGCCGTAATTTTCACGAACCTTCCTGTTTCCTGTAAGGTTGCAATATCTTTTGCACCACAATAGCCCATACCCGCTTTTAATCCTCCTATAAACTGATGAATACTTTCGAATAAATCGCCTTTATAGGGAACACGACCCACAATACCTTCTGGTACTAATTTTTTAATATCGTCTTCAACATCTTGAAAATAACGGTCTTTAGAGCCTTGTTTCATAGCCTCCACAGAACCCATTCCACGGTACGATTTAAATTTACGTCCTTCATAAATAATGGTTTCCCCTGGCGATTCTTTAGTTCCTGCCAATAAAGAGCCTAACATTACGGTATCGGCTCCCGCTGCAATGGCTTTTGGAATATCACCTGTATAGCGAATTCCACCATCAGCAATTACAGGAACACCACTGCCTTTAATCGCGGCAGCGACTTCTAAAACGGCCGAAAATTGAGGGAAACCAACACCAGCAACAACACGTGTGGTACAAATAGAACCAGGGCCAATACCCACTTTAACAGCATCGGCACCAGCAGCTACCAAATATTTGGCAGCTTCACCCGTCGCAATATTACCAACAATGACCTCTAAATCAGGAAATCTAGCTTTTACTTTCTTTAGTACTTCAACTACACCTCTTGTATGTCCATGAGCAGTGTCTATAACCACTGCATCAACGCCTGCATTTACTAAAGCTTCTGCTCTATCTACGGCATCGGCAGTAACCCCTAAAGCCGCGGCAACGCGCAAACGACCATATTGGTCTTTATTTGCCATGGGTTTTTGCGTAAGTTTTGTTATATCTCTAAAAGTAATTAAACCCACCAATTTATAGTTTTTATCAACTACAGGGAGTTTTTCAATTTTATTTTCTTGTAGAATATCTTCGGCTTGTTCTAAAGAGGTACCTTCACTAACAGTGACTAAATTCTCAGTAGTCATCACTTCAGAAATAGGGCGATCGTTATTTTTTTCGAAACGTAAATCCCTATTGGTTACAATACCTATTAATTTTCCATCAGCCGCAACAATCGGAATTCCACCAATACCGTACTCCTTCATGTTTGCTTTCGCATCACCAACTAGGGCACTTAAAGGCAATGTTACAGGATCAATAATCATCCCACTTTCTGCTCTTTTAACCTTACGAACTTTCATAGCTTGTTGTTCGATGGTCATGTTTTTATGTAAAACACCAATACCACCTTCTTGCGCCATGGCAATCGCCATTTTACTTTCGGTAACGGTATCCATAGCAGCTGAAACTATAGGAACATTAATCGTAATATTTCGCGTAAATTTTGTTTGAATGTTTACTTCTCTTGGAAGAACTTCGGAATAAGCTGGTACTAAAAGTACGTCGTCGTAAGTAAGACCTTCACCAACTATTTTATCAAGATGTGCTTGCATAGCAATTATGGATTAATTGCGTGCAAATATACGGTTTTTATTCTTTAATTTTAAATTAAATAACAATGCGATTACGGCCTTAAGTCCCCTTAAACTAAAATTACTTTACAAAAGATTATCAAAGCGATTATAGCCTGAACTGTAGCGTGGTATAAAATGTTCTGGGCTCAGCAGGAATAATACCAGGACCGGGATATCCGGTGGCTCTCCTTGTAAAATAACTATTATCTAAAAGGTTATTGATTCCGGCTTCTAACTTCCATTTTTTATAGGAATAGGCTAGAGAAAGATCCATAATATCGTAGGCAGGAATTTCACCTTCTATACCTCTTTGGTTGTCATTTACATCTTGTGGTGCATTTGTAGCATCAGTAAACTGCGTAGAGAGGTAGGTGTATTGTAAACTCCCTAAAAGATTTCCATACCCAAAATTTAAACCTGTTTTTAGATTCACATCAGGAATAAATTCTACTTGATTCCCCTCAACACCAACCTCTTCTGAAGATAAATATTCCGATTTAGTTAAGGCTACATTCATAAAATAGTTGATTTTTAACCTCTCTACCTCTGGAAAAAAGGTTTCTTTAATACTCCAATTTCCAAAATTCTCTAGTCCGTACATAAAAGCGGTACCAATATTCCCCCTAAACCGAACAATTCCGCCCGTCTCTATCTCTTCTCCATTTGCATCAATACGGGTAGCGGCTTTAAGAATCTCGCCAAGCCTATTATCGTACAACAAACCAAAAGCACTAACATCGTAAGATATAACATTTTTGAACCTACCACGAACACCAAGATCTGCCGTGAAGCCATCTTCATCCGTAATATCAGTATTTATTTGAAACGACGGATTTACCACTCTAATATCACTAAAGGTAACTGATCTATAGTTCTGTGAAATATTTCCATAAACTTCTACACTCGGTGTAAATTTAAATGTAGCGCCTAAGCCTAAGAGTAAAAAGGTACGATCAAAAACTCTATTGTCTTCAATTTCCTGATTCAGCAAAGGGTTTCCTGCTAAATCTAGCACAATGTTTCTGAAGCTTCCTGTACTTTCCGTTTTTATATGCTCTAAGCGAAAACCTGGAGTAAGGGTGAATTTTGGGGTAATATTAAAAATATTCTCTCCAAAAAAAGCAAGGTTAAAATTAGGAAAATCGAACTGAGATTGGCGCTCATAATTAGGAAAATCGATAGTCGAAAAACTAAAATCGGCATTACTTGCTGCACTACCAGGCCCTTGCTGCTGGTCATTACTTGTTTTATATAATTTTGAACCTAACAACAATGCCGATTCACTTTCACCTAGTGTATACCGAGTTAACACGCGCGCTTCTGCTCCCCAATTTTCAAAATTATCAACCAAAAGCTCTCGAGGTTCTGAAACATCATCTGGCTGCGAAACGCGATTTGTCCTAAAACCCAAAGCTTTTCTTGAAGCATCTAAACCAAAAATATTAAGGCTAAAATCTGTTTTATTCGAAAATTGATGGTCTAAACGTAGCGAATATAACTTCCAATCGACATCAAACCAGTTTCTGTCTCTATTGGTAAAGGTTGGATCTTCTATAAACTGAGCATCTGTTAATCCTCCCGCTTGTTTTGCTAAATAATTTAAGAACGTAGTTTCTAGTGTAACTTTAGTTTTATCACTTATTTGGTACCCAACATGCGCAAAGTAGTTTCTACTATTAAAGTTTGAATTATCTCTAAATCCGTTTCCTTCTTTATAGTTGAAATAGGTGTAATAACTTAGTTTCCCAACCGTACCACTGAGGCTATTGAAACTAGTCCGCAAATCAAAAGAACCTAAAGTTTGCCTACTTACCCATTCTATTTTTTTATCGCTTACTGGTTTTTTAAATTTAAAGTTAACCAACCCACCAAATTGTGTTCCGTACTGTAACGATGCCGCCCCACGAACAACTTGAATCTCCTCTAAAGCTTCTGCTGGTGGCGTATAATAACTTTCAGGATAACCTAAAACATCGGCACTAATATCATACCCATTTTGACGGGTATTAAAGTTTGCCGTTCGGTTGGGATCTAAGCCCCTACCTCCTATGTTCAGTTGCAATCCGGCATCACCGCTATCGTAAATATTAAGACCCACAACCTGACTATACACTTGTCTGGCATTATTGGCCGCTAAATTACCTGTTATGCCTTCTAAAAGTACTACTTCGGTTTTTTTACCCGCATAAATGGCTGTGCCTTCAATTTTTTTTAATTGCTTTAATTCAAAAACCTCTTGCCTTTTTTGTGTTAGTACCACCTCTGAGAGTTTTTCTGATTGTATTTTTTCAAGTTGAAGAACAAGTTCAAAAGTAGTATCAAAAAGTAGTTCTTTTTCTAAAACCTCATATTCATAAGCAAAAGCAACCAAGGTATATTTACCTCCAGGCACATTGTCAAATTTAAAAATACCCGCATCATTTGTAATAGCTAAGCGCTGTAATTGTTTTAAGTAAATTTCAACATTAGAAATAGGCGATCCTTGGGTATCTGTAACCTTTCCAGAAATACTGATTTGGCTATAAAATGGTACTGTAAATAGTAATAGGGCAATACAACTAAATTCCTTTAATTTCATCTTTAAATGGACTAATCCAATTTTTAGGTTTGAATGATTCTTTTTCTTTAGATAAATCTATACTAGGATCTATATAAATGGTACTTAACCTGCCGTTTAAACTAACTTGGCAATCAACGTAGACTGCCACTTTTTTATGACCATCTTTTTCAAAATGATGTTTTAAAAAATGCGCATACTCCAAAATAAAATCGGGTTGAAATGCCATTTGTTTTTCTTGAAATGCCGTTAAAAAATCGCTATTATCCACATAAAACCAATTACCCGTTTCTCCGTTGACTATTTTAAATTGGGCATAGCCGGTTTTTTCCA
This sequence comes from Cellulophaga sp., assembly GCA_030731855.1. Taxonomy (GTDB): domain Bacteria; phylum Bacteroidota; class Bacteroidia; order Flavobacteriales; family Flavobacteriaceae; genus Cellulophaga. The sequence goes on along the minus strand of JANQTG010000231.1, from coordinate 57,536 downwards.
TAAGCATTACCCTCCATGAAAACCGATACCCTTCTTCGGTCCAAAATAATTCGCCAGGATATAATAGATATCGGAATGGTACTACTAATTGAAGCATAAAAAAAACACCAACAATTGCATATTTTAATTTTGGAAGAAGTCCGTTATTGAAATTAAACACGGTTTGATTATTAAATCGATTTTTAGCAATGCCAAACAATTTTGAAATGAAGCTTATTATTTTATGGTGTAAAGACGCATCGAAAAATATTAAGGTGGCAATAATCATGATATACGGAAACATACCTATAGGAAATAGCACACGAGTAAGTACATGAAAAATAACTACTAAAACAAATGCAAAAGGTCTTGTTTTTCGATATAATAAAAGAAAAGGAATAGCCAAATCATACGCGGCACCTGACCAACTAAACAGATACTGCATCCATTCTTGACTTACTAAATCGCCCAAAAAAGGAATATCAAATTTAGAAGGTAACCAAATTTTTAAAGGCATAGCCCGTAACAACCAATCGGAATTTAATTTTGCCAAACCCGCATAAAAATAAACGATACCAAGTAATAATTTAAGACAATTGATCGTCCAAGCGGGGATATACTGATGTGCCTTTTTAGGATTTAAAGCAGCATCAATAGAAAAATAGACATTAGCGGGTAAAAAAATCATAATAAAACTCAGTACACTTATAAAGTAGTAATGGTTTAAATAGGTAGTTTTATCCATGAGCTCTATATAGGTAAAGCTCAAAAAGAAGGTAATAATTGCAAGTGTATATTTATACCCAATAGCGACACAAATAGCTGCTAAAGCGCAAATAAAAAAAAGAATATACGTATATTCTCCTATTGGTTTTGCCCATTCAAATCCGTAATAAGAAAAAAAGTATTTGGGCTGAATGTAAAGTTTATCAATCCAACCATAGCTCCAAAATCGGATAATGCTTATAAACATCATTATACCAAATAAAATGCGAAAGACCGCTAAAGAAGCGGCCTCCACAGGAGCGTTAATATATTTTTTAAGGACTAATTTCATAACTTAATCACCATCAGCATCTACAAAATCGATACTGATACTCATCGCCGAAACCATATCTACTTTTAATAATGGCACAATTTTTTGTACCTCGTCATAGGCTAAAAACATGGCAGATGGTGGTGTATTATTTTCAATTTCTGACCGGAATGAACCTAATGCACTTACAGCAGTTCTAGCGGCGTTAAATTGCGCATTGATTATTTTATTAAGATCTTCTCCATTTTTAACAGAATTTAAAGCATCTAAATAGGTAGCTAAACTTTCACCTGTTTGATCAACGCCAAAATATTTGCCATTGAAAAAATCTTGTGTAGCATCTAAACCTTCGAGAAAAAGCTCATTTGAAATTTGACCTTCATAATAGGCTTCTACGTTTTTAGGAATTGGAGTGCCTGTAAAAACCCCTAAAGGAATGCCCATTTTTCCGGCTCTTAAAAATTTCTCGTAATAAAAAATATAATCGTTCACGAAACGATCAACAGAGGCCGTAGCTGATGCCCCATTGTTTGAAACAAAAACGTTTCGATAAGATGACTTCCAAGCTGCAACAACATTATCTGTAAGGGTGGTCATATTAGCCAGAACAGCATCTATATACCCAAACCTAGCCTGTTTATTTTCATCTTTAAATTTAGCAATAATAGCATCATCATCTACTCCAAGACCATTAATAAAATAATCTAAAGCAGGGAAACCCTTTACATTTCTGTTTGATGATAAGGTAAGATCATAAGTGCCCGATGTCATAAGGCCGTCTATCTTTTGTGTGTCTGTTGGATAAATATTCATGTTTAATCGGAGTCCGACACTTTCAGCAGGCCCAATTTCGAACATTGAAACACGCTGCCACATTTTATATGCGCTTAGCCACGATTTTCTAAAATTTTGAAGATTCGTAATTGTTGCGTCTGATTTAAAACTAGTGTAAGCCGTATTAAGGGCTGTTATCTCTACTGCAAATGCATCATAAGACGGAATAATAATATTATCAGCCCAATTGCTTAGCATTGCCGCTCTTTCAAAACTTACAGTAGTATCTGGATCAACAGCAACCTCCTCATTCTCCGAAGTACAAGCCCAGATTAAGGCAATAAAAACAACACCAAAAATATACTTTTTCATTTATAATTTTTTATAATTATTCAAACGTGAAAATATTTTAATCTCTCTTTGATTAAATAAAAAATAGGAGTTAAATACATAGAACTTTAATACGTAAGGTATATTCCTTATTTTTATTTATTCTAATTAAAAACAAAGGTAAAAAACTAGGTAAAAACTCGCAAAAATAACCCGCTTTTTTATTTTATTTTTTTTTAGTTTTATTTATTCTGAAGCTTCTTCAAGGCTAAACTCAAACCTTGCGGCGATAGCAGTAGCCATATTCTCCAAGGTAGAAAGATTTACATCCCACAATCCGTTTGGACCATCGTTCATAAGATCTACTAACAATGCATCTACTTCCGCTTTAGAAAAATAAGGCTCGTTTGAATTTGGTTTTCTAGTAAACTGTAAGCTATATATAAAACCATAACCTTCCGAAATGTCATGAAATGCTGCGCCAAAATCTGGCACTTCTTGCCCAAGAAGATTTTTAGCTTGCTGCAAATAGTATACTGAACGTATTCCGATAATTTCAGATATCTTTAGTTTTATAATCGCTGCCTGTTCATCTCTAACCTCATATTCTTTAGCCACAATGGCAGCTCTTCCCAATTTAAAGGCTTGAAAAATTTCGTCGGCAATACCTTTAAAATCATCATCTCCTTCTACTCTTCCTATGTATTTATTTAGAAAATCGTCAGCACCTAAATCTGCATTAGGGTTAGCGGCGTTGGCATTTAAACCATAAACATAGCCGTATGCTTCATCCCATTTATGTTCCATGTTGGTATAAGAGTTACCATCTACAGTAATATCTGCATCATTATCTGCTCTATTGGAGCCTTCGTCTAAAACGGCCGTACTTAAATAATTGTTTAAAATTTGATCAGTTACCAAAGCACCTATTAATCCTTTAGTCCAGAGTTGATCGAACTCTAGTCCTTTTGAGTTGATATATCTTGTGGCAGACCCATCAGGAATTTGCCCTGCTACGCCAGGAGTCGCACGAACTTGCCAATTTGGAAAAATCTCTACTACCTGTGCGCTAAGCCAAGCATCAAAATCAGCTCTTATTAGCGCTTGATTGGATGTGTTTGCTGAGAAAAAATCTACAGAAGCCGCAGTTTTACTTCGCATATTTTTATCAGAGGCGTTAAGATTAGCATCTTGGAAATTAGAAGCACCCTGTATATGTCCGTACATGGCATTTAATTGTTCCGCCGATGTGGTAGGCGTTAGTAAGGCTTTAACAATTTCGTTGCCCATCTGTAATCTTGTGGTTTGTCCGTTAAAATTCACCGTGTTGTTACCATTTCTTTCGAAAGTATAGGATGCAGGATTAGAAATTTGGATTGTTGTGTCATCGCCATCATTATTGTCGCAAGACACGAAAAGAACCACTAAAAATAAAGGCAAAAATAATAATTTGTTCATCGTTAAATTTATTAAGATTAAATATAAATAGTAAATTTTGATGCAAAAATAAACACAAATATTTTCTCTGCAAATATTATTTGTAATTAATCTAAATAAAGTCTAAAATTTAACATTCCTGTTTTAGTGATACGCAGTAAACAGTGCAGTAGCCTTATTATAAGCCGCCTCAAAAACCATCCAATTTACATTTGTATCTGCCTTTGCAGCCGTAAAATAAGATAACATTTTTTCAGTGGGCATATTTCCAGTAAGTTCGTCTTTTGCCATGGGGCAACCGCCAAAACCCTGAACTGCACCATCAAACCTATGGCAACCTGCTTTATAAGCGGCATCTACTTTTTCGTACCATTTGGCTGGTGTAGTATGTAGGTGTGCACCAAACTCTATGTGTGGATATTTCGGAATTAAATTTGAAAATAAGTAATGAATTTCTTCGGGAGTAGACGTTCCAACGGTATCTGACAACGAAAGAATTTCTACGCCCATAGCCGCTAATTTCTCTGTCCACTCTCCTACGACATCAACATTCCAAGGGTCACCATAAGGGTTTCCGAACCCCATAGAAATATAGGTCACTACTTTTTTATTGGCCTCTTTTGCCACCGCTAAAATTTCTTGTAAAGTTTCAACCGATTCTGCGATGGTTTTATGGGTATTTCGCATCTGAAAATTCTCGGATATAGAAAACGGATAGCCTAAATAATCGATTTTTTCTTCTTTTACTGCATCCCGTGCTCCTCGAATATTGGCCACAATCGCCAATAATTTACTCTGCGATTTAGACATATCTAACTGGGCTAAAACTTCAGAAGAATCAATCATTTGTGGGATAGCTTTTGGCGATACAAAGCTACCAACATCAATAGTATCAAAACCACAGCCTAATAAAGATTGAATGTATTTTACCTTTTCTTCCGTAGGAATAAAGCTTTTAATGCCTTGCATGGCATCTCTAGGACATTCTATTATTTTAATTTTATTGGTCATTAGTGCCTTAATATTCCAAGCTCAAAAATACTATTATTTAGATGAAAACACCAAATAAACAGCTATTCCCACAAAAACAATAATCTGTAGCCATTTTAGGATTAGACCAAGCTTGCGAGATTCTTTTAAATACGTTCCTAAAAAACCTGACAATACTGCGATACTTCCGAATATTAAAAAGGAAACTGCCATAAATATAAGTCCCAATACATAAAATTGAATCACCGTACTTAGTGTTTCACTAAAAAGAAATCCTGGAAAAAAGGCTAGAAAAAAAATAGTAACTTTTGGGTTTAAAACATTCATAATAAAACCCTGCTTAAATAGCTGTAATGAACTTTTATCTTCAAGGCCTTCTGTTTTAAAACTAATATCAGACGGACTTTTAAAAACCGTATAGGCTAAGAATAGTAGGTACGACGCTCCAAATAATTTTATTAAAACAAAAACGACATCATTTTCTTTTATTAAGGCTGAAACTCCAAAAGCAAGTAATGTAGTATGTATTAAACAGCCAGTCATAAGTCCGGCAACGGTTGCTAATCCTTTTTTTTTACCATTCACCATGCTTTGAGTCAGCACAAAAATATTATCTGGTCCTGGCGCTATGGCTAATGTTGCAGTAGCTAATACAAAAGCGTAAAGTATCTGAAAGTTCAAAATTCGAATAATTATTTTAAAAATATCGTGAAAGATACCAAAATCGGAGATTATAATTTATACCTTTCCAAAGAAGTTAATTAACTCACAAACCAAACCTCAACACATGAAATTTAAAATAGTTTTACTTTTTACATTTTTCACTTTGGCATGTACTTCTTTTGTTGCCGCTGAAACTAACAACATAAAATCAACCGAACTAATGAAAAATGATAGTTTACTGCGCCATGTAGTTTTATTTCAATTTAAAGTAGGTACTTCACCTGAGAAAATCAAAGAAATAGAAGACGCTTTTCATGAGTTACCCAATAAAATCTCGGAAATTTATAGTTACGAATGGGGTTTGAATAATAGTCTTGAAAACTTAAATAAAAATTTTACACACTGTTTCTTCTTAACTTTTAAAAGTGAAGCAGATAGAGACATTTATTTACCGCACGCTGATCATAAAGCTTTTGGAGCCTTACTTACACCATTCCTAGAAGATGTTTTAGTCGTAGATTATTGGACGCATTAGCGAATTTTAAAAAGATTAAGTTCTATCTAAAATAGCTTGGTTGATTTTTTTAACTAAAGAAGGGCCTTCATAAACAAAACCTGTCCATAACTGAATTAAGTCGGCACCAGCATCTAATTTCTCTAAGGCATCTTCGGGAGAATTTATTCCACCAACACCAATTATGGGGAATGCTTTATTGCTTTTTTCTGATAAAAAACGAATTACCTCTGTACTACGTTCGCGCAAAGGTTGTCCGCTAAGACCTCCGTTCTCTTCTAATAAAAGTTGATGCGATTGTAAGTTTTTTCTATTGATAGTAGTATTGGTCGCTATGATGCCATCGATTTTCGTGATCGCCACAATGTCAATAATATCTAACAACTGACTATCGGTTAAATCAGGAGCTATTTTTAATAAAATTGGTTTTTCACTGGTACTTTTAACACCCGCTAATTTGGTGTTTTGTCGCTTTAATTGATTTAGCAAAGCTGTAAGCGGTTCTTTGTCTTGTAATTCTCGTAAACCTGGTGTATTAGGGGAACTTACATTAACAACAAAATAATCTACATGATCGAATAGGGCATCAAAACACAAAACATAGTCTAAAGTTGCTTTATCATTTGGGGTTACTTTGTTTTTGCCAATATTACCGCCGATGATTACCCGATGTTTCTTTTTCAATTCTTCAACGGCTGCAAGAACTCCTAAATTGTTGAAGCCCATTCGGTTGATAATAGCTTTATCCTCTTCTAATCTGAAAAGTCTTTTTTTTGGGTTACCATCTTGTGGTTTTGGCGTAAGTGTGCCTATTTCGATAAATCCGAATCCAAAATCAGATAACTCATTAAATAATTGCGCATTTTTATCAAAACCCGCAGCTAAACCCACAGGATTATTAAAAGTTATTCCAAAAAGTGTGCGCTCTAATCTTTTATCTTCTAGTACATAAAGTGACCTAAATAATTTTGAAAAACCAATTTTACCAAAAAAATGAATCATAAAAAATGAAAAATGATGCACTTTCTCAGGATCAAACAAGAAAAAAATAGGTCGGAGTAAACTTTTATACATACTAATCGAAAAATTTACACAAAAATACGAACTAGGCTAGCGAAGTTCGCCAGTCTACTCTTTTTTTATTAACAGAACAATCAACCTTATTGTTGAAGTCTTTCTATTGCAGTTCTATTTGCTTTACTACATAGCAGTATATAACGCTCGTATTGTTTATCGTTAAACAAAGAAATTAACTTTTGATCGTAAACAACAGTGAGGTTAAACATCTGATCTTCTAAGTCTTTATGCTTTTTTGCAAAAATCATTAATTCATCAGGATTGCTTTGTGGGTGACTTTTTATCAATTCTTGTACTTGCTCTTGAAGTGTGGAGATTTCTTTATTTAATTGCCCTTTATATTCTTCTAAGGCGATAATTTGAGCTTCATTTAACTGAAAAACTTGTTTTAATTGTTCAGAATTTTCGTTTCCAACATCAATAATGCACATCTGCGCTGTTGAAACAACACATGTAAGAGAGATAATTAATAGAGAAAGTAGGTGTTTTAAATTCATAATTCAAATTATTTTGAAACGTATACTTATAACCACTTTTATTCAAAAAAAGTATATTCCAGCGCTTTTTTAAAAACAAAAGGCTACCGATATCGGTAGCCTTTTTAATGTATAGAAAAAAATTAGAACTATTTAAGGGTAAAGTTTACTCTAGCGAATAAAAATCTACCACCAATTCCAAATTGTTGTGCTCTTCTTGACCAGTCAAAACGACCATCGCTTCGGTTCCCAAATGCAGCCTCAGCTCTATCTGGATAAATATCAAGTAAGTTATTCGCACCAATAGTAAAGGTTAAAGCTTCTGTTGCCTTATATCCTACCGATAAATCGGTCACTATTTTTGAGCTAAATACTTGTTGGTTAGCAACAATAGTAGTTGCTTCCGTTACCGAACCGAAATAAACATTTCTTAAGAAAAATACTAGCTTATCAGAGGTTAGACTATTTGATAAGTTTACTTTAGTTCTTGGTACTGCTTCTTCTAAATATACTCTACTATCCTCAGGAAAATAAGTACCTACTAAACCTGCATCTTGTAACACCTGTGAAGCATTAATATCACCCACTTTTCTTGTTTGCGAAAAAGTACCAGCTAAATCAGATTTCAAATTCCAATTAGCACCCAAACTTGTTTTATGCGTAACCACAAGATCTAATCCTTTAGATTCTGTATCAATCGCATTTGCAAAGAAAGAAGCCGCTTCTGCATTTGCTTGGCGCAATAAATTATCGAGTTCAGTTCCGGTTCCTGGACCACTAAACTGACCTGTATACACTACTCTATCATTAATTCTTACAAAATACCCATCAATAGTTACTGTAAGATTAGCATCTGGAATTTTTGCGGTAAGTCCTAAACTTACACTGCTAGAAGTTTCTTGTTTTAATTCAGGAATTCCTAATAGACTAGCCGCTCTACTATCATTGGCGAAAGTACCAACTTCTTGCGGATTACCATCTTGATCAAAAATAGTAGACGTAGAATTAAAGTTAATTTGATGTAAAGAAGGAGCTCTAAAGCCTGTATTTACCGCACCACGAATGTTTATATTATCATTTAACTTGTATCGTGAGGCCAATTTAAAGTTAATTGTAGAACCAAAATCGCTATAATTTTCAAAACGTGTTGCAAAACTAGCTAAAAAGCGTTCTGAGAAATCTGCTTCAACATCAAAATAAGCGCCTACACTACTTCTGCCTCTGGATAGTTCGTTTCTAGGACTGAAACCTGGAAATACCTGAGAACCTCCTGGTCTTCCTGCTCCAAAGAAGTCACTTGAGGGACTCTGAGAAGCCAAAGTAATTAGCTGACCTGCACTGGTATATTGACCATAAGAGGCTTCTTCACCAGCAACAATATCGTAATTTTCTACTCTATATTCAGCACCAAAAGCAACGTTTAAGCCAGATAACGTTTCGTCAAAAAATTGCGTCACATCTAAATTAGTAGTGTTTTGAGCAAAAGAGAATCCACCTGCATCGAAAAAGGTTGGTGATGCGTTTTGTAAAGAGGCATTAAACGTATTTCCGATAGTATATGCAAACGCATTTTTACCGTAGGTATTACTAAAATCAACACCCCAATCACCTATGGAACCTTTAATACCAATAGATAAAGATTGATCTCTTATGGTAGAATTAATTTCTGGTAAAAAACCATTAATATAAGCAGGAGTGTAGGTTCTACTTTGGTTAGGCAGTCTATAAAACCCAGCTGAATTACCAGCTCTTGAGCTTATCCCTGCAAACGAATATAATTCTGTTCCATTATCATCTAATGGTAGAGAAAAATTTGCAAAAAGTCTACCACCACGTAAAGCAGACTGACCAACACGCATGTTGAAATCACTTCTTTGTTGACCTCTTGCGGCTAATTCTGCCACAGTATTATCTCCACTTAATAAGGTTCTTAAATCAGCCTGACTGGTAGCACCATTACGGTTTATACCAGCTAAATCGGTGTATTGAATTACATCGGCAACATCACCATCTAATAGTTGAGAAATATCATATCCATCAGCATTCGCAACGCGTTCTACTGTGTTATAAAGATTAAAAATAGTTCCTTCCCATTCTTTCATTCTGTTGTAATCTTCACGAACATCAAAATCTCCTGAAAAATTTATGTAACCACCTCTATCACCAATAGGTAAACCATAACTTGCTGCAACGTTAGTTGTTTGACCATCAACACCACCTGTTTGATCGTTTGCATTTTTAGTAAAATTAGCACCAGTTGTTACCGTGGCGGTTAATTCGTTTACAGTTTTATTTAGTATAATATTAATAACACCAGCAATGGCATCTGAACCATATTGCGCGGCAGCACCATCTCTCAACACTTCAATACGTTGAATTGCTGCTGCTGGTATAGCATTTAAATCGGTTCCTACACTACCTCTACCAAAAGTTCCGTTTACGTTAATTAAAGAAGAAGTATGTCTTCTTTTTCCATTAATTAAAACCAACACCTGATCTGGTCCTAGACCTCTTAATGAAGCAGGATCAATATGATCTGTTCCATCAGAAATTGTTTGGGTATTTGAAGTAAATGAGGGCGCAACAAAATTTAAAATTTGATTTAAGTTTACCTGTGGCGCAACGCTATTTAATTCTTTCATATCAATAACATCCACAGGAACGGTGCTTTCTGTTGCAGTTCTGTTTGGGTTACGAGAACCTATAATAATAACTTCTGATAAGGCTAAACCTGAAGAAAGCCTAATCGTCATGTTAGTATTATTGACCGTTATATTTTTACTTTCGAAACCTATGTAAGAAACCACCAACACATCGCCAATGGCAGCATCGATAGTAAAATTACCGTCAAAATCGGTTGTAGCACCAACAGTAGTTCCTTTTTTAACAATAGAAGCCCCTGGAAGTGGTTGACCATCTTCATCTAAAACTTTACCTGTAATTTGCTGTTGTGATTTTATTGCTATTTCAACCTGTTTTGGACCAACTGCTGAAAGTGAGGCTACTTTATTTAATTTTAAACGTTCCTCTTTTTTATGGTAAACCACGTAGTAACTGTTCCCTAAATATTCAAAATCAAAACCAGTTTTCTTTTCGAGCTTGGTTAAAATAGCTTCTAACTTTGTGAATTGATACTCTAACGGATTCAATTTAGAACGCGTTAATAAATCGGCATTGTACGTAAAAAAAACTTTGTGTTTATCACCAATTTCCTTTAAGAAATCTGATAACGCAACGGTTTTCACTTCTTCGAGATCCATAGTCCCATTTGCGGTACTAATCTGTGATAATCCCATGCATAACAGCAAGAATATCATTGTTTTTAAAGTTTGTTTTTTCATCATAGTTTTGAGTTTAAGTTATTATTCTTTAGTTAATGATTAGTTTATCGTCTGTTATTTGAATATCAACACCAACAGATTTTTGTATAGCCGATAAACAAATAGTTAAATTTTCGTTAGGTATTCCTCCCGAAATAAGTAATGATTTTGATGCTGGGTTTTTAAATTCAAAAGGAAAACCGTAGGTGTTTTCTATATATTCCAAAACCTCAACGAGTGGCATGTTGTTAAAAATATAGGTGTCGTTTTTCCAAGTTGCATATTTTAAAGTTTCATTAATTTTCTGATGAATGACTTGTTTTTCGGAAAAAGAAACTAATTCTCCTGGAATCATTTGTTTCCTTTCACCACCCTTTAGAACCAACTTAATAGCGCCTTCATCTAATAAAACATCAGTTTTTTTATCTCTAGCACTTACATTAAAATGTGTGCCGTAAACTTCAACTTTCAAATTTTCTGTTTGTACCCAAAATTTGGCTTTTGTAGCTGGTAGTGATTTTACTTTAAAGTAAGCTTCTCCTTTTAAGTGCACAGCTCTGGGAAAATCTTTTTCGTAACTTATTTCAGAATTGCCATTTAAAGTAACTAAGGTACCATCGGCTAATTTTAAATCTAGTGTTTCTCCAAAACCAGTTTTATAAGATATGTGTTGATCAGTGAAAAAATTTATCGCTACGAATAAAATTCCGACTGCTGCAACGGTCGCCACTAGAAATTGAATTTTTCTTATTTTAGAAGTAGTCTTGTTCTTTTTGAAATTTGAATGTTTTGAGGGTTGAATTTTATCTAAGACATCTTTCAACTTATTATTTATAAGGTCTTCATCAACTTTGGTTTTATTAAAAGATACTCCTAGTACAATAGATTTGGCGGTATAGATCGTTGTTATTTCTTCCGGATTATTTTTAATCCAATGGTTCCAAAAAACTACATCGTTTTTATTGGTTTTATATACCCAGTTTTTAAATGAAGAATCATTTAAAAGTTTTTCTAAAAAAGTATTGTTTGTTTCTTCCATCTATTATTTTAGAACTCAAAATAATGAACCCCTTACTTATAAAGAGATAAATGAATCAATACTATACCCTATTTTTTTAAGAAAATTTTAAGATTTTTTCAAAATGGCTCTAATGGTCTCATCCTCAGTACTAGCCCTAAGCTTAACAAAAGCCTTCTGAAGCATATTCAAAACACTTTGGTAACCTATATTCATAATTTCAGCAATCTCATTTGTTTTTAAATCGCTATAATATTTTAAATAAACTACTTCTTTTTCTCGTGGAGACAAATTATTTAGCAGCATGGCAAGCGTACTTTTCTGTATGGAAGTAAATTCTCTTTGTTCCGCTAATTCTGCTTCAGAAAATTGAAATTTAATTGCTTTTTCATTCGTATCTTCTAAACTTAGAAATTTTCTAGTTTCCTTTAATTTTTTAAAAATTGCTCTTCTGAATGAGATAAATAAATAAGATTTTATATGATTAACCTCTCCAAGACTTTCGCGATGCTCGTAGAGATAAATAAAAAAATCTTGTAAGCAATCTTCTGTAAGTTCAATATCTCCCGATATTTTTAAACCATAATTATGAAGTGAAGGGTAATACCCTTTAAATAATGAAGAAAACACATTTAAGTCACCTTGTACAAACAAAAACCAAGTAGATTTATCTGGTGAAATATTCATATGAAGTGTTGGTTTTATCCAAATATAGTTTTTTTATTTTAAAAAAGATAGTTTGAACTTACTGATTATCAAATTCATACATTAGGTACTTAAAAATTAGTAAACAAAACAAATTAAACATGAAAATTTAAAAAACTCATAGCGTACTTTTATAAAAAATTTACAAATGCAACATATTATTGACCGTTTTTTGAGCTATGTTACCATAGACACTCAAAGTGATGCTACTTCTGATACTACACCCAGCACTGAAAAACAATGGGTTTTAGCGCATAAATTAGTCGCTGATTTAAAGGCCATAGGCATGCACGATGTTTCTGTTGACGAAAACGCCTATATTATGGCTACTTTACCTAGTAATACAGATAAAAAAGTACCTACAATTGGTTTTATTTCGCATTTTGATACCTCTCCAGATTTTTCTGGTACCAATGTAAATCCGCAAATAATTACGAATTACAACGGAAAAGATATTGTTCTCAACAAAGAACAAAACATTATTTTATCGCCCGATTATTTTGAAGATTTACTCCTCTACAAAGGTCAGACTTTAATAACAACAGATGGCACTACCCTATTAGGCGCTGATGATAAAGCGGGAATTACAGAGATTATTACAGCCATGGAATATTTAATTCAGCATCCTGAGATAACACACGGCACCATAAAAATTGGGTTTACACCTGATGAAGAAATTGGTAGAGGAGCGCATAAGTTTGATGTTGAAAAATTTGGAGCAGCATGGGCATACACGATGGACGGTAGTCAGATTGGGGAGCTAGAATATGAAAATTTTAACGCCGCAAGTGCTGAGATTACCATTAAAGGAAAAAGCGTTCATCCTGGTTATGCGAAGAATAAAATGATTAATTCTATCCGCATAGCAAACGAATTTATAGCCTTATTGCCAGAAAATGAAGTTCCTGAAAAAACAACAGACAGCGAAGGATTTTTTCATGTACACCACATAACTGGTAGTATTGAACATTCAAAAATAGAGCTTATTATTCGAGATCATGACTACGATAAGTTTGAGGAACGAAAAGAATTATTGCGCACTTTAACAAATACACTAAATAACATTTATGGTGAAAGTATTACTGTAGTTATAAAAGATCAATATTTTAATATGCGCGAAAAAATAGCACCTGTTTTTCATATTGTTGAAACTGCTAAAGAGGCAATGGAAGCCTTAAACATTACCCCAATCATAAAACCAATTAGAGGTGGAACAGATGGCTCGCAGCTCAGTTTTATGGGTTTACCATGTCCAAATATTTTTGCAGGTGGCCATAATTTTCATGGAAAATACGAATATGTACCTGTAGAAAGCATGCAAAGTGCGGTAAAAGTCATTGTAAAGATTTGTGAAATAACTGCTCTTAAAAATTACGAATAAGCGTTACAAAGACAGAAATTTTTTTCTGACTTGTACATAACAAAAAAAGCACCAAAATTTAGGTGCTTTTTTGTTTTGAAAATTTATTTCAGTTACTTTTTCTCGATAACTGCTGGTGCATTTAACTTAGAACTCATTTCCATAGAAAGTGCTGATCGTTCGTATTTTAATTTTCCTGCCATTGTTTCAATAACACAAGAATCATCTTTTTCGCTTAGTTCAACGATTTTACCGTGAAGTCCGCTTTTGGTTACAATTTTATCTCCTTTTTTCAATTCAGCTGCAAACTTTTTTTCTTGCTTTTGACGCTTTCTTTGCGGTGCCAACATAAAAAAGTAAAAAACGATAAATATGGCGATTAAGGGTAAAAATGGATACTGTTCTAACATTATTTTAAATTAAGATTGTTTTAATGGTCCTGCAGGTAATTGATTGGCTGGTGTTACAAACGCTTTAATTGTTAGTTGCTCGGTGCCTTTTGCAGTATTGGCCGTTACGGTCACAACTTTAGAAACTGCATTTGCTCCTGCGCCATTGAACTTAACTAATAATTCTCCTGATTCACCCGGAGCTATTGGTGCTTTTGGAACTTCAGGCACCGTACAACCACATGTGCTCGTTGCCGAAGTAATTACTAATGGCGCGTTACCTGTATTGGTAAATTTAAATAAGGTCTCTTGGGCTGCATTAGCTGATATAGTACCAAAATCGTGCTCCGTTTTGTCAAAGCTCATGACAGGAATTTTCTTTGCATCGGCATCTCTTTGCTCAGCAACCTGAACATTTGCGTTGATAATTTTGCTTGTCGCATCTTCTTTACAAGAAACTAAAACTAAAGCGAATACTGCACTTAATGTGATAATTATTTTTTTCATAACCGTTTAAAGTTTTAAAATTTTAAACAAAAATAAACAATATTTATAATAAGCCTCGTCCTATTTTATTTAGTTTTCCGTCTTTTTGGTATTCTTTCACCAATTTGTCTAAAATACCATTAATAAACGTGCTACTTTTTGGGGTGCTATACTCTTTGGCTAATTCTAAATACTCGTTCATAGTAACACGCTCCGGAATTGAAGGAAAATGTAGTAATTCGGTTATGGCCATCTTCAATAAAATAGCATCAATATCTGCAATCCGGTCTTTATCCCAATTGGGTGTTTTGTCTTGTATTTCTTTTACTAAAGCCTCATTATTTAATAAAGTCTTTGTCAATAATCGATTAGCAAAAACAATATCATCTTGGTCTTTCACCAATTCTGGTAAAAAATAAGACTCCAAAACATTGGGCTTTACTTTTTTAAATAATTTTAAAATAAAGGTATTTACTAGCGGAATGTCATCAATCCACGTCAATTTATCATCTTCAAAATACTCATAAATTTTATCGTTAGGAGCTATGATATTTTTGTAGAGTTCCACAATTAATTGCTTATCATCATCAAAGCTTGAACCCTTTTTATGCATGTACTCTTTATAAACAACGCTTTGAACAATCTCTTTATACAAAAGTTTAACATATTCATCGTTTAGATACCAGTTATCTAATTTACGTCGTTCTAACTCTTCTTTAAGTGAAGTATTATCGGCAATCAGTTGCAAAAACCGGTTCTTAATGAATTTTTCTTTATCAGGAAAGTTTTCTGTATTATTCGCAAGGTAGCTATTGGAAGATAATTTTACTTGCTCCTTCGCTAGGGCGTGTATTTCTTTCAACAAACTAAGCATTAGTAGGTACAATGCATAGGTATTTTCTATACTGAACTTTAGAAATTTCTGTTGTTTTTCTAAAGAATCGTCATTAGAACGTGTTATTGCGTAAACGCTTTGCATTACTTTTACTCGCACGTGCCTTCTTGTAAGCATTTTAAAGAACTTAATTTGGTTAAACTTAAAGGCGCAAAAGTAGTATTATATTTTTAAAAGACCTTAAGCTTTTAGCATATCTTATTTGTTTTATTCTCTTTGGTTTTATATCAAACTGTTATCTTTGTCAATTATCTACAAAATAGAAATTGCTACACGTATAACCAATGAAAGAATTAAAATACATCAATAAATATTTTAAAAAATATGGTGTACAATTATTACTAGGATTATTTATAACTGTTGTTGCTAGAATATTTTCATTAGTAACGCCATCATATGTAAAAAAATCAATTAAAGTAGTTGAAGATTATGGAAGTGATATCCTCACCAAACCAGAAGCCAAAGAACTTTTATTAGAGAATATTTTAATTATTGTTGGCACAGCACTTTTGGCTGCACTTTTTACATTTTTAATGCGCCAGACGATTATAAAAATCTCTCGGTATATTGAATACGACTTAAAAAACGAAGTTTTTGATCATTATTTGATTTTAAACCTAAATTTTTACAAAAAAAATAGAACGGGTGATTTAATGAATCGGATTAGTGAAGATGTTGGCGAAGTTCGTAATTATGCCGGCCCTGCCTTAATGTATGGTATTAATACCATTACTCTATTTGCTTTTATTATTCCGATAATGTTTATCAACGCCCCTGTTTTAGCGGCATATACCTTAATTCCTTTACCATTTCTATCCGTTTTGATCTATAAAATAAGTAAAGTAATTCATCAAAGAAGCACTATAGTTCAGGAATTTTTATCAAAATTATCAACCTTTACCCAAGAATCTTTCTCCGGTATTTCGGTTATAAAAGCATATGGTTTAGAGCCTAAAATAAATAAAGAATTAACAGCTTTAGCAAACGAAGGTAAAATCAAAAGTATGGACTTAGCTAGGGTTAATGCTTGGTTTTTTCCTTTAATGGTTTTGTTAATTGGTATTAGTAACATTTTTGTAATTTATATTGGTGGTAAACAATATATTAGTGGAGAAATAGAATCGATTGGTGTTATTGCAGAGTTTGTAATTTATGTAAACATGTTAACCTGGCCCGTGGCTGTAATTGGCTGGCTAACATCGATAGTACAAAGAGCCGAAGCTTCACAGAAAAGAATAAATGAATTTCTAAGCATCGTTCCTAGCATACAAAATGAAGTTACTGAACCAACACCGATTCTAGGTAAAATTGAATTTAAAAATGTAACCTTTACCTACGAAGACACCGAAATTACTGCCTTAAAAAATATATCTTTTGTGATTGAAAAGGGAGAAACCGTTGCTTTTATTGGCAAAACAGGTTCTGGAAAATCTACCATATTAGATTTAGTAGCCCGTTTGTATGATGTTAGCTTTGGAGAAATTTTAATTGATGATGTTCCCATCACAAAGTTAAATTTAAACAGCCTTAGAAATGAAATTGGCACCGTACCGCAAGACGCTTTTTTATTTTCTGACTCTATTAAAAATAATATAAAATTTGGCAAAGAAGATGCCACCGACGATGAAGTAATAGCTGTTGCAAAACAAGCTGTGGTTCATAAAAATATTATGGATTTCACCAAGCAATATGAAACTGTACTTGGCGAAAGAGGAATTACCTTAAGTGGCGGACAAAAACAACGAGTTTCTATTGCAAGGGCATTAATTAAAGACCCTAAAATATATTTGTTTGACGATTGTCTTTCGGCTGTAGATACCGAAACAGAAGAAAAAATACTTACGAACTTAAAAAATGCTTCTACCAATAGAACTACTCTTATTGTAAGTCACAGAGTTTCTTCAGCTAAAAATGCGGATAAAATTATTATTTTAAAAGAAGGTAGTTTACTACAAGAAGGAAACCATAATACCCTAATTGAAGTAGAAGGTTACTACAAAGAATTATATAATGACCAACTGTTAGATAAAGAAAACTAGAAATAATGTTGTCAGATTAGCTTTTTTTTTTCACTTTTACGCTACACTTAATCATTAACAATAGACGATTTTAAATATGGCAGACAGAGATGCAATGGATCAAGAAGAGATTTATTCAAAAGTTTTGAGAGCTGGAAGAAGAACTTATTTTTTTGATGTTAGAAGTACAAAAGCAGGAGATTATTACTTGACTGTAACGGAGAGTAAAAAGTTTACGCACGACGATGGCTCTTTCCATTACAAAAAACATAAAATTTACCTTTATAAAGAAGATTTTTCCGCTTTTAAGGAACATTTAGATGAAATGATGGATTATATTATTGATGAAAAAGGGGAAGAAGTAATTTCGGAACGTCATCAAAAGGATTTTAAGAAAGAAGATGATGATAATGATGCAATCATTGAAAAATCAACAGATAGCTTTACTGATTTAAACTTTGATGATATTTAAATCAATTATTTATTAAAATTTATTAAAAACGACGCTCTTTATTCAGCGTCGTTTTTTATTTTTATAAGATCTTAACACCAAACGAACATGAAAAAAATTTTACTACTTGTTATTGCATTCACGTGTACTATAGCTACCAGTCAAACTAAGGTATCACTAGAGTATTATTTACCACAAAATGTTAGCTATAATGCAGCTATTCCAAAGCCTGCAGATATTATTGGTCACGAAGTAGGCGAATGGCACGTAACACACGATAAACTTGTTTTTTACATGCAAGCCTTAGCCAAAGCAAGTGATCGGATTACTATAGAAGATCGCGGTAAAACTTTTGAAGATCGTCCATTATTGTTATTGACGATTACTGCACCAAAAAATCATCAAAATATAGCCGAAATTCAGAAAAACCATGTGGCTATTACTACTACTAATGGTAGCAATAGTGACGTAAGTAATATGCCTATTGTTGTATACCAAGGTTTTTCAATTCATGGTAACGAACCAAGTGGCGCCAATGCAGGCCTAGCGTATGCGTATTACCTTGCGGCCGCCGAAGGACCAGAAATTGAAAAACTATTAGAAAATACTATTATTTTAATGGATCCATCTTTTAATCCAGATGGTTTACAGCGTTTTGCGTATTGGGCAAATATGCACAGAAGCGATAATTTAAATCCGGATGGTAATGATCGCGAGTATAGCGAAGTTTGGCCGGGTGGCCGTACCAATCATTACTGGTTTGATATGAACAGAGATTGGCTCCCTGTACAATTACCAGAAAGCAGAGCACGCATTGAAACGTTTCATAATTGGATGCCGAATATTTTAACCGATCATCATGAAATGGGTACAAATTCTAGCTTCTTTTTTCAGCCAGGAGAACCCAATAGAGTTCATCCATTAACACCAAAAATTAACCAAGAACTTACGGCCGAAATAGGTACCTATCATGTAAAAGCTTTAGATAAAATTGGTTCTTTATATTATTCGGAAGAAGATTATGATGATTATTATTACGGCAAAGGCTCAACTTTCCCAGATATTAATGGCGGAATAGGTATTTTGTTCGAACAAGGCAGTTCTCGTGGGCATATTCAAGAAAGTGATAACGGAATTATTACTTTTCCATTCACTATTCGCAACCAATTTGTAACGGCAGTTTCTACTATTGAAGCAGCGCAAGGCATGCGAGTTAAAATTTTGAAATACCAACAACAGTTTTATAAAGATGCCGCTAACGAAGCTGTAAAAAATAAAAATAATGCCATAATTTTTGGTGATAGTAAAGATGCTGCTAAAGCGTGGCATTTAGCCGAAATATTAGAACGTCAGAAAATAAAATTTCATGAACTAGCAAATGATGCTACGATTAATGGAAAAAGTTTTAAGAAAGAAAATAGTTTTGTAGTTCCCTTAAATCAAAGAAATCAAAGATTGGTGCAAGCAATGTTTGAAAAAAGAACCACGTTTACGGACAGTCTTTTTTATGATATTTCAGCTTGGACATTTCCGTTAGCTTTTAATGTAGATTATGAAGAAGTAAATTCTTTAACCAATGCTGGCAGTGAAATAACAACATTAGCCCCTTTAAAAGGTAGTATAGGAGCAAAATCAACTTATGGCTACTTGTTCGAGTGGCATGAATATTATACTCCAAAAGCGTTAAACGCATTATTAAACAAAGGAATTCGTGTTAAAGTTGGCAAAACACCTTTTAGCCTAGAAGGTAAGTCTTATGATTATGGTACTATTATGATTCCTGTTCAAAACCAAGATGTAGACCCTACTGAACTATACACATTTTTAACTACTGTAGCTCAAGAAAGTGCCATTGATATTATTTCGGTGGGTACAGGGCTCACTGTTGGTATTGATTTAGGCAGTAACGAGTTTAAAACGATAAAAAAACAACAGGTTGCGATGCTGGTAGGTAACGGCATTACCTCTTATGATGCAGGCGAAATTTGGCATTTATTCGACCAACGTTATGACATGAAACTAACCAAATTAGATACCGACAACTTCAACAGAGCAGATTTAGATCGTTATACGGCAATTATAATCCCAAATACCTACGGAGGTTTAGACAAATCAGGAACTGAAAAGTTAAAAGCATGGGTAAAAAATGGCGGAAATGTAATAGGATATCGCGGTGCAACAGAATGGCTAGAAAAAAATGAATTTATAAGCCTAAAGACAAAAAAAGACACCTTAGTTGCTAAGAATATCAGCTACGAACAAAGAGAAAAGTTTTCAGGAGCACAAGTTACAGGCGGCGCTATTTTCGAGACTAAAATAGATAGATCACATCCCATAAATTTTGGATATAAAAACAATAGTCTTGCTATGTTTCGCAATACCAATATTTATATTGAGCCTAATAAAAACAGTTATAACAACCCTATTCAGTACACTAATAATCCTTTATTGAGCGGTTATATTTCTGAGGAAAAGTTAAAATTACTTAAAAATAGTGTTCCTTTTCAGGTACAAGGTTTAGGCAGAGGAAATGTAATGATTTTCACCGACAACACTAATTTTAGAGCTTTTTGGTATGGTACCAATAAATTATTAATGAATGCTATCTTCTTTGGAGATATGATGTAGGTTTATACTACTTTTTAAAAATTAACTTTATGCCATTAAACGTACTTGGTACCACTTTAGAACCCTGTTGCACTAACCCTGCGACAGGGTATTTTAGAGATGGTTTTTGCAGAACTATTCAAGAAGATACTGGTACGCATGTACTTTGTGCGGTAGTTACTAAAGATTTTCTAGATTTCACTAAAGCGCGCGGAAACGATTTAACGACTCCAATACCGCAATGGAGTTTTCCTGGCTTGCAAGAAGGCTCTAAATGGTGTTTGTGTATTTCGAGATGGTTAGAAGCTGAACGTGCCGGCAAAGCGCCTTTTGTAATTCTTGAAGCTACTCACGAAAAAGCTTTAGAGTATACTACTTTAGCTATGCTTAAAAAATATGAAGCTGTTTCTTAGCGGTTTTTTAAAATAAGCTTGGTAAATAGTATATTCAAAAAAAATATAATCCCTGCGATGCTTAATCCTGTTAGCACATCTGAAGAAAAAAGACCAAAAATAAAAAGTAGAAGGTAATAAAAAGGATATATAGCTACTGAAAACGCAAAACGCATGGTACTCAAAAACTCTATTTCTTTTATTTTTGGTTTAAAAACTTTTTGCCATAAAAGCAATACGGGGAAATTTAATAGCCAAAAAATAATCGATAATAGCTTTTGAAATCTGTTTTTAACTTTTTTTGAAGTTGGTATTTTGGTCACATTCTGCAAAAGAAGTAAACTTTTATTTACAGCTCCTGGTTCTAGGTAGTTTACCCCTAAAGCGTCTAATTTTTCAATAATCTGATTATAATCTTTTTCGCTTTCTATATGTGTGGTCAATAATTTTAAACGTTCTGATACTATAGACACCATTGCATCCTTACTTTTTATCAAATCGTTCGGATTATAAATCTCTTGTACCCGAATTGGCTTACCATAAAAAATAGCAGCTTTATCTGGAAATTTCGCTGGATTCACATAGTTGACGCCTACCGGAACTAAATGAATATCTAAATCAGGGAATTTCTCTAAAGTCATAAACAAAATTCGTGTAAATCCTTTACTCAAAGGCCTAACCCTACGTTTTAAGTTATGATTTGCCTCTGGAAAAATTACAATACTCTCGTTTTTAGCTAAAAGCGCTACCGCTTTATCAAAAGTTTTATCGTTCTTTTTTAAAGAATTGATTCCGTCTCTAATTCTATAAACGGGTATCATTCTAAAAAAAGTAAATATCGTTTTTAGTAGTTTAGTTTTAAAAACAGCCGCCATGGTTAAAAAAAATGGACTTCGACCACAAGCTGTTCCGATTAAAATGGTGTCTAAAAAAGAATTTTGGTGATTTGACAGCAATAAAACAGGCTTATTTTTAGGTATATTTTCTAATCCGTTGATCTTTATTTTTCCAAAATAAAGATGCAAAAGTACTTTTAAAAGAAACCGGACTAGGTTGTAAATTAATTTTTTCAAGCTACTTCTTTTTTATCTGCCAATGTTTTAGAACTCCAAAAACTTGCTAGAATTAATCCTGAAACTAAATGCCAAATCCCCCAAAAAGCGGTAAGTAATGCCATTCCCCCTAAACCATCAAAAAAAGTAAATATTAATAATAATCCTAAGCCCGAATTTTGAATACCTGTTTCAATCGTTATCGTCTTTGTATTTTCTGAAGATAAACCAAAAGCTTTAGCCATAGAAAAACCAGTAAAAAAGGCTACTAAATTATGGAGTACAACAATCCAAAAAACGTAGAGTACGTATTCTAAAAAAATAACCCTGTTGGCATATAAGGCGATAAAAATTAAGACCACAAAAAATACCAAAGACCCTATTTTTAATAATTTGGCGGCTTTTTTGGCAAATACCGAAAAGTAATAATTAACCAACATTCCTATTATTAAAGGAATCCCAAGTAATAAAAAAACTAATTTAACCATCGCTAGCGGTTCAATAGCAACTTGTTTTAAGATGGCTGCTGCTGGCGGATAAAAAGAACTCCAAAATTCTAAATTTAAAGGGGTCATAAATATGGCTAAAATGGTTGCCACCGCAGTTAAACAGATAGATAACGCACTATTACCCTTTGCAATGTGAGTGATAAAATTAGAAATATTACCACCTGGGCAAGCCGCGACCATAATCATTCCTAAAGCCACACTAGGCAAAGGTTGTATTATAAAAACAAGAAGAAAAGTTACCGCTGGTAATACTAAAAACTGACTTAAAACACCGACAACAATAGGCTTAGGTTTTTTAAATAATTCTTTAAAGTCTGAAATTGAAATTTCTAGGGCAATCCCAAACATCACCAACGCAAGCGCAACGTTTAAAACCCAAAGAGATTCTTCATTAAAATTAATATGTATCGTATCTATGATAGTTTCTGACAAGTCTTAAGCTATTTTGAGTCCGTTTTTTACTGGTAAATTAGGCTGTAATAAAGTTACATCTTTACCATCAACAGCACCTAAGATAAGACATTCACTCATAAAATTGGCAATTTGTTTTTTTGGAAAATTAATCACCGCAATTACTTGCTGACCTACCAAATCGTTCGGAGCATATAAATTAGTTATTTGTGCTGATGTTTTTTTGATGCCAATTTCAGAACCAAAATCTATTTCAAGCTTAAAAGCTGGGTTCTTTACTTCGGGAAACGGATAAACCGCTACAATAGTTCCGACACGCATGTCTATTTTTTTAAAATCTGACCATTCAATACTATCCATACTCACAACTAATGTATAACGTGCAATTTAAAAATTAGTTACAAAACTTAGCTCAAAACACATAAATTTCTAATAACTTTAATCCTAAAAATTATAAAAATGGCTTTAACACCTAGTAACATGTTGCCTTTAGGCACAAAAGCACCCGATTTTAATTTGATAGACACCGTAAGCGATAAACGCTTTTTTCTAAAAGATTTAAGAGGTAAACATGGAACGGTTATTTTATTTATTTGCAACCACTGCCCTTATGTAATTTATGTAAATTCATTACTTGTTTCTCTTGCCTTAGAATATCAAGAAAAAGGAATTTCTTTTGTGGCAATTTCTAGTAACGACGTTGAAAATTACCCCCAAGATGCGCCACATTTAATGAAAAAAGTTGCCGAAAAAGAAGGTTATCCTTTTCCTTATTTATATGATGAAACACAAGAAGTTGCAAAAGACTATGATGCTGCTTGCACCCCAGATATTTATTTGTTTGATGACGCTTTAAAACTAATATATCGCGGACAATTAGATGACGCAAGACCGGGAAATGAAAAAGCAATAACAGGTGCTGATTTAAGGTTTGCTATGGATCATTTATTACATAATCAAGAAATATCAATGATTCAAAAACCGAGTATGGGCTGTAATATTAAATGGAAATGATAATGAAATGATTAGCACTTAAACCGTTATGAAATACAGGACCATAGGATTTTATGATTAAACATGTACTCTTTACCAAACGGTTTGCAGTAACAATTAACAGTACTAAGCTGCCTATATTAGCTTGCCATCTGTCATTAAAAACTAGATCGGTTAAAATGTTTTTATTACCTAGGGCAAATACACTAAAGTACTTAGTTTCAAGTTTAATTTAGACTAACAAATTACCAACCCTCACGATCAATCAACCCCTGAATATGTGCTAAATGATGATTACTATGCCAAGCATATTTAGCGATATTTTCTGCTACAGAAACAAAATTTTTAGCATCATCTGGGTGTATGTAGGTTTTTTGTAAATCAGTCGCTGAAAGACCCCTTAATAAATACACTAATTTTGCATGAAGAGCTTTTAAATAGTATAAAGAGAGCTCAATGGGAGCAGTTTTTGCATCAGAAAGCTCACACCAGCTTTTTTCGTTATAAGCCTTTATCAAAGGAGAATCTTCAGTCAATGACCATTTGAATCTAGTGTAACTATGATGGTGACTATCGGCAATATGGTGTACTAACTGCCTAACCGACCAACCATCGGGTCGGTATGGTGTATCTAATTGATTGTCATTTAAAGTTTTAACCAAATTTTCTAAACGGCCAGGTAATTTTTCTAAATCATCAATCCATTTTTCGATAAGATCATCAGTGATTTTTAAAGCTTGCGTATACTTACCTATCGGATATTTTAAGTTTTCTTCCATTACATAAAAATACAAATTTTAATAGATTTTTAACCCTGTAAACTATCTATTTATCATTTAATCTACTAATTTTGTAGGATACTAATTAATACCTAAAAACAAAGTAATGGCAACAATAAGATTAGGAGATATTGCTCCAGATTTCACAGTAGATAGTTCAATGGGCATGATAAATTTTTATGAATATTTAGGGGATAGTTGGGGGATTTTATTTTCACATCCAGCAGATTTTACTCCTGTTTGCACTACCGAATTGGGCACTGCCGCTCAGTTCAAAGACGAATTCGACAAAAGAAATGTAAAAATGATTGCCCTGAGTGTTGATGGTACTGCCTCACATGCCGAATGGATAAAAGATATTAATGAGGTGCAAAATACCATAGTTAATTTTCCGATTATAGCTGATGAAGACCGCAAAGTATCAAATTTATATGATATGATTCACCCAAATGCAGATAGTACCTTAACGGTAAGGTCTGTATTCATTGTTGCTCCTGATAAGACCGTTAAATTAATGCTAACGTACCCAGCATCTACAGGTCGTAACTTTTACGAATTATTGAGAGTTATAGATTCTTTACAATTAACAGCACATCATAAAGTAGCCACACCTGCGAACTGGAAAAACGGCGAAAAAGTAGTCGTGAGCCCCGCCATTGCTACAGAAGATGCAAAAAAATTATTTCCAAAAGGAGTTGAAGAAATTAAGCCCTATTTAAGAATGACGCCAGATCCATCTTAAGGTTAGATGGTTCACTTCGACTACGCTCAGTGCGAGAGTGGTTAGATGGTTAGATGGTTAGATGGTTAGAAAAATGATTTTTTTGGTACGAAACCAAATAAAATAGTACGTTTTTATTCTTAAATTATCAACTTCTTTTAAACTCCTAAGCTCATTACATTCGCTTAAATTTCAGCTTTTAGCCTTGTAAATAATTATAGTAACAGTCGATTTTATAAGATAATGAAGGATGTTAAAATATAAATGTCAAAAAAATAAAAATGTTAAACTTAATTGTTGTATATTTACACATTAATTAATTTTTTTAATATTTTATAATGAATAAAGGAACAGTAAAATTCTTCAATGATTCTAAAGGTTTTGGATTTATCACTGAAGATGGCTCAAGCGAAGATCATTTTGTACACATTTCTGGTTTAATCGACGAAATTCGCGAAGGTGATGTTGTAGAATTTGAATTACAACAAGGTAAAAAAGGATTGAACGCAGTAAATGTAAAAGTACTATAATACATACGTAACAACTTTTTTTTGATTAGAAGCCCAACTTTTTAAGTTGGGCTTTTTTATTTTATGTGCTTAAACTACTTTCCTTTCTCAATCTATACATTGTTTTGCAAAAAAAAGTTAAAAATTGTTTAAAAAAATAAGGGCTAACACGCAACCATTTCTCGTATATACCATCTATAGTTTAAATACCCCAAAAATATCTTACAAGAAAAAGTATTTGAAATAACTTTTTCTAAAAAGAATTGAATATGAACTAAAATAAACACTCTTTACTGTAGGGTTTTGTTTCAAGTAAGTGTTCCATAGGTGTACCACTTTTTTAATTGAATAATTATGGTGACTTTTTTTAGTATTTTGATGGTTTTGGTGCTTATAAATTTATTGCTTTTACTGATTAGTGTCAACAGAAGAGCTAAAATATAAAAAGGGGTTTCAATATTTTTGAAACCCCTTTTTATATTTTATAAATCTTTTATATCTAACTAACTTTCATTAGCTCAACATCGAAAATTAACATAGCGTCTGGTGGAATAACTCCTCCAGCTCCGGCACTACCGTAACCTAAATTAGAAGGTATTACAAAACGTGCTTTATCGCCCACTTGTAATAAACAAATTCCTTCATCCCAACCTTGAATTACTTGACCAATACCCACTTGAAAATCAATAGGTTCTTTTCGTTTGTATGAAGAATCAAAAACGGTACCGTCTAGTAAAGAACCTTCGTAATGTACAGATACCTTCATACCTGCTTCTGCTTTTTTACCACTACCTTTTTGAATTATTTTATAACGTAGTCCACTAGCCGTTTCTTCAAAACCTGCAGCAACTTTGTCTAATTCGGCGGCTTGTGCTGCTTTTTCTTCCGCTAACCTTTTTTCTCTTGAACCTTCAAAGGTTCTAAAGGCCTCCACTGCATTCCATTTTTCAGCCTCTGCTCCTACTCTTAAAATCTCTAAAGATTCTATTTTATCACCTTGTTTTATAGCATCAACAATTGCTTGACTATCTACAACATGTCCGAAAACTGTGTGCTTATTATCTAACCAAGGCGTTGCAATATGTGTAATAAAAAATTGACTCCCATTAGTACCTGGCCCTGCATTTGCCATGGATAATACACCTGGACCATCATGCTTTAAATCTACATGAAATTCATCATCGAATTTATACCCTGGATCTCCTGTACCTGTTCCTTGTGGGCAACCACCTTGCACCATAAAATCTGGAATTACTCGGTGAAATTTTAATCCATCATAATAAGGTTTCCCTTGTGCTTTTGCTTTATTTTCTAGATTACCTTCGGCTAAGGCAACAAAATTACCCACCGTACCTGGGGTTTTGTCATGCGTTAATTTTACTAGTATTTCTCCTTTTGAAGTATTGAATTTTGCGTAGATTCCGTCTTTCATTGTTTTTTGTTTAATTAAGTTGCAAAGGTACATTTTTGTTTTGGGGTAGAAAATAACCTTACTCAGAAGTTTTAGTTCCGTAGGTATCGATTAAATAAATTAAACTCGTCATCGTAGCTGCTCCTAGTTCTAATTCTCTTTTATTTACATGCTCAAAAGTATCACTTGCTGCATGATGGTGGTCAAAATAGCGCTGTGAATCGGGTCGAAGACCTGCCAAAACTATGTTATCTTTTTTTAAAGGACTGATATCGGCGCCGCTTCCACCCTGTATAAATTGATGTATTAAGTAAGGCTCAAACAAAGGTTTCCATGAAATTATTCTTTCGAAATCCGCATCAGAACTATCGAATGAAAAACCACGAGGTGTAAAACCTCCTGCGTCACTTTCTAAGGCAAAAACGTGATTTTCATTTTTATTTTTTGCTACGTTAGCATATTCATTGCCGCCTCTAAGTCCATTTTCTTCATTCATAAATAAAACTACTCGGAGTGTTCTTTTGGGCTTATAGCCTATTTCTTTTAACAAATTAAATACCTCCATACTTTGTACACAACCTGCACCGTCATCATGCGCACCATCTCCTAAATCCCAAGAATCTAGATGTCCGCCTACTACAATTATTTCATTTGGGTACGTACTTCCTTTTATTTCCCCAATAACATTAAAGGATTGTACATCTTCTAGTTGTTGGCAGTTTTGTTTAAAATAAAATTCTACATCAGGATTTAAGCTTATGGCGGCACTTAGCAAATCGGATGCTCGGGTACTCAATGCTGCTGCAGGGATACGCTCTTCAACAGGAATATCACCATAACTCATGGCGCCTGTATGTGGTAAATCGTCAATTTTTAAACTTAAAGACCTAACAATAACCCCTACAGCACCATATTTTGCGGCTTCCGCAGCGCCAGAATAGCGTTGGTCAACACACCCTGAATAGGCATCAAACGTACTAATTTTGGTAGGATCCATCGGACGATTAAAAAAAACAATATTTCCTTCTAATCGTTGTTTTCCTAAAATGGCAAGATCGTCTATACTTTTTACTTCTACAACATTGGTTTTTATTCCTCTAAACGGGGTACTTACCGATCCTCCGAGGGCGCAAATAGGCATATTTATTGTTACTCCTGGACTTGTCTCTATATAGGCAAATTCTTGTAAGCCCCTTATCCATTTCGGTACCATTACAGGTTGTAAATAAACTCTATCTACCCCTAATTCTTCGAGTTGCTTTTTAGTATAATCAACTGCTTGCTGCGCTTGTACTGAACCCGACAAACGACCTCCTATTTGGTTTGATAAATGACTAAGCCATTCATACGATTTACCTTTTGTTAATGCTGCATCATAAATAGCTTTTATTTGACCTTCATCACTTTTTTGACCAAAAGTAGCCGCACTAATTACTAAAAATATGCTGAAAATTAATTTATTCATTCTTTTCGATTTCTAATTGATTTTTATATTCGTCTAAATTAGCCTTTATTTTATCATCTAGCTCCGGCTCCTTTATGTCTTTATATTTTATTAATTCTTGTAGCATAATATCTGCAACAATTAAACGCGCCGCTTTTTTATTATCCGCAGGTATTACAAACCAAGGTGCGTGTTGTTTTGATGTTTTATTCATAGCATCTTCATAATATTCTTGATACTGATTCCACAATTTACGCTCTTTTAAATCGCCTGGAGAAAATTTCCAATTTTTTCGCTTAAGATCTAATCTTCGTAACAATCTTTGACGCTGTTCTTCTTTCGATAAGTTCAAAAAGAATTTGAAAATTATAGTTCCATTATCAGCCAAATGCTTTTCAAAATTATTTATTTGTTCAAAGCGTTTTTCCCAAAAAGCGTTGGTAATATCCTCGGTGGTGTGTATTCCTGGAATATGTTCTCCTATTATATATTCCGGATGTACCCTTGTCACCAAAACATTCTCGTAATGTGTACGGTTAAAAACGCCTACCTTACCTTTGGCGGGCAAAGCAATATAATGACGCCATAAATAATCGTGTTTCAACTCTAACTCTGTGGGTACTTTAAAACTATGTACTACAACACCTCTGGCATTAAAATCTTTAAAAACTTCTCGAATTAAACTGTCTTTACCCGCAGTATCCATTCCTTGTAAGCACATAAGTACACTATATTTACCGTGTGCATAAAGCACATCTTGAAACTCTCCTAAAGTTCTACGGACTTTTTTGAGTTGTTTTTTTAATTCATCATCGGTCGCATGTAAACTTTCGGAAGTACTAATGGTTTTTAGGTCTATTATTGAAGTAACTTTATAATCCTTTACAACTATATCTTTTATTTTGCTCATGTGGTGATTCTAATTTATGGTCTCTAAATATACTAGATACTATAAGAATACTTGTTATAATTAACAGAAAAACAATTAAAAGAAATCTTAACCTTACAAAAAAGTAGTTTATCGAAAATAATAGCATTGGAAAATATCCTAGCCTATCTTTAGGGTTATAAACACCCCAAATGTTATTTAATAATAAAACTTAACCCATGAAAAATACTATTTTAATAGTAAGCTTTTTTTGCTTTTTCATTTTTACTTCATTTAAAACAACAGAACGTGCATGTGAATATGTAGGTTCTAATATTGAGTTTATAAGCTCACAAACAAAAAAAGCACTTACAGAAACTGATTTTAACAAAACGAAATTTGAAATTTACAAAGCAATTAATGCTATTGAAAAAACAAAATCGAAATTAAAAGATTGTGGGTGCAGCTATGCATCTAAAAGTTTAATGGAAGCCCTAGATAATCTTGTGAATGCCACAAAAATATCTAGTTTAGAAGGTGCTCATATTTTATTACAAAAAGCCTTAGAAAATACCGATTCAAGTTTAGAATTGTTGCAGCAACACCATACGCACCAAAGTAAATACCAACACGATTCGCTTACTTTAAACACAAAAGAAACTGCTGAAGAAAAATCATCAAAAATTCTTGACCAAAGAGAACTTCGGGAAAAAATTGATGCTTCATTAACTAATTTCGAATCTTCCGTTGATAAAATTGTTGAAACTACAGACTGTAAAACCGCAAAAAAATACCTTTTAAAAGTATTTAAAAACTGCGAAGATGAACTCCTGAATGAAAAACTTACTGAGGGTAAAAAGTATTATAATTTACGTACAAAGTCTATCGCCGGAGCAGCTTTAAAAAAATTGAATTGCGAATGAACCACTAAAGTCAAGAAACTAGACCGTTTGTCTTGATTCTTGACTCTTAGTTCTCTGCTAAACTTTATGATTATTGAGATGCCTGCACCCGAGGCGCTGCCTCGGGGAATTATATTGATTAAAAAGCTTATTTATTTATTCGCAAAAAGTTGTACATCAGAAGCATCTATTTCTGATTTACCTAGTATAATTAACCTTTCTACAACATTACGGAGTTCTCTTATATTACCTGTCCAATCGTATTCCTTAAGTAAATTAATAGCTTTATCCGAAAAAGATTTTTGACCAGAACCATGTTCCAGAGCAATTTTCTTTGAAAAATAATCGATTAACATAGGAATATCTTCTCTACGATCATTTAAAGATGGTACTTTTATCAAAATTACCGCCAGTCTGTGGTATAAATCTTCTCTAAATCTGCCTTCTTCTATTTCTAATTTTAAATCTTTATTAGTCGCTGCTAATACTCTTACATTAACCTTTATATCTTTATCGGTACCAACTCTTGAAATTTTGCTTTCTTGCAAGGCTCTTAAAACCTTTGCTTGAGCCGATAAGCTCATATCGCCAATTTCATCTAAAAAAATTGTACCATTATTAGCCGCCTCAAATTTACCAGCCCTGTCTCTAACCGCCGAGGTAAAAGCCCCTTTTACGTGACCAAATAGCTCACTTTCAATTAATTCTGAAGGTATGGCAGCACAGTTAACTTCAATAAAAGGACCGGTACTACGTAAGCTTTTTTCATGTACCCAATGAGCTACTAATTCTTTTCCTGTTCCGTTAGGCCCTGTAATAAGCACGCGAGCATCAGTTGGGGATACTTTTTCTATCATATCTTTTATAATATTAATAGCCTCGCTTTCCCCGACCATTTCGTAATTTTTACTTACCTTTTTCTTTAAATTTTTATTCTCTACAACCAGTTCTATTTTATCTAATGCATTGCGAACGGTAGTTAACAAACGATTTAAATCTGGTGGTTTAGAAATATAGTCAAAGGCTCCTAAACGCATTGTATTCACTGCGGTATCTAAATCACCGTGACCCGAAATCATAATAAACGGAATTTCTGGTTTTATTTTTTTACAG
Organism: Cellulophaga sp.; assembly: GCA_030731855.1. Lineage (GTDB taxonomy): Bacteria > Bacteroidota > Bacteroidia > Flavobacteriales > Flavobacteriaceae > Cellulophaga. The sequence goes on along the minus strand of JANQTG010000231.1, from coordinate 25,907 downwards.
GCCTCTAACACTTCAACACCATCCATTTTAGGCATTTTTATATCACAAAGTACTAGGTCAAAATCTTCCTTTTTCAGTATTTCAATACCTTGCAGACCATCTTCCGCTTCTTCTAAAATATAGGCACTATTTTCTTCAGAGAGTATTTTTACTAAAACTCGTCTAATAGCTGCTTCGTCTTCTATTACTAATATTTTTGGCATAATGTGTTTGTTTATAGTCCTATTCTAAAACCTGTTCTAAAATAAAAACTAGATTCATCATTCAATATAAAATTTGTTTTTCTTGCTTCATTTCGTAACACCGCATCTTGGAATAAAGTGTGACCAGCATACGCATACGCGAACATATTTTTAGAAATGGTGTACTGATATCCAAAAGTAGCTATTGCCGCAGAAGCAGAAATAGCAGTTGAAGTTGTGCCATTAGGTACCACAAAACTATTTTGAAGATTAGTATAATAACCGTCTAAAATAAACTCCGTCTGAAATAGATGCTTTTCATTCAAATGATATTTCATACCACTTTTAGGCACTCCTACTATGTAAGACCAATGGGTCTGGAATTTTTTTTCGTAATAAACAATAGGTAAAGGAATTCTTAAAGCCACAGAGGCATTATATGCTATTCCTAGTACCAAGCGTGTTGGTTTTTCTATCTTTTGCTGATCTTTAAAAGCGCCCACAGTAACATTTAAGTTTATATCTTTCTGTTGTAAACCTTCATTTAATGTTGATGCTATTCTAGGCGTTACCACACCTATAAAACGCCAATCTTCGTTAAATCGATATATATAGGCTAAATTTAGATCGATGATATGTAGGTTTTTAAAAATATCAGCATCAAAAGGCAACTCTTGTTCTAAATTAAAATTTAAACCATTATACTCCACTCCAACAAGAAAGTTATCACTCTCATTTACCTTAAACGGAATATTAGCCACTAGTTTTATCCTAGAAAACGCTATTTCTGCGCTATTCTTAGGCATAGTCATATATTCTATACGCAAAACATCTGGTGTTTGAGCTTGAAAACTGAAGGAAGCCAAGTAACACACAATGCTTACTGTAAAACTATAATAATTTCTCTTCTCCATCCTAAACTTTACCTTTACTAACATGTTCAAAAGGCTGATTTTGAAATAAGTGAACATCTCTTTGCGGAAAAGGGATACTAATATTATTTGCCCTAAAACTAGCATCTATAGCATACCGAATAGCACTTTTTAATCTTGGGTCTGAAAAACTATCATTTATGTAAAAATTTACAGAAAATAGCAATGCAGAATCTCCAAAATCATCAAAAAGGACAAAGGCTTTAGGACTTTTCAATACCCCTTTCTGAGTTTGTACCGCCTCTTCTAAAAGCTTGGTCACTAATGTTACATTGCTGCCGTAGGCTACTCCTATTTTAACGGTTTCTCTGGTCGTTTTATGGTTTTGCGTGTAATTGTATACTAGTTCACTAATAAACTTATGGTTGGGTATAATAATTACTTTATCGTCTCGAGTAATACACCTTGTTGTTCTTAATTTAATTTCAAATACTTTACCGACTTTACCTTCAACTTCGATAATATCGCCTACACTTAACGATTTGTCTACAATAATAAAAATACCACCAATAATATCTTGAAACAGTTCTTGTAAGGCTAACCCTAAACCAACGAAAAGGGCTGCTGACGCTGTAAGTAAAATCGTGATATTTATGCCCGCGGCACTCATTGTAATCACTATCACTATCAAATAAACCGTATACCTCAAAAATTTAAAAACGCTAATAAATTTATTTTTATCATCCACACCCATTTTACGAGTGAAAAGATATCGAAGCCATTTTAAAATAAAACTTGTGGCTAAAAATGCTACTACTAAGAGCAAAATTAGGCCTATAGTAATATTAATTTCTTTTTCTCCTTTTCCAAACTTTACCCCTAGTTCTAGAAAATCTAGTATGGAACCCCAAATATCTTGTTTAATGATTTCTTTTACGTTTTCTTGCATCGCTATTTAATACTTTAACCACTTATATAGCTCTTTGTAAGTAGGTTTTTTACCATACATTAAAATACCTACTCTGTAGATTTTCGCAGCAAACCAAACTATAATAATAAAGGTAACAATTAATAATACTATGGATAATACCAGTTGCCAAATTGGCACGCCACCTTCGCCAAGACCACTAGAAAGTCGCATAAGCATTACAATCGGAGATGTTAGCGGAAATAATGAAAAAGCTACTGCAATTGGGCCATGGGGATTATTAAAAACAGAAAAGAAGCCTACGTAAATCGCCAACATTAAAGGTAAAATTACAGGAAACACAAACTGTTGTGTATCGGTTTCATTATCTACAGCTGCCCCAATAGCAGCATAAATTGAACTATAAATTAAATACCCCAGTAGAAAATAAACTAAGAAAAAGCTTATCAACATTACCCACGGTATTTTATAAATTTCGGCACCTAAGGCCATCATTTTTTCGTTCATTACAGAAATATTTGCCACTGATGGCATTCCTGCATCTGCCATTTGATTGGCTGAATTAAAACTGGCAGGATCAATATCAAAAACCAAAATTATGATGGTTAAAAGCAAAGAAGCCGAAAAAATCCAGATCACAAATTGCGTTATTCCTGCAAGTGAGGTACCTATAATTTTTCCCATCATTAACTGAAAGGGTTTAATAGAAGATATAATGACTTCAATAATTCTACTTGTTTTTTCTTCTATAACGCTACGCATTACAAAACCACCATAAATGATGATAAACATCATTATTAAGTAGCCAAACCCACCACCAATAATTGCCCTAATTTCATTAAACCCCTTTACATTAAGTTCGCCTGCAAAGGTTGATGTATGTAGCGAAAAACTAGAACTTATTTCTTCGAAATCTTCTTTAGAAACTCCTAATAATTGCAACCTTTTTTGCTCTAATCTAAACTGAAATACCTTCTCTAATTTTGTGATTATGGTGCTGTTAGGCGATTCTTTGGTATATAAAAATGTATTGGATGTAATGTCTTCTAAAGTACTTTTATTGGGGATATGTAGTAAACCATAATACCCTAAACTTACAGTAGAATCTATGGCGGCCTCTACCGTTATATTTTTAAAATTGATATACGAAGTTGATGCGGTTGTAATAAATTCGTTACTAAAATAATCGCTTTCATTTAAGACCGCAATAATTGTTTTATCTCGATCGTTCAATTTCGTTAAAAATGCAATTAAAACAACCATACCCACCATTAAAATGGGACTTAAAAATGTCATTATTACAAAAGATTTATTCCTGACTTTTGCTAGATACTCTCGCCGTATTATTAACCCTAATTTACTCATTCGAATTTTTACTTGCTATGGTTCTGATAAAAATATCGTTCGCAGAAGGAACTTTTTCTAAAAAATGATTGATGGGTGCAATAGATGCCAACTGTGTTAACACTTCTTGCGTATTTGTATTCGTTAATTGTATGTTGAAGTTTAATTGGTCGTACGCTTCATCAAACTTTTCGTCAGCAATATTAAAAGTAGACTTTAATTTTTTTATTAAACCTAAACCTTCGGGACTTTGCATACCTACTTCAAAAATATTTTTTTTGTAGGCGTTTTTAATATCTGAAAGCTTACCGTCTAGTATTTTTTCAGATTTATGAATCAAAGCAATGTATTCACATAGTTCTTCTACCGATTCCATTCTATGTGTTGAAAATATAATTGAAGTGCCTTTTCTTTTTAATTCTAAAATTTCATCTTTAATAATATTTGCATTAATAGGATCAAAACCGCTGAAAGGCTCATCAAAAATCAACAATTTAGGTTCATGCAATACGGTAACAATAAATTGTATTTTTTGAGCCATTCCTTTGGAAAGTTCTTGGACTTTTTTATTCCACCAATCGCCAATCTCAAACCTATCAAACCAATATTTTAGTTTCGTTTTAGCTTCAATTTTAGACATTCCTTTTAATTGGGCTAAATACAAGGCTTGTTCTCCTACCTTCATACTTTTATAAAGACCCCGTTCTTCTGGTAAATAGCCAATTAACGAAACGTGTTTTTGACTCAATGGCTCCCCATTAAAAAAAACCTTTCCTGTATCTGGGTGTGTTATCTGATTTATTATTCTGATTAAAGTAGTTTTCCCAGCACCATTTGGGCCGAGTAAACCATAAATGCTATTTTCTGGAATTTCTAAAGAAACTTTATTTAATGCGGTATGTTCTCCGTAGCTCTTACTTACTTCTTTAGCTACCAAAATATGGTTCATGCAATGAATTTTATCAAAGATATATAAATGAGTTCGTTTAAACTTTTTCAACTAGCTAAAAAATTGTGCAAAAAGAGTGAATTTTAATTATTTAAAAATAGAAAAGAAACTTTATAATAAAAGTATCAGATTTCATTAGGGTAGTTTGTAGCACCTGATGTCATCAAGGATATTTAAAACTATCCATTTTGAATACGCGCTACGCGCTTTTCAAAATAGGTTGGAAACATTTCAGTAAAATTAATTAAACCCGCTATGCAGCGGGGTTAGCCTACCTGCCGGACAGGCGGGTTCAACCATCCATTTTGAATACGCGCTACGCGCTTTTCAAAATGGGGTTGGAAACATTTCAGTAAAATTAACAGACCCCGCTATGCAGCGGGGTTAGTTCAACCATCCATTTTGAATACACGCTACGCGCTTTTCAAAATGGGGTTGGAAACATTTCAGTAAAATTAACAGACCC
>JANQTG010000231.1:0-21066 GCA_030731855.1 Cellulophaga sp. | reverse complement strand
GGTTAGTTCAACCATCCATTTTGAATACACGCTACGCGCTTTTCAAAATGGGGTTTCACTAAAAAACAAAACCCACCCTTAATAGAATCAAGGATGGGAAAAAAAATTGCTATGAAAAAGAAAATTAACATTGGTTACCCAATGTTGATTCAAATATACGTTTTTATTTTAAAAATCAAAATGAAAAGCACCTAAGAAAACATATCTTTTACTTTTTCGAAAAAAGATTTGTCTGATTTCTCAGGATTTGGTAGAAAATTTTCGTTTTCTTGCATTTTTTCAAAGAAATCTTTCTGCTCTTTATTTAAGGTTTTTGGCGTCCAAACATTCACATGAACTAACAAATCACCAGCACCATAACCATTTAAACTTGTAATTCCTTTGCCGCGTAGACGTAAAATTTTACCCGATTGAATACCCGGCTCTAATTTTATACGCACTTTTCCGGTTACTGCATCAATTTCTTTTGAAGTTCCTAAAACCGCTTCAGAAATACTGACGTATAAATCGTAATGTAAATTATCGCCTTCTCTTTTTAGGGTATCGTGTTCTTTAGTTTCTATCGCAACAATTAAATCGCCAGGCACTCCGTTTCCGGGTGCATCATTACCTTTACCAGTAACTTTTAATTGCATTCCGTCTTCTACACCACCTGGTATTTTTACTGAAACCGTTTCTTCTTTAACAATTAAACCTTGTGCGTCTGCATCACTAGGCCTTTTATCTATAATTTGTCCGCTTCCGCTACAAGAACTGCACGTTGCCGCAGTTTGCATTCTTCCTAAAATAGTATTAGTAATTTTAGTTACTTGACCTCTACCACCGCAGGTTGCACATGTTTTATAGGTTACACCATCTGCTTGAACCTTACGTTTTACTTTAATCTTTTTTTCAACACCGTTGGCAACCTCTTCTAAAGTTAAAGAAACTCTTATTTTTAGGCTACTTCCTTTTGCTCTACGTTGACCTCCGCCACCGCCAAAACCGCTAAAACCTCCGCCTCCGAAGCCGCCACCAAAAATATCACCAAATTGACTGAATATGTCGTCCATATTCATGCCACCTCCGCCACCACCAAAACCGCCAGCGCCATCAAAAGCTGCGTGGCCGTATTGATCGTAACGAGCTTTCTTATTTTCGTCACTTAAAACTTCATAAGCCTCAGCTGCTTTTTTAAACATGTCTTCGGCCTTAGCGTCTCCTGGGTTTTTATCAGGGTGATATTCTACCGCTTTTTTTCGATATGCTTTTTTAATCTCAGCCGCAGATGCCCCTTTGGTGATGCCTAATATGCTATAATAATCTTCTTTCATGTCTTCTTTTTAATTTCCAACAACCACTTTAGGATGACGGATAATTTTGTCGCCAAGCTTAAATCCTTTTTCAATAACGTCAATGATTTTCCCCTTCATTTTTTTATCAGGAGCAGGAATTTGAGTAATCGCATCATGAATTTCAGCATCAAAAACATCCCCAGCTTTGGTCTCAACTTCTTCTAAGCCTTTAGATTTTAGAACTTGAATAAATTTATTGTGAATTAACTCTACACCTTTAAACATTTCTTTATCATCTAACTTTGCTAGTTCTGGCATGGCGCGATCAAAATCGTCAGAAACTGGTATTAAGGCAGTAATAACCTCTTGGCCAGCAGTTCTAAATAAATCTATACGTTCTTTTGAGGTTCTTTTTTTGTAGTTTTCGAACTCTGCAAAAAGTCTTAAGAATTTATCTTTTTCTTTAGCTACTTCTTCTCTTAATTGCTCTTCAATCGAAAGTTCTTCGATAGGTTCGTTTTGCACTTCTTCTTTTTGTTCTTCAATGTTTTCTTGAAACTCTTCATTCAAGTTATCATTAAGAATATCTTCTAAATTATTTTTATCGCTCATGGGTAAACTCTTCTTTGTTCTGCATTTAACAGTTGGCAAAAGTACTGCCAATTATTTAAAAATGTCAAAATGTCATTAAACTTTGTCTAAAATGGATTTAGAAAAAAGTGAAACAAAAGAGAAGAGATTAAACATGAAAGAAAATCTTGAAATCGATCCAAAAGTAAAATAATAGAAGAAGCTATGCTTTTTTACCGTAAAGTGGCTTTAGCGCACTACATACATTCTGATATTTAAATTTAAAACCTTCTTCTAGTATTTTTTTGTTACTAACGCGCTGACTATCAAACAATAATTGTGACATATCGCCCAAGATTAGCTTTAAAAAAGCCTGTGGAATATTTGGTAACAGAATTTTTTTACCCAAAACATCAGCTACTTTCAAAGTAAGTTTTTCGTTGGTAACAGGGTTTGACGCTACGGCATTGTATACACCATTGAGTTCTTGAGTTATAGCAAATAAAAAAATGTTTGCTAGATCTGAAATGTGTATCCATGATTGCCATTGTTCACCCGATCCAAAAGGCGCTCCAGCATAAAATTTAATAGGTTTTACCATTTCTGGTAAGGCACCCCCTTTGTTAGACATTACGAGGCCTATTCTGATTTTTACTACATTAAAAGAAAAACTAGTAAAAGTATCCGCTTCTTTTTCCCAAGCTTCAACAACTTCTCCTAAAAATCCTTTTACAGGGTACGTTTCGTCTTCTTCGTAGAAATTTGTGATAGAGCTAGGGTAAATACCTGTTGCAGATGCAGACACAAATGATTTTATATTGGAAGTATTTACCTTTTTTAAACCACTTTTAAGAGTTCTAAGTGAATTTATACGACTAGAAAGTATGACTTTTTTATATTCTGGAGTCCAACGATTCGATATCGTAGCGCCTGCTAAGTTGATAATTGCAGTAACATTTTCAAAGCACTGAATATCAATTTCATTTTTATCAGGATTCCAGTAAAAACCTTGGTAATTAGCGATGGACTGAATTTTATGTTTGCTAGTCGTTAAGTAATGAACGTCGAAATTATTTTTATGACACGCTTTTACTATTTCTTTACCAATTAAACCAGTTGCACCTGTTATTAAAATTTTCATCTATTACTTTTTATACTTAGGATACGTTTACTTAGCAATTAAACATTTTAAGCAATTATTGCTACTAACAATTCACGAATTTAAAAAATTTTAAAAAGTAAAGGTATGCGATTTTGAGCAAGTACATAACGGCTTTAATGTAGCTTTAACACAATACACCTCTATTTTCTAAAGGTTGTGTCAGAAAAAAAAAATCCTAAGGTTTTCTTAGGATTTTGTAGATATTTTACGAGCTCTTAACATTTCACGTTTACCTGGAGGTCCAGGTAATTTTTCGACTAAAAAACCCACTGCTTGCATCGCTCTACGAACACTGCCTTTAGCTGCATAAGTAACCAAAACGCCGTTTTCTTTTAAAGCTTTAAACATAATCGAAAAGATTTCCTCAGTCCACAATTCTGGTTGAACGCGAGCTCCAAAAGCATCAAAATAAATAAGATTAAAAGTATCTGATGCTTTAATTTCAGTAAAATCTTTCTGCTGCTTTGTGAGTAAAAAATTTTTCGATATCTGTTCCTCTTTTTCCCACTGACAAGCATGCATTAACTCAAATTGATTTTTAAAATCTTCAGCTTCTAGTTGAGTTATATAATTAAGTTGTGCTATTTCTTCTTGTTTTACAGGAAAAGCCTCTACGCCAACATAATGAATCGCTAAATTGATTTTTTCAGCTTCAATACTCGTTATGATAGCGTTTAAACCAGTACCGAAGCCAATTTCTAAAATATTCACTTTTTGATTTTCAAAAAGCGATAAACCATGTTTTATAAAAACATGATAAGCCTCTTGAATTGCGCCATGAATGGAATGATACTGTTCATTCCAATCGACTAGCTGAATGGTTGTAGAACCATCCGAAGTGGTAATAATTTTACGCTCCAAACTATTCTTTTAACAATACACCATCTGCTTCGAAACTCAAGGTTTTTTTAGGTTCTGTAATCGCCTCAATAGCTTCTGCGGATTCTCCTCCATCTTCAGCATAATGCCTTTGTTCATCAACAGACATTTCCTCAACAAAAGCTTTACCATTTACAATAACTTCTTTACCATCAATATCTTTTGGCATAAAAAAGCCATAATCTTTAAACTTTACCATAGCTTCTGAACCATCGTCTAATTTCAATTTCATCCAACAGCCTTTTGATTTACAAACTTCTAAAACTGTAGCAGAAAATTTGGTATTTAAAGTATCTGCAACGGCTAAATTTTGAAATTTTTTAGTCATTTCTGAGTTGGTTAAAGCATTATTGGCATCAATTTCTGCTCCAAACGAAGCATAATTCATAGCAATTTCTTCTTTTTCTTCTACTACTTGTTCTTTATTTTGCTCCTTACAAGCCATAATAAGTACAAAAAATAAGCATAAAATGTTAATTCTTTTCATATATGTCAGTATTTAATTAATACTTACAAAGTTGGTCATTTTTAAACAAAAAAAGAAGTAGTACTTAGTATATTTCATTAATTTTATAGCCTCTAAATAAAAATAAATGGGAAAAATTGCCGATACTATAATTTCAATAGAAAAAAGTAAAACATCGAAGATTGCTCAAGTAGATTTTGACAACTTAGCTTTCGGAAGTGTTTATTCTGATCACATGTTAGTTTGTGATTATAAAAATGGCGCATGGGAAGTACCAAAAATTGTACCTTATGGACCATTAATGTTAAACCCTTCTGCTAAAATTTTTCATTACGGACAGTCTATCTTTGAAGGAATGAAGGCTTATAAAGATGCTAAAGAGGATATTTATTTGTTTAGACCCTTAGATAATCACAAGCGTTTTAATATTTCAGCAAAAAGAATGGCAATCCCTGAAATTCCTGAGAATTATTTTATTGATGGTTTAAAAGCCTTATTAAAATTAGAAGAACAATGGATTCCGACTAAAGAAGGAAGCTCTATGTATATTCGTCCGTTTATGTTTGCTTCGGGTGAGGGCTTTCATGCATCGCCAGCAAATGAATACAAGTTCATGATTTGTTTAGCACCTTCCGGAGCTTATTTCGCTGGAAAAGTTAAAGTTTTAATTGAAGAAACCTATTCTAGGTCTGCAAATGGTGGTGTTGGTTATGCAAAAGCAGGCGGAAATTATGCAGGGCAATTTTATCCTACACAATTAGCTATTGAAAAAGGGTACAATCAAGTTATTTGGACCGACGACGTTCACCACGAAAATATAGAAGAAGCAGGCGCTATGAATATTTTTATTCGGATTAATGACACTTTAATTACTGCACCAACAAGCGACAGGATTTTAGATGGTATTACCAGAAAAAGTATCATTGATATTGCTTTAGATGAAAATATAAAAGTTGAAGTTCGAACGATTACGGTTAGCGAAGTTGTTGAAGCAGCCAAAAAAGGAACTTTAAAAGAGATGTTTGGCGCAGGAACGGCTGCTGTTATTTCTCCAATTAGTACTTTCGGGCATAGAGGTACAGATTACGATTTGCCAGAATTAGAAAATAGCTACGCAAGTATATTTAAGAAAAAAATTACCGATATACAGTACAATAAAACAGAAGATAAATTTGGATGGAGGGTTAAAATATAAGTTTCGTTGACGGTTGTTCGTTGCTAGTTGATGCTTTGCATTAGTATCTGAATAATAGCAGTGATAATTATTAAAATGAATCAAAAAACTGTCAAAAAACTAAATTACCTTAAGCAAAAATAAAAAATGGCTATCAAAATTTTGATAGCCATTTTTTATTTTTCCAATATCGCTTTAATATTAGGTTGAAAATAATTTGGCCCTTTGAGTACTTTACCGTCTTCTCTGTAAATAGGTTTCCCGTCTGCCCCCAACTTACTCATATTACTCCGCTGAATTTCATTAAAAACTTCCTCAATTTTGTATTGCATTCCATGTTCTAAAATAGTTCCGCATAAAATATAGAGCATATCACCTAGAGCATCGGCTACCTCAACTAAATCGTTATTCTCTGCTGCTTCTAAATATTCTTTATTTTCTTCATCCATTAAATTAAACCGAAGCAAATTAGTGGTTACCCCTAAATTAGCCTTCATAGTTTTCGAAACACCCATTCCGAATGTTTCGTGAAATAACGCAACAGCATTTAGTTTATTTTTCATCTTTTAAGTTAATTAGATTATTTTTGTATAAAAATACATCCTATGTTTAGTACTGGACAATTAATTTTTGCGGCACTTTTTTTTGTCTCATTTGTCGTAATTATCTTTTTACAATACAAAAAAGATAAAAATTTGCATGCCAAAAATTATAAGGGAGTTATCTGGATTGCTTTATTTTTTTTATTCTTCATAATTAGTCTCTTCATTATTAAGTATTCCCTCAAAAATTAACGCAGTTGTTATTCATACCACAAAAATCACCAATTACACAACATTAGCTTTTAATTTGTAAGAAAAGTCATAATTTTGCGTTGTAATACAACAAACATAAGTCGTATGGTAACTTTCTTTAGTACTTTATTAATTTTATTAGCTGTAAACGTTTTACTATTAGTAGTTAGCGTAAACAACAATAAGACCGGTCAAAAAAATTTAAAAGATTCTTCTAGTATTGAAAATACAAAAATTTATCCTTTAAATATAATCGAAACAAAATATAATAAAGCCGTTTAGTTTTTATACTTTTAAAGTGTGAAACAATTTTTTCTTATTTTTTTAGGTGGTGGCCTAGGTAGTGTTTTACGATTCGCCGTTAGCAAAAACCTTAATAATTACTTTCCTAATTTTTATTTTGGTACATTTTTAGTCAATATTCTTGGCTGTCTTATTATAGGATTATTACTCGGCCTAACTCTAAAAGCCAATTACATCTCCGAAAATCAAACTTTATTACTTGCCACAGGTTTTTGCGGAGGTTTTACAACTTTCTCAACATTCGCCTTAGAAAACCATTCCTTATTAAAATCGGGAGACATTGCTAATTTTTTAATATATACCCTATTCAGCGTTGTCTTCGGCATTCTAGCCATAGTATTAGGAATATGGATCTCTAAATTTCTATAAAAATAACATCATTACCACAGTAGGTTTAGTCTAGCACTAATCTGTACCACCCTTTTAGTTCCAAAATTATATATACTGGTAAAATTTGAAGTTCTTAGAGAGGGTATTAAGAGTTCTGACTTCAAAAACCCTCTAGTAGAAATTCCCCTTCATTTAAAGATTAAGACTCAATTTGTTACAAACAAAATACAAATTAGAGGTTTTCTAATATTTTAAACATTCTTGCCTTTTCTTGTTATTTTTTGAACATCTCACAAAAAAATAACCATAAAAAGACTTTAACCTCCTCTTTTTTCAAAAAAAATAGACTTCAATTCATTGAATCATAATTTTTAAGACTAAAAATTAATCATACCCATAAATAAATAGGGTTCTAATTATTATATAATCAAAAATTAATGTCTATACCCTAAATTTTATGGGGTGTTAAATATTTTAACATACATTTGCGGTATCAACAAACAAATCAATTATGAAAAAAATCGAGGCAATTATTCGAAAGTCAAAATTTGATGAATTGAAAAAAGCACTACATCAAATAGAAGTCAACTTTTTTAGTTACTGGGATGTTACTGGAGTAGGGAATGAAAAACAAGGTCACGTTTATCGTGGAATTTCCTACAGCACTAGTGATATTCAGAGAAGGTATTTAACCATCGTTGTTTCTGACGAGTTTTTAGAAAAAACCATCAATACCATTTTAGAAGTGGCAAGCACAGGAAATGTAGGAGACGGAAAAATTTTCGTATCTGAAATTACTGAGGCTTACAGAATCAGAACAAAAGAAAGCGGACAAGCAGGAATTAACTAAAAAACACCAACCAAAAAAACACAATAATATGGAAGCAGGATTATTTACAGCAAACAACGTCTGGATGATGATGTGTACAGCACTTGTATTCTTCATGCATTTAGGCTTTTCATTTTTAGAAATAGGACTTACTAGACAAAAAAACACGATCAATATTTTATTTAAAAACGTATTTATTATCTGTATTGGATTATTACTTTATTATATAGGTGGCTTTAATTTAATGTATCCAGGTGATTTTAATGGATACTTAGGATTTGCTGGATTTGGTTTAGATCCAGGAGAAAACGGAATGACAGCTGAATATGCCTCTGGAGGGTATACCTATTGGACAGACTTTTTATTCCAAGGAATGTTTGCCGCAACAGCAGCAACAATTGTTTCTGGCGCAGTTGCCGAAAGAGTTAAAATAGGCGGATTTATGATTTTTACTATCATTTACGTGGGTCTAGTTTACCCTATCGTTGGTTCTTGGCAATGGGGTGGCGGATTTTTATCTACTTTAGGTAATGAAGTAAATGCTGCTGGAGAATTAATTAAAGAAGGTGGGTTTCATGATTTTGCAGGCTCGTCATTAGTACACTCTGTTGGCGGATGGGCTGCTTTAATAGCCGTTTACTTATTAGGACCAAGAATTGGAAAATTCGATGAAAATGGAAAAGCACAAGCGATTCCAGGACACAACATTCCATTTGCCGCAGCAGGAGTTTTAATACTTTGGTTAGGATGGTTTGGTTTTAACGGCGGCTCGGTACTTTCAGCCGACCCTGAAGGAACATCACTGGTATTGGTTACTACCTCTTTAGCAGCTGCAGCAGGTGGAGTTGCAGCGATGCTTTTTGCTTTTATTCTATACAAAAATCTAGATTTAACCATGTTTTTAAATGGTATTTTGGGTGGATTAGTAGGAATAACAGCTGGGGCAGATTTAATGTCTCCGAACGAAGCCATAATTATTGGTATCATCGCTGGTATTATAATTGTGTTAGCTGTCGCCTTAATCGATAAAATAAAATTAGATGATCCAGTAGGCGCTATTGCTGTACACCTTATTTGCGGTATTTGGGGAACCTTAGCAGTAGGTTTCTTTGGAGCTAAAGCTGGTGGCGATCAAATAGTATATCAATTAATTGGTATAGGGGTTATCGGAGCCTTCTGCTGTATCACTGCATTTATTATCTTATTTGCGATTAAGAAAACCGTAGGTATTAGAGTATCGAAAGAAGAAGAAGTTGAAGGTCTGGATCTTCATGAACATGGTATGGATGCTTATCCAGACTTTAGAATGAATCAACACTAAATAAAAACAAACGGAGCGTTTTGCAGAACGCTCCGTTCTATAATCAATTTTCAAAAACAAACATCAACATTTAATCTATCCTCTCTTTTATTATATGGAGAGCAACTAAATTATTAATTTATGAAAAAGATTACTACAACAAAGTTCGTGAAAAATATTTTCTTAGCAGCAACATTATTTGCAGGAACTATCGCATTTGCACAAGAAGAAGCAGAAGAAGAAACATCAAAATTTTCTCTTAGTGGTTCGGTAGATGCCTATTACCGAGCAAATCTTAATGCAAATAATAGCTTCGACGAAGCTTCTGGTTTGCCTTTTGCAGCGCCAGGATCTTCATTTGCACAGTTACCAGGTTTTGCGCTGGGCATGGTAAATTTAATAGCCGGTTATGAAGGTGAAAAATCAGGTTTTGTGGCAGATCTTGTATTTGGACCAAGAGGTACCGATGCAATTTTTAATTCTCCTATTTATTCATCAACAGGTAATATTGTAAACCAATTATATGCTTATTGGAATGTTACCGATAAAGTTAAATTAACCTTAGGTAATTTTAATACATTTCTTGGATACGAAGTAATATCACCTTCCGCAAATTTTAACTACAGCACCTCTTATTTATTCTCTTATGGTCCTTTTTCTCATACAGGAATTAAAGCGGATTTTGCTTTATCGGATGACTTTAGCTTAATGTTAGGTGTAATGAACCGTACTGACGTAACTGAGTTAAATATTGATGGAAAGTATGCTTATGGTGCACAATTGGGTTACAGCGGTCAGTTTTTAAATTTATTGGCTGATAATGGCTCTTTTGAAATAGACTACACAGGTGGTTTTGATTTGTCAGACACTTTCTTTTTAGGCTTAAATGCAGCTTATTTTGATGGCGCAGATGATACTGGTTTTGCTGGTGTGGCTTTATACCCACAAGTAACTACATCAGATAGTTTTTCACTAGGTTTAAGAGCTGAATATTTTGCTGAAACTGGAGAATTTGGCGCAATTGGTACTGGAGTTGAAGATTCTAGTGTTTTTGCTGCTACATTAACAGGAAGTTACTCTGTTGGTAATTTAATGATTAAGCCAGAACTTCGTTTAGACAGTGCATCTGATGATTCCTTTAATTTTTTAAATAACGATTTAGCACCACAAAAAAGCTTATCATCATTCTTAATAGCAGCTATTTATTCTTTTTAAAAATAAATTAAGTTGAGTTAATTTATATTTTACCTAAAGTGGCTACCTGAAAAGTAGCCACTTTTTTTTTAATTTTTAAAAGCTTTAACACCTGCTGAAACGGCCAGTCTTAAGTTATTAACTTCAGGCACAATTGGGCAAGCGTATTTTTTATTATAAGCGCAATATGGATTATACGATTTATTAAAATCGATTAAAATAGAATCTCCTTCAGGAATTTTCAAATCGATATAGCGCCCGCCCGTGTATGTCTGTTTTCCATTAGTAAGATCGGTAAAAGGAAGGAACAGATGATCTTTATACTTTTCTTGAGTAAAAAGCAACTGATCTTGATATATTTCTAATTGATAAGTTACATTTTTTATAGAAAAATAAACCATTCCATACTTTTTGTATTCTGATTCGGTATTAATGGTCATAGGCATTTGAAAAGGCAAAGCTTCTGGTGTTTTTATTAATTTTCCTATAACTCTAAATGTAGTGTCTGGCTCAAAAAAATCTAAACCCTCAAAATCTTTTCTATGCCTGTTGTAAAGTGGCGAAACTTCTGGATCTTTAAAATCTAAATTCATTTTGTTCTGAAATTCCAGAATTTCGGTAAGTACTTCTGTTTTTCCCTTAATTACTATGGATTCTTTAGTATCATGAAATTTCTTTTTTTCCTGACAACCTAAACTTAATACGACAAAAAATACCCATAAAACCCTCATAATATGACTTTATAACAAAATTACAATTTATAATTTTAGTTGGTTAAAATTATGTTTGTACATTCAACGAAAATTTAGAAAGTATGAAATTTAGAGTTTCACCTTTATTTGTCGTCTTTATGTTAGGACTATTATCTTGCGCTGATAATAACAAAACTAATAACTCAAAAAATGCCGTATTAAAAATTAAAGCAGATCGTTATAATGTTGCTTTTTTACTAATGGATGGCACTTATAATACAGAACTAACAGCCCCTTTTGATGTTTTTCAGCATACTCAATACCAAGAAAACATAAAAGCAATGAACGTATTTACCATTGCCAATACTTTAAAACCTATTACTACTTTTGAAGGCTTAACTATTATTCCTGATTTTGATTATACCAAAAAAAATGTGCCTAATATTGATATTTTAGTAATTCCGAGTGCAGAACATCACACGGATACAGATTTAGAGGATGTTATTATGATTAGTTTCGTAAAAAAAGTAAATGAAAAAGCGCTGTATATGACCAGTCATTGTGACGGTGCTTTTGTACTTGCTAAGGCCGGACTTTTAGATACTGTCGCCTCAACTACTTTCCCCAGTAATATTAAAAAATACAAAAAAATGTTTCCACATTTGAATGTAAGACAAAATTCAATGTTTGTACATGACGGAAAATACATTACTTCTGCAGGTGGTATTAAAAGTTTTGATGCCGCACTTTATCTTTGTGAGGTATTGTATGGCAAAGAAGTAACACAAGCCATAGCAGTAGGATTAGTTATTGATTGGGATGCGAGCAAGGTGCCGCATTTTATTGCTCGACAATAGTATAGCGTGCATCATTCAAATATTCTTGTACCAATGCATTAAACTCTGGTGTAATTCTTAATAAAGCTGTGTTTTCAATCTCGTATAATGCTTTTTTATCTTTAAAACCAGCTTTTAAAAGTTCTTCAACATAAAATAAAGCCGTTTCGTAATCTCCTTTATTTGAAGCCAAGGTTATCACTGTTTTATAGCCTTCAAAATCTTTAGGATTTATGATTGTTTTTAACATCGCTAAAAATAACAATCCCTCTTTATTTTCTAAGTTTTCTTTACTTTCATTTATTTCTTCAATAGAAGCCTCTACTAAAAAATCTATATAAGATAGTAATCGTTTTTTTGAAAGCAAGCCAAGCTCGTCGTCATCTACATGAATGGTATTTAACAATTGAATTTGATACGTCCACCAACCTAAATTTTTATAATCGTGATTGTCAATGTCTTCATAAAGACTGTAAAAAAAATCTTCTCTTAATAAGCGCTCATTATAAGATATATTAACCCGACGCATTTGTTCTACCTGAAATGAATTTGTAACTTTTATAATTTGCCCTTTATTATTCAAATACTGAATATCTGTTAAACCTTCGTAAGCCCTTACTATTGCCAAAATATGATTATTGGCTTTCACCATTTCATTAGCATTAATTAATGCTTCAATTTTTGCGATATTTTTGGAATAATTAGTATTCACAAATTCTGTATCAATCGGTATTAAGCCTTTAGCCATGGCTGTTAATGTAAATATCTCAAAAGCTAAATCTATACTAGCTAATGCATTTTCTGTATTTTGACCGTCATAAATAAGTAATTGATTGTTAACCCCTTGATTATTTAAAGTCCTTCTAGCATCGAAAAATTTTACATAATCTTGATTATGATCTGAACTTACCGTTATAAAATGAATTTGGCGCTTTATTTCTGGACTGCCTTTTCTTTCTACCGGAGCGTCAAAACAAAGTACTCCATTGACAGTTTTATTAGTAATAGCTAAAGAAGAAGCAAATGAAGCACTCTCATTAAACCCAGAAAGATACACTCTATTTAAATCTACTGGAATAACTGTTTTAATTTTAGTTAACGTTCTTTCTGCAATTTGAATATTTTCTTCAAGAGATAATAAGTCGTTGAGATTATTTGGTACAACTAATAGATATCCATACTTTTCGACTATGTTCCTTAAAATAAAAGTGTATTTTTTTTCATTTTTCTGAAGATCAGTAAGTAGTATAACTGGCCATTCTTTAGATGAATCAAAATAGGTGGGTAGAACCAAGGAATACGTTTCTGAAATGGAATCAGAAACCGGAAGACTATCATTAATAATTCCTTTTTTTAAAGTAAGTGTTTGTGCTTTTGACGTTTCAAACAGACAAAAACAACATATGAAGATTAATAAGGTGAGGTTTTTTTTCATCCAATAATAAAGCACAAAAACCTTACCAAATTCTATAGAAAATTATTTTAAAAATAAACTTGGTTACTTACTCTTCAATAGTTTCAACTTCGTAACGCGCCTCTTTTAAATATTGCTGTACTATTTCATTAAACTCAGGAGCAATTCTTAATAACGCAGTATGCTCAATTTCGTAAAGTGATTTTTTATCTGTAAAACCCATTTTCAAAAGCTCTTCCAAATAAAATAAAGAAGTACTGTAATCTTCATTTTTAGCACTCAATGAAATAACACGTTTGTAGGCTTCAAAATCTTTAGGATCTGTAATTGTTTTTAACATACCCAATAATACTAAGCCTTCTTCATCTATAACTTTTTCGGCTTGTAACTCAATAGTATTTTTATCGACTAAATAATTTACAAACCCTTTGAGTCTATTATTCATTTGATTTTTTAAAGCATTTTGATTAGAATTCTGTGTTAGCGCCTCTATTTGATACTTCCACCAACCTAAATTATTAAAATTATAACTTGCAATATCTTCAAACATTGCATAATCATAATCTTCTCGCTTTAAAGACTCGTTAAAAGTTAAGGCCGACTCGTTCTTCCTCGAGTTTTTGTATATTTTACTTTTTCGAATATTTTTCTCTAAATCTTTAAGTTCATCAATGTTAACTACAGATCTATAGATTTTCATAGCTTCAGAAGCTAAATCATAGGCTTGAATGGATTTATTTTGATTTACTAAATTTTTTATTAAGCTAATATTCTCTTGATATTTCTGTTGAATAAAAGTTGCATCTTTCGGTATTGAATTTTTAGCCATTGCAGAAATAGTAAAAGTTTCAAGAGCCATATTTATGTAATCATAAACTGAAGGTTTTGTAAGTTGGTCGTAGACAAATAACTGATTTGGATATCGTAAATTATTCAACAACTGTTGGTTAGCTTGCATTTCAAAAAGGTTGTAATTGCTAACATCAACTAAACCTATAAAATGAAATGTTTTTTTTACATTTAAAATATCAGTATTCGCAATAGGACTATTTATGCTTAAAGTACCTTGAATATTATTTATAATAACAGGCAAAAGCGAAGCAAATTTTCCACTATCTGCTATCCCTACCGTATATATTTGTTGGTTTCCAATAGGAAGTATTGTCAAAACCTTATTAATCATTCGGCTTGTAGCAAGAACATTATCTTCAATCTTTAAAGAATCGTTTATGGTATTTGAAGCTGCCAAAATATATCCGTTTTTCTCCGCTGCGGGTAAAAGCATTTGGGTAGCTTGTTTTGCCTTGCCACCAGTATCACAAACAAAAATAATTGGCCATTTCTTAGTAGTTTCAAAATTTGTAGGCAAATACAAAACAAAACTCTCTGAAATAGAGTCATTAACTTTAATGTCATCTAGAATTACTCCCTTTTTTAGGGTAAGTGACTGCGCTTGCACGCCTATACTAAAACCTATAAACAATAGGGTATATACTATTTTTTTCATACTCAATAATTATCAAAAACCTCGCCAAATTATTTTTTAAATTTACAAAATCATACTAAAACTTACCATAAAGAGTGAATTTTCTTTATACTATAAATTTCTTTTGCCAATAGGCGCATCAGAAACTACCTCGGATAAAATAATATGTGTTCGCGTTTCGCCGTACTGAATTAATTTATCAATAAACCTCTCTAAATGGAACTGATCTTTTAATACCACTTCCATAATAATATTTTCATTACCTGTAATTCGATAACAATTTATTACTTCTTCATAGCTTTTAACAGCCTCTAAAAAGGGCTTTAATTTTCCCATAAAAGCTCGTAAAGTAATAATAGCTTTTAACTGATATCCTGTCTGCGTATGAGAAATAACGGTTTTATAACCACTGATAATTCCTAGGTCTTCCATTTTTTTTACACGCTCAGCTACTGCTGGAGGCGTTAAGCCTACTTTACGACCTATAGTTGCAAAGCTTGCTCTAGCATCTTTTTGAAGTGATTCAAGAATACTCCAATTTAAGGTATCTATCTTTTGATTCAATAGTAAAATATTTAAATAAAGTTATTTTCAATAGTAAAATATAATTTACACTTTATAATATTAAGCTAAAAAAATGAATCTGTTCGTAATTTTATAAAAAAATTACTTTCAATGCCTTATAGAAATTTAACAACGCTACCGGTTTATCGCAAAGCACTAGATTTGTGCTTAATTAGTAGAGAAATTGTTTCTTATGTAACTAACAATCAAGATTTACTCTATCTCTACAAATCTAATTCTTTTAGGGATAGTATTGCAGATGCTATTTTAACGGATGCCATTTTAATTCCTCAAAAAATTGAATTAGCAGAGCGTTCGGAATGTGAATCATTGAGAACGAACACCATTCATCATATCAATATCATATCAAAAAATATTTTTTCATATTGTAGAGGTTTAGAGAAAGATGGTATTAAAGAAATTGAATACATTAGTTTACTTCGTGAAGAATTAAAAATATTCAGAAAATCCTATAAAATTTGGAAACGCTCCTTGTAAAAAAATGTTTTAAGTTTCTAGTTTGATGTTATTTTTTGAACTTGCACTTGAACTTAAACTTTCATCTACATATTCCTCCTATACTGTCCACCAACTTTAAATAATGCATTCGTAATTTGCCCTAAAGAGCTTACTTTCGTTACTTCCATAAGCTTTTCGAAAATATTATCGTTTTGTACCGCTGCTTTTTGAAGTGCTGGTAATACTTCTTCTGAGGTTTTTTTATGAATTTCTTTAAGGTTTTCTAGTGTAGAAATCTGTGTTTGCTTTTCAGTCTCTGTCGCACGGATAACTTCAATAGGTAAAACCGTAGGTGATCCTTTTGAGCTTAAAAAAGTATTTACCCCTATAATTGGAAATTCGCCATTATGCTTTAAAGTTTCATAATACAAGCTTTCTTCTTGAATTTTTGAGCGTTGGTACATGGTTTCCATAGCACCTAAAACGCCACCACGCTCGGTAATTCTATCGAATTCTAAGAGTACAGCTTCCTCTACTAAATCGGTCAATTCTTCAATAATAAATGAACCTTGTAATGGATTTTCGTTTTTCGCTAAGCCTAATTCTTTATTGATAATTAGCTGAATAGCCATGGCCCTGCGTACCGATTCTTCCGTTGGAGTAGTTATTGCTTCATCATAGGCGTTTGTATGCAAAGAATTACAATTATCATAAATGGCATATAACGCTTGAAGCGTAGTTCTAATATCATTAAAATCGATTTCTTGCGCGTGTAAACTACGACCAGAAGTCTGAATATGGTATTTCAACATTTGCGCTCTGGGGTCTGCTCCATATTTGTGTTTTAGTGCTTTTGCCCATATTTTACGAGCTACACGACCAATAACCGCATATTCTGGATCAATGCCGTTAGAAAAGAAAAATGATAAATTAGGTCCAAATGCATTAATATCCATTCCCCTACTCAAATAGTATTCTACATAGGTAAAGCCGTTTGATAAGGTAAATGCCAATTGCGTGATTGGGTTAGCGCCTGCTTCGGCAATATGATAGCCAGAGATAGATACCGAATAAAAGTTCCGAACTTCATTTTGAATAAAATATTCCTGAACATCACCCATTAAACGCAAGGCGAATTCTGTGGAAAAAATACAGGTATTCTGTGCTTGATCTTCTTTTAAAATATCGGCCTGAACCGTACCGCGAACCTCTTTTAAGGTTTTAATTTTTATAGTTTGATATATTTCTTTTGATAATACTTGATCGCCAGTAACACCCAATAGCATTAAACCTAAACCATTATTTCCTTCTGGAAGTTCTCCTTGATATTTAGGTCGTTTTTCTTCTTTTCCTTTATAAATTGATGCGATTTTTGCCTCAACTTCTTCTTTTAAATCGTTCTCTAAAATATACTTTTCGCAGTTTTGATCGATAGCGGCATTTAAAAAGAAGCCTAGTAACATGGGTGCTGGCCCATTAATCGTCATACTCACCGAAGTGGTCGGGTTTGATAAATCAAAACCGGAATACAATTTTTTAGCATCATCTAAACAACAAACAGAAACACCTGCATTCCCTATTTTTCCGTAAATATCAGGTCGTTTGTCGGGATCGTTACCATATAAAGTAACGGAATCAAAAGCAGTCGAAAGTCGTTTTGCCGGTAAACCTAAACTTACATAATGGAAACGCCTGTTGGTGCGTTCTGGTCCACCTTCGCCGGCAAACATTCTGGTGGGGTCTTCGCCTGTTCTTTTAAAAGGGTACAAACCTGCCGTATAAGGAAATTCACCTGGTACATTTTCTTGTAACATCCAGTGCAATAAATCGCCCCAAGCTTTGTATTTGGGTAGCGCCACCTTTGGGATTTGAGAATGTGATAATGACTCGGTATGAGTTTCTAATTGCAATTCTTTATCCCGAACTTTAAAGGTATAAATAGGATCTTTATAACGCTGTACGGTTGCTTGCCAATTCAAAATAGCTTCCCAGTGGTAGGCATCAAAATCTAACTTTACCCGATCAAACTCCGCTATTAATAACTTTAAAAAAGTTTTGTTATCGTCTGTTGTTGCAAGCTTTTGGAACGCATCTTCATCTAGTCCATTTTTAGTTAGATAGTCCGAATCTAATTCGTTAGGCTTTACATTTAGGACCGATAAAATGGTTTGGTAAAGACCATAAAGTCTTTGTGCTACTTGCACTTGTGAAACTACATTTTTATCATAGTTTCTATTATTTTCAGCAATTTCTGATAAGTATCTGGTTCTTGCTGGTGGAATTACAAAAGCATGTTCGGTACTTTCATTTAAAAATTCGAACGTAGAAGACAAATCGGCTTTCGCTATTTCCACTAATTTTTGCATCAAAACGCGATACAATCTATTGGTGCCTGGGTCGTTAAACTGACTCGCCATAGTACCGAAAATTGGCAGATCATCTTGAGGCGTATCCCAAAGATTATGATTACGCATGTATTGTTTTTTTACATCGCGCAAGGCATCTAAAGAACCTCTTTTATCAAATTTATTGATAGAAACCACATCGGCAAAATCGAGCATATCAATTTTTTCTAACTGTGTAGCGGCTCCAAATTCTGGTGTCATCACGTAAAGCGATACATCAGAATGTTGTATGATTTCGGTATCAGACTGACCAATACCTGAGGTTTCTAAGATGATTAAATCAAACTCCGCCACTTTTAATACTTCTACGGCCTCTTCTACATATTTTGATAAGGCTAAGTTAGACTGTCGTGTAGCTAACGAACGCATATAAACGCGATCATTACTAATAGCATTCATACGAATACGATCTCCCAAAAGGGCACCACCAGTTTTTCTTTTTGACGGATCTACAGAGATTAATCCGATAGTTTTTTCTGGAAAATCTGCTAAAAATCTGCGAACTAACTCGTCTACCAAACTCGACTTTCCGGAACCGCCAGTTCCAGTAATTCCTAAAACAGGCACAGAGGTATTCACTTTTATATTCGAAAAATGTTTTTTGAAATCTTCATGCCTATTTTCCGCTAAAGAAATTAATCGGGCAATGGTATTCACATCTTTCTGCTTTAAAGCTTCTTCTACAGAGGTATTTTTAGGTAGTTTCAAAGCTGGTGTTTCAAAATCGCTTTGCTGTACCAAATCGTTAATCATACCTTGTAAGCCCATAGTTCTACCATCATCGGGAGAATAAATACGTGCTATACCATATTCCATCAAGGCTTTTATTTCCTCAGGAAGAATAACACCGCCGCCACCACCAAAAATTTTAATATGACTCGCGCTTCGTTCTTTGAGCAAATCATACATATACCTAAAATACTCATTGTGACCGCCTTGGTATGACGTTAAAGCAATCGCATTTACATCCTCTTGAATAGCACAATCAACCATTTCTTGAACGCTACGATCGTGACCTAAATGAATCACCTCAACACCAGTGGATTGAATAATTCTTCGCATAATATTTATGGCAGAATCATGACCATCAAAAAGGGAGGCTGCGGTAACAATACGTATTTTATTTTTCGGGGAGTAAGGTGCAATTTGTTCCATTGATAATAAAAGGTGTTTTTATAGGGTGCAATTTACGAAAAATGCAAAGATTTTTATATCATAATTATAATATTGTAAAAATAATTGTTGTGAAGACACTATCGTTTTCAATACCATAATTTTACCCCATAAATTTAAACCATGAAAACTACCATTTTAATCCATTGCCCTGACCAATCGGGAATTATTTGCTCCGTAACGGGATTTATTCATGCTCAGGGCGGTAATATTATTTATATAGACCAACATGTGGATAAAGAATCTAACGAACTCTTTATGCGTTTAGAAAGTGAATTTTCGTTAGAAAATTTTACCATGGTAGGTTTTCAAGAAAGATTTAAGAACGATTTAGCCGAAAAATTCAATATAAAGTGGAGCATTCATACCGATGATATTAAACCTAAAATGGCCTTATTTGTATCTAAATACAATCATTGTTTGTATGATTTATTGAGCAGATATAATTCTGGAGAACTTACTGTCGAAATTCCTTTTATTATTAGCAATCATGACGATTTGAGCTTTGTTGCAGAGCAATTTCAAATTCCTTTTTACCATATTCCTGTTACTAAAAAAACGAAAGAAGAAGCTGAAAATAAACAATTAGTCTTATTAAAAAAGTATCAAATAGATTTTATTGTTTTGGCAAGATACATGCAAATAGTGACTAACAAACTTATCAATGAATATCCGAATAAAATTATCAATATTCATCATTCTTTTTTACCGGCATTTGCGGGCGCTAAACCCTATCATGCGGCATTTGAGCGTGGTGTAAAATTAATTGGAGCAACTGGTCATTACGTAACCGAAGAATTAGATGCTGGCCCTATCATTCAACAAGATACAACCCCTGTTACCCATACCCATACAATTAACGATTTTATTGCAAAAGGCAGAGATTTAGAGAAAATTGTACTCGCAAGAGCAGTAAAACTACATATTCAGCGGAAAACGATGGTATTTAGAAATAAGACAGTGATTTTTTCCTAAACGCCCCCTAAGCCACTTCGGCTCCGCTCAGTGCAAGGCCCAAGGGGGAATGAAAAAATTATTACCGCTATGATTGCAAACTATTGTACTTTAAATCATTGGCCTATTAATTTAATTGAAGTAGCTTTGTAAAAAATTAAGAATATGAAATTTAAAGTAATCGTTATCAGTATTTGTTTTTTCTTTTTTGGTTGTGCAGAATTGCAACAAGTAGTGAATCAATTGCCTCAAGGTACTGCCATTGGCAATGATCAAATAGGAAATGGCTTAAGAGAAGCACTAGATTTTGGTATCGACAAACAAGTGAAAAAATTAACCCAAGAAGATGGGTTCTTTAAAAATGAATTGGTAAAAATCATACTTCCAGAAGAATTACAAAAAGTAGATAATTCTTTACGGAAAATAGGATTAGGAAATTTAGCAGATGAAGGCTTGAAAGTATTAAATCGTGCTGCAGAAGATGCGGTTAAAGAAGCTACACCTATTTTTGTTGATGCTGTAAAAGGCATTAATTTTAATGATGCGAAGCAAATTTTACTAGGTACCGATGATGCTGCAACTAATTTTTTAAAAGCTACAACAGAAACAAAATTGTATGATTCATTTAAACCAGTCATTAATAACTCATTTAGTAAAGTTGGTGCTGATCAGATATGGAATAACTTAATAAATAAGTACAATACAATCCCATTTGTAACAAAGGTGAGTCCAGATTTAACAGAATATGTAACTCAAGAAGCCTTAAAAGGTGTTTACACCATGATTGCCGTAGAAGAAAAAGAAATTA
>JANQTG010000230.1 GCA_030731855.1 Cellulophaga sp. | reverse complement strand
TTTTTTTAATTTGGCGCGAAATTACATCTTAAATTCCATTTAAACAGCTTTTTAGCGAAAATCGTATAAGAAATGTATAGCCGAATGCTTAATAACTAGACCAACTTTTCTTTAAAAAAAGCCATGGTTCTTTCCCAAGCTAAATCCGCAGCAGGTTTGTCGTACCGAGGGGTACTGGTATTGTGAAAACCATGATTTACTTCTGGATAAAAATAAGCTTTATATTCTCTTTTGTTTTCTTTTAATATGGCTTCAAAAGCTGGCCAACCTTCATTTACACGAGTATCTAAACCTGCATACTGCAATAGTAAAGGCGTTTTTATTTGTGCTGCTTCTTCTGCTGTTGGTTGTCCTCCATAAAAAGGTACTGCCGCTTTTAAATTCGGTACTTTTACCGCCATCATATTAGAAATCCATCCCCCAAAACAAAAGCCTACAACTCCAATATTTCCATTGCAGTTTTTATGATTTTTTAAATACGTGAAAGCAGCAATAAAATCTTCTAACATTTTATCACGGTTTCTTTGTTTTTGTAATTCTCTACCGTCATCATCATTTCCTGGATATCCGCCTAAAGGCGATAGGGCGTCTGGGGCTATGGTGATGTACCCATCTAAAGCAGCAATGCGCCCAACATCTTCTATATAAGGATTTAATCCTCGATTTTCATGTACAACAATAATACCGGATAACTTCCCTTTTGTATTTTCAGGTAATGATAATAAACCTTTTATAGTACCTCCACCTTTTGGTGATTCATACGAAATATAATCAGAATTTAACCGAGCATCATCAGGTTGTACCTGAATAGTGGCTAAATACTTAGGCGACATAAAACTTAGTAAAGACGCTACCGTAATACCACCTACCGCATAAAGAGATAATTTCTCAACAAATTGGCGTCTATCTAATTTATTATGGGCGTAATCATCATACAAATCGTACACTTCTTGCTGTATGTCTTCTTTCTTTAAGTCTTTCATTAGCTTAGGTTTTATAATTAATCAAATTTGAACATTCTGTGGAGCTTAAAGTTATTACTTTAAATCAAGATTAATGTTTAATCTTCATTTTAGTTTTATTTTTTTGAAGTTTTGTTTTTAAGCAAATACAAGGTTATTTAGCATTTTATCATGATTTCTGGTCGTTCTACCTAAAAAAATTTGTGCTTAGCTGTAAATTGATCAAATTGGCATCACTAAAATGAAAACCATTATGAGAAAATCTGTACTTTTATTTATTATTTTACTTTTAACGATTACCGCGGTGTCAGCTTCAGGTATTTTATAGTACCTGTAATTTAATATATTAGCAATAATTTGTTATATCGAAAAACTATTTTTTTATCCTTTGTATTCTTTAGCGCTTTGTTTTTATTTAGCTGTTCTGGAGATGACAATTCTTTTGTGGAAATTGAGGAAAAAGTTAATCCGCCTTCTGACGTTTGGGAGATTATTCCTATACCTAAAAGTGCGCAGCGCACAGGTGACGTGGCAAAAGGAAAAGAGTATTTGCTTTCTGGCGATTATATGAGTTCTGGAATACCATTAGAAGCTTTTTTAGCTGTTTACGGGTCAAATACAGAAAATATACTTGGAAGATCAGAAGATAATACCAACATTCCTCATAACTACACTGCCGTATTGGCCAAAAATGGAACCAAAGTGGTTGCTCCTAATTGTTTAAGTTGCCATAGTGGTAGCATTAACAACGAGTTTATTATTGGTTTAGGAAACCATAGTATGGATCTGACCTTTAATAGAGCAGCTTTAGAACCCATTTTAACCAGAGGAATAACTCAAATTTATGGTGAAAATAGCGCTGAATTTGAAGCTTACCAACAGTTTAGGAAAAGTATTATTGCTATTGGATCAAAAACAATCACAGCAACCCTAGGGGCTAATTCTGCCAATAAAATTGCCGAAGTTCTGGTGGCACATCGCGATAAAAATACCTTAGTTTGGAGCGATACGCCCTATATTGACATTGAAGAAGATGTGATTCCATCCGATGTGCCAGCTTTATGGTTGTTAAAAAAGAAAAACGCTGCTTTTTATACTGCTTTATCTCGTGGCGATTTCGTTAAGTCGTTTATTGGAGCTGGAATGTTGACACTCAACGATGTAGAGAAAGCAAAAGAAATAGATGAAAAAATGCCAGATGTTTTGGCCTATTTTGAAAGTCTGGAAGCACCAAAATATCCTTTTTCTATTGATAATACTTTAGCCAATCAAGGCAAGGCTTTGTTTAACAATAGTTGTGCGAGTTGTCATGGAAATTATGGAGATCAGCCAAGTTATCCGAATGTTCTTGTAGCCTTAAATATCGTAAAAACAGACCCAGAATTATCGAATAGAAACACACGAGAATCTGACTATAATCGCTATTTTTATGAATGGTTTAATACCGGTTATTTTGGTTCTGGACCAAATCCCTTAAGATTAAAAGCGGAGGGTGGCTATATTGCATCACCTTTAGATGGTATTTGGGCAACCGCTCCTTATTTACATAACGGTTCTGTACCTACACTTATGGACCTTTTAGATAGTAAAAGCAGACCTGCTTTATGGAGTAGAACTTTTAACAACGCGGATTACGATACTAAAAAAGTTGGCTGGAACTATACGGTTGAAACTACTAAAAAAGGCAATAAAACGTATGACACCTCTTTGAAAGGGTACGGTAACGAAGGCCACACTTTTGGTGATTCACTCACGGATGAAGAACGTTTAGCAGTAGTAGAATATCTTAAAACCTTATAGCGAGAATTAGTTTGAAAAAATGAAAGTTTAAAATTTGATTAGAAAAAGCAACTAACCTACCAAATTTAAAGGTCTAACCAAAACCCAAAAAAGCCGACATTTACGTCGGCTTTTAGTATATGGTAAACTGAATCTTCCGCAAGAACTCCAAAACTCAAATATATACGATTGAGATTGAATAAAAGATGAGCGGAAAAAGAATTTTTAAGCTATTTCAATCACTTCTAATTCAAATGTCAACTCTTCACCTGCTAATGGATGATTCGCATCAATAATAATAGCATCTTTTCGAACGTCTGTAATTCTTAGCTGACGCTCTGTTCCATCAGGATTTTTTGCCATAAGTCCCATACCTACCTCAGGTTTTATCTCTTCTGGAAGTTCAGATAAAGGTACTTTCTGGAATAATTCTTTTTGGACTTCACCATAAGCTTCTTCTGCAGGAATCACCACAGTTTTCTTTTCATTTAATTCCATATTAATTAAACCATTTTCAAAACCTGGAATCAAACTTTTTTGACCTAAGGTAACTTGTAAAGGTTCTCTTTCTAAGGAACTATCAAAAACTTGTCCGTTCGTTAACTTTCCTGTGTAATGTACTTTAACTGTATCGTTTTCTTTTACTTTACTCATAATTTTACTATTTGTACTATTCAATTACTATACTTGCAAACCTAAGGCTTGTAAAATGGTTCAAAGAAAAATTTACTTTATTTTGGATAATCTTAACATTTTAAATGGTTTTTGAATTGAAAAGCGCATGAAAAATTAATTTTTCATGCGCTTTTTTGTTTTATCATTATTCTTTAGAGAAGAGATAAGACCGCTTTGCTTTTAGCAAATTATCTTAAATAAACTCCTAAACTAATAAACACATAAACCGATTTACTCTTTCATCAATTCTAAACCTTGGTTGATACCCTTTTCTGCGGCAGGAACTCCCCTATCCATCCAAACAGGCATAGCTTCCCCTTTTAAATAGTAATCGAAAAACTGTGCCATACGCATATTAAAATCTTTTCTGTTTTGTAATTTCAAAGGCCAATGTGGTTCTCCGTTATAATTCAAAAACCAAGAGGGCTTTTGTAATCTGCGCAAACTCACAAAAAACTCAATTCCCTGATACCAAGGCACATGACCATCTGCATCATTGTGCATAATTAATAATGGCGTGTTTATCTTATCGATATTAAAAATCGGAGAATTTTCTACATAACGCTGTGGATATTCCCAAGGCGTACCTCCTATTCTACTTTGTGTATGCTCGTATTGAAATTGTCTGCTTAAACCTGTCCACCAACGAATACCACCATAAGCGCTAATCATGTTTGGTACGGGCGCACCAGATTCTGCAGCCTTGAAAATATCGGTTTTTGTAACTAAATACGCAATTTGATAACCGCCCCAGCTATGGCCTTGTACCCCAATATTATCTTTATCGATAAAACCTTTTTCTATTAAAGAAGTAACTCCTGGAATTACACAATTAAAGGCGCTTTCACCAGGATAACCGATTCTATATTGAATGTCTGGGACAAAAATAACGTAGCCTCTACTGGTATAAAAACTATAATTAATAGATGATCTACCTGCCACTGGCGCTCTATGCGAATGCAAACCGTCGGAACTACGCTCGTAAAAATTTACTAGCATAGGATATTTTTTACTTGGATCAAAATTTTCAGGTTTTACTAATAATCCTGTTAATTCTATACCGTCTAAGGATGTCCAATTTACTAATTCAACGGTTCCCCAATTATAGTTAGATTGTTGTGGATTTGCATTTGAAATAAGGATACTATTTTTAAAATTTGCGTCTGCAACTCTTAAATCAGGAAACTCTTTAAACGATTCTTGTGTATATAATAATTCAGTTGACAAAGATGCTTTTATGGGATTTGAATAGCGATATGCTCCTGAAATTAATGGTGTTATTTTTTCAGATGTAGGATTAAAAGAAACAAAACCAGCTTCTTTTGTCGTTTCATTAAAAGTACTGAGTAACCAGTTTGTTTTTTCGTCTAAAAAACGTTCTTCCTTATCGGTTTTTACATACCGATATCTGGTATTCGTGACACGTCCGTTAGTTAATTTTATATTGGCACCAGTTTCTGGATTAAACTTAAAAATATCAAATCGATCATACAAAATCAACCATTTATCATCTTTGGTAAACCCTGGGCTCCCGTAAGACGATGGATAAGCGGGAGAATCATTTAATTCGTCATAAAATTGCATGCCTTTGGTTAATGTTTTATAACTTTTAGTACTCACGTTATACGTGAACCAAAGAGAATCTATTAAATTATATCCGTAAATATATTTCGCATCGGGACTCAAATCTGCCGAAGTAAATTTGGTAAGTGCCTGGCTCGTTTCTCCTGTTTTTGTGTTCACAATGGCAAAATTTTTAGCACTATTACCTGTCCATTGGCTTTCTAAATCATAAGGCTCTGATGTGGAAACTAAAGCGAAATCCGCATTGCCTTCATTCCCCAATTCGGTAGCAGGAAATTGTGTTGTTCCCAATTGTATAAGTTTATTTTTATTCTTTAAATCGATGACTGTTTTGTACGATTTTATGGTGTCATTTTTAACCTGTAATTCTTGTACGGTATACAACTGCGGCTCGTCATAGGTCCAAACTTCAACATTTACAATTTGATCGTCTGTTAGCAAGGTATCTTTCATAATAGGTTGTGTCGCTAAACCGAAAAATAACTTAGATTCATCCTTAGAAAATTCGATGTTTCCATAAGAAGAAACAAGATAATCCTTTGGACTAGTACTATTGCTAACTAATTTTTCTGCCTTAGCGTTTCCGTCTTTCCAATAATACAGTTCATTAGGCCTAACTTGTATTTTAGTGGTGTCTGTATCTACTATAAAACCTAAATTTTTTCCAGATTCGCTAAAAGCGAGTTGATAATACTTAGCCTTATCCGCTTTGTAGATGCTTTTCTTTTCGTTCTTATCAAGATTCATAACCACAACGCTTGAAGCTGAATCTTTTTCGTCACCAGTGCTTGTGTAGGCTAAAAATTTTCCTTTTTCTGCAAAAGTAAAATTGGTAACAAATTTGAAGGTATCTTGCTGCTGGGTCATTAAATTTCTTAACACCAAGTGATATCCGTTCTCCTTACTTACTTTTTTAACTTTCTTTTTATCGTCTGATTTTTGAATTTTAGTAGTATCAGAAACTTCTTTTTTATCTTTTTCTGGTTTTATATCTTCTAAATAATACGCCACATAACCCGACCATTTTTCTGGTATTTTATACGATTTAATATTCCCGATTTTAGTCAGACTTTTACGCGATAAATCATAAATGCCTAAGCTATCTTTCGGCATCTTGTCTTTTTTGACTTTACGTTGTTTTAAGACTGTAATACTATCTGTCCATGCTTTGATAGTAAATAATACAAAGTTAGAATCATAAGTGAAACTCCCTTTTTCACCTCTAGCATATTCAAAAATAGAATTTCCTTTGGAAGATTTTAAGTGTAATGTTTGGTCTTTTTCCCCTTGTTGTACCCCATAAAGCACATGAGAGCCGTCGGGTGAAATTTGTTCGTTTTCGATAGAATTCCAAAGGTCAAGATCTGAATGATCTAATACTTTTTTTTGTGAAAAAACACACAAACTAGTGAGTAGTAAAATAGTAGTAAAAATTGTTTTCATAATATTGTTGGTTTCGTACACACAAGATACCAACTAAAGAGCAATTTTTCAAATAAGCTTTTAGCCTAAAAAAATAACAGGCCATTACAAATTCGCGAAATAGTAATGAAGGTTTTAATGATGCTCAGCAATAATGTAAATGACAGTTCTAAAAGTAGTAAACAAAAAAAGCAGTAATTTACTCAACTACTGCTTATTATATCTTAGAAAATCTTAAAATTATTCTTCTGGTGGGTGCCCATGAATTTCCTCGAAAACTTCATCGAAATTTTGACGTAAATAAGCGTTTAACTTTAATTTATAATCGTCTTTCAGCCATTTTAGAAAATTAAAAGTACTTCTGCTAATACACTTTGCATAACTGGCTATGCGATTATCAATATCTACTTCTAAAATTTTTGCTAGAGCTAAGGCGTCATAAACATCTTCGCTGTTTTCAATACAAATTTTGGCATGTTGCTCTATAGAACGCTCTAACACTACCTTTGACGATTCTCCTTTAAAAGTTGCCTCTGTGTATACTTCTTTAATATCAAAGTAAACCTCTTCCGACTTTGCAAATTGCACCCTTATTTCTTCGGGCATTTCATGTCTGAAATCGCTTTCAATATCTTCATCATTCTGAAGTCGGTCAATATAGAAGTTTGGTGATTTAAAAATCATCTGCCAATCTAAATCGGCACCCCAAGGACCAAATCGATGGTAATTATTTCCTAAATCAATGACACTAAAACTAGATTTGTTATTTAGAATACGCGAACCTCTACCAATCATCTGGTAGTAAAGAGTTAATGATTTTGTGGCTCTATTTAAAATAATAGTATCAATAGTAGGTTCATCAAAACCCGTAGTTAAAATACTTACGGAGGTTAAAATAGCATCGGGAGTTTCTTTAAACCACTTTAAAATATGTTTTCGCTGTTTTTTTGTTGCTGTATTATCTAAATGCATTACCGGAAGACCAGCTGCTTTAAACGTGTAATAAATTTGAATAGACGTATTAATCCCGTTATTAAAAATCAAGGCTTTTTTGCCTTTTGAATGTTTTAGATACGCTTGCAAAGTTTTGTCTAACATTGCAGGACTTGTATATAAATCTTCTGATGATTTTACGGTATAATCTCCGTTAGAACCAACTTCTAGCGAAGTTAGGCCCATATCATATTGAAAAACTTCAGCGCGGGCTAGAAATTCGTTTTCGATAAGCGAACCGATAGACTCTCCTGTGATTAACTCATCATAATTATCTTTCATCGGAAGTTCTTTACTAGAACTCAATGGCGTTGCAGTTACACCAAGAATAAAAGAATTTTCAAAAAACTTAAAAAGCTTCGTAAAAGAATTGTAATGCGCTTCATCAATAATAACCAAACCAATGTCCGAAATATCTAATTTATCGTCATTAAGTCGGTTATTTAGCGTTTCAACCATCGCCACAAAACAAATATATTGGTCTTGATCGTCTAGGTTTGCTTTGCTATTCACCACCTTATTTGGAACTCCAAAACTAGTCAGCATTCCTGAGGTTTGGTTGCATAATTCCACACGGTGTGTCATTACTAAAACCTTCTTTTTGTGATTTTTAAGGTATTGACGTACCATTTCAGAGAAAATAACTGTTTTTCCTCCTCCTGTGGGTAATTGGTATAATAAATGGTAATTATCTGCTTCGGTATCGAACTTTTCAAATATTTTTTGAATAGCACCTTGTTGGTAGCTATAAAGTTCTTTATCCGTTTTTCTTTCTTGCAATCCTATTGCGGTCTCCGTCATAAGTTCATTTTCAAAGCGAGTACAAAATTAAGGCGTTTACTGGCGTAAAACAAGAAAAGTTTTAAGTGTTAGATTTTAAGTTTAAAGTTTAAAACCGATTACTGAAAACTATTTTATTGACAGCAGGTAACTTTTATTAAATTTTATCTGATACTAATGATTTATAAAAGTTTAAAAAGCTTTCGAAGCCTAGGATTTTTAATGACAATAAACAACTAATAACCATCAACTATGCTTTAGCCAGCTTTCGCAAGGCTACCCATTGTTTTAGCATATCTCTAGAGTCGCATGCAGGATAGCCCAAAACTGTTTTACCCGCCGCAACATCGCTAACAACACCAGACCCAGCACCAACAGTTACTCCAGAATGTAAAGTGGTATGATCATTTATAGATGCACTACCGCCAATAATAACGCCATCACCAAGGGTTACAGAACCTGCTAATCCACTATGACCTGCCATAACACAAGAACGTCCCATTACTGAATTATGACCAATCTGTACTAGATTATCTATTTTACAACCGTCACCAATAACGGTAGAACTAAATTTACCTCGATCTACACAAGAATTAGATCCTATTTCAACCCCATTACCAATCACAACATTTCCGATTTGTGGAATTTTAACCAAACCTCTCCCATCAGCACTTGGGCGAAAACCGAAACCATCAGCACCAATACTTACATTGGTATGAAAAATACATTGATGACCAATAATAGTGCGCTCTCTAATTACGGTACCAGACCAAATAATACAATTATTTCCGATTTTAGTATCGTCCATAATAGTCACATTCGGATATAAAACCGTGCCGTCACCTACGCTTACATTCACACCTACATAACAATTAGCGCCTATTTTAACGCCTTTACCTAAACTAGCTGTTTTATGAACGACAGCCGTTCTATGAATTTCTTGTTCAAAAGTGGGTAATCCTGGATCAAATAATTCTAAGATTTGAGCCATAGCTAAATCTGCATTTTTAACCTTAATTAAAACCCGATTTTCACCTGGTTCTAAAAGTATTTTTTCATCAATTACAGCTGCGGAAGCTTTTGACGTTTCCCAAAGTTTTGCGTATTTTCGGTTGCCAACAAACGTTATTTCACCTGCAACTGCTTTTTCTAATTG
>JANQTG010000229.1 GCA_030731855.1 Cellulophaga sp. | reverse complement strand
GCGCCCGTTTTTACACCTATATTTCTACCATGCATTATGTAATGGAGGCTTGTGCTGAAAACAATATCCCTGTGGTAGTTTTTGATAGGCCTAACCCAAATGGGCATTACATAGATGGGCCAGAACTGAAAAAAGGTTTTGAGAGTTTCGTGGGACTGCATCCCGTGCCCATGGTGTACGGAATGACTATCGGGGAATACGCAAAAATGATTAATGGTGAAAAATGGTTAAAAAATGGTATCCAGGCCGATTTAACAGTAATTCCCTTAGAAAACTATTCACACGACTCATCTTATAATTTGCCGTTGAGACCTTCACCTAATTTACCTAATGACAAATCAATAAATTTATACCCCAGTCTGTGTTTGTTTGAAGGTACTAATGTAAATGCTGGAAGAGGCACTGAAACGCAATTTCAAGTTTTTGGGTCGCCTTATTTATCGAGTGATATTTATCAATTTAGGTACACACCAGTATCGAATTTTGGCGCAAAAAGTCCAAAACATTTGGGAATTGAATGTTTTGGTTTGGATTTAACTCAAACGAACAAATTAGATCAATTAAATTTAAACTGGTTAATTGACGCTTATAATTCAACTTCATCAAAAAAAGAATTTTTTAAATACGCCGAATTCTTTGACAAATTAGCGGGGACTGACGATCTGAGAAAGCAAATTATTCAAGGCAAATCTTTTGAAGAAATTAAAAAAACTTGGAAAACGGATTTAGATCAGTTTAAAACAATTAGAGCTAAGTATTTGATATATTAGGTGTTCATCGAGGGTAAAAAAAATTTTAATTTTTATTAGCTTTACTAATAGTAATTGATCTTTTTCATAAGTTCAGTTTAGATTTTTGTCTTACCTAGATTATTCTAAAAGTTAACATTTACCTCTAAAAAAAGGGAACGGATGTTTTTATGACCACTTGTCACTATTAGTTTTTGTAAATTGACCGTAATTAAAAACAAGCGTTAATTAGTACATGAAATATTTTTTATTTTTTATTTCTTTTTGCTTCACATTGGTACTTTTTTCTCAAAAAATTCTACCTCCAATTTACAATTATAAAATTTTCGACTACAATGCTGCAAGTCAAAATTGGGGAATAACTATAGATAAAGAAGGAGGTTCTTATATTGCAAATAATAAAGGATTATTATCGTATAATGGCGAAGAGTGGATTTTAAACAAACTGCCAAATGGCACAATAATACGATCTGTAAAAGCGGTTGGTAATAAAATTTATACAGGGTCTTATGAAGAGTTTGGGTATTGGGTTAAAAATGAATTCGGTACGCTGATATACACCTCTCTGACCCATTTAATT
This sequence comes from Cellulophaga sp., assembly GCA_030731855.1. GTDB lineage: Bacteria > Bacteroidota > Bacteroidia > Flavobacteriales > Flavobacteriaceae > Cellulophaga. The sequence continues at coordinate 605 of JANQTG010000229.1, read as the reverse complement.
AAGAATTATAAATTTACTAATGAAGAATTCTGGCAAATTTTAGCCTATGAAGATTCCATCATCTTTAGGTCATTTTCTACTATTTATATTTATAAAAACGACACTATAAAAGTACTTGATGTAGATGTTATTGTTACCGACATTGAAGTTCATGAAGATAAAATATTAGTATCGGGCGCCAAATCAACAATTTTTAAAATTGAAAATGACTTGTTGGTTCCTTTTCTTGAGATATCTTCTTTTAACGAGACTATTATTACGATGTTATCCATACCACAGGGCTTATTGTTAGGTACTAAACTCGAAGGCGTTTTTTTATATGCGGACGGAAAGATAGTAGAGTGGGACAAACCGCTTAATTCTGAATTAAAAAAATACCAACTCAATGAAATGATTTTTTCTGACGGTAAAGTGGCTTTTGGAACGATAAAAAAAGGAGTGTTTTTATTTGATATGCATAAAAATTCATTTTTGAATTTAGATCGTGAAACAGGCTTACAAAACAATACCGTATTAGCGATGGTTTACTATGAAAATCAGCTGTGGTTAGGTTTAGATAACGGAATAGATCGAGTTATTACAAATTCGCCAATAAATTATTATAC
>JANQTG010000228.1:3816-9553 GCA_030731855.1 Cellulophaga sp. | reverse complement strand
TTTAATTTTATGCCATCAATCATAAAAGAATTTTTAGTGGGCTTAATCGTAGGTGCTCTTGCTGTAATTTTTATGATGATTTTCAAAAAAATTTTCAAGAAATAGCTCGTTTAGTCTGTTTTATTTAAATCACTTGTTGTTGAATCTTCTACTGGTGGTAGGTTTATCTCAATATTATTATCATTAAGTACTTCCTCACTTTTTTTCTTTTTTTTATTATAACGTTTTTGGCGTATTTTTTTATTTAAGAAAAGCACAAAGGGTATCATTACATAAACAAGACCAGATAACGACGCGTATTCACCGCTAAAGATCCAAACAATCATCATAGAAATAACCGTAATTAAAACTAAAATAATATAAGACCCAATAGTTGTTTTGGTAAGATATTTTTCCTTTTTATTTAGTTTTAATATTTTTCTTTTCTTATAAGCTTGCAAATGCATTAAAAGTAAAATAAGATAAATACAAAAAAGACCTAGACCAAAGCGAATCATGATATCTTCCCATTGCGCTATTTCTAAATGTGATTGTTTTAGGTTGTCAACAACATGTAATAAACTTTCTGATCGATCACCTAAGGATAATTTAATTTGAACATACATTGATGTACCTAAATATGAAAATAAATATTTTAAAGGATACACATAAAAAAGTAAAATAAATAGAAATAGAATATTCAAAACTCTAATTTTACCATCTTGTAAACCATAATGTAAAAAGAAAACACGGTGATTATTCCAAATCCCTAAGAGCAATAAAATACAAAAGACAAAACCAATAAAACTATACATTGAACTCTGTAACTCTAAATAATTTTTTGGCACTTCTGAAGAAATTACTAGTAGTGTTACGATAAACCCAAAAATGGTATCTGTTAAATTTTCAAGACGGGTGGGTCTTAGACCTCGATAACGAAAACCGAGTTCAGATTTTTGATTTTTACCTTGGATAGTTTTTCGCATAGTCACTGATTGGTTGTTACAAGATAAAATTTCTTTTACGCAATAGCTACAAATGTTTAAGGTTTTAACTATTTACAGAATTCCTCTCGCTTTAATTTCTAAGTATTTATTGATTGTATTTACAGTTAAATGTTCTGGTTTGGTGAGAATGGTTTGAATTCCGTATTGCTGCAATTCTTTTTGCATTAATCGTTTTTCTAAAGAGAATTTTTCAGCAATTGTTTTATGATAAATAGATTGTAAATCTTCTGCATCTTTAGCAATTAAGTTTTCTAATTCTGTATTTTCAAAAAAGATAACCACTAGCATATGTTTTTTAGCGATGGCTGTTAAAAAAGGTAATTGTCTGCGTAATGCCGATATATGCTCAAAATTAGTATAGAAAAGTAGTAAACTTCTATGATTTATTTTTCTTTTGATATGCGCATATAGCAAGCCAAAATCTGAATCCGTATAAGCTGTAGTAATATTATAGAGCTTTTCGAGAATGGTATTTAAATACGTAATTTTTTGAACCGCAGGTAAAAAAGTTTCTATTTTTTTAGAAAACGAAATCATGCCAGTTTTATCATTTCGTTTTAAAGCTACATTCGAAAAAGCTAAGGTAGAATTGATCGCATAATCGAGCAATTTAAGTCCGTTAAAAGGCATTTTCATTACACGACCTGTATCAATAATAGAATAGATAGGTTGCGATTTTTCGTCTTGGTATTGGTTCACCATTAGCTGACTTTTTTTTGCTGTAGCTTTCCAGTTTATGGTTCTAAAATCGTCTCCAGGTATATAGTCTTTTATCTGTTCAAACTCTTGAGTATGACCTATTCGACGTATTTTTTTGAGTCCGAATTCGGTTAAATTATTACTTGTAGCCAGAAAATCGTACTGTTGCATCTGAATAATACTAGGGTATACGGGCACCATCTGGTCTTTCTGAAAAACATACCTACGTTTTACAATTCGCAAGTTGCTCGAAACAAAAATATTCATGTTGCCAAATACATATTCCCCACGATCTACAGGGCGAACGGTATAATCAAACTCTCGTTTTTCGCCTTTTATAGCGGTTGTATTGTACTCAAAATCTCTCTTTTGAAATTGTACAGGCAACTCGTCAATAATACTTAGTAAAACTTTGAAAGGATAAAGGCTTTTAAAGCGAATCGTAATCGGATTTAAGTCGCTATTCGACAATTTTTGAGGTGCTTTTCGACTGGCTTCTATGCCATTTTTAGTGGTGTATAACAAGAAAATATCGAATAGAAATAAAGTCGCTAGAACATAGGTCGCTATCCATGCTATTGGATAAATAGCTTTTATCCAAAATGAAAGTATAAAACCCGCCGCCAATAGGGCTATATACCGAAAAAAGGTATTGTGTATGTAAAGGGATTTTATGAATTTCATCTTGTATTATTTACATTAAATTATTGTTAGTTCGAGTAAATTAATTTGGAGTCTCATCGAAATAATAATTTGTATCGAGAAGCACTTTTATTAGCTTAGGTTCTCGATACTAAACCTCTTTCAGGGTTTCACTCGAACTGACATTAATATATAAATTTAAATAATTCTTAAAACTTTGAAAATTTGACATTTAATACTTAGCATTTAAAACTTAAAACTTATTTTTAACCAACAACTACCTAGGAACTTCAACTGATTCCATAATCATATTAATAACGCTATCCGTACTCATGCCTTCCATTTCGCGTTCGGGGGTTAATATAATTCTGTGGTTTAACACTGGCACTAATGCTCTTTTTATATCCGTGGGAATTACAAAATCACGTCCGTCAATAGCAGCGAAAGCTTTGGCTGAGTTTAAAGTAGCAATACTTGCTCTGGGAGAACCTCCTAAATACAAATGCGGGTGATTTCGTGTTTTGCTTATTATCTCCGCAACGTAGCGGATTATTTTTTCTTCTACACGTATTTCTTGAATTTTTTGTTTAAACTCTTGTAATTTTGCGGGTGTTAAAACGGCTTCAATTAAACCTTGTGGTTTTATGCCTTTGCGTTCGTGATGTGTTTGCAAAATACGTACTTCATCTTCGAGACTTGGGTAATCGACTTTTATTTTGAATAAAAAACGGTCTAATTGTGCTTCGGGTAGGGCATAAGTACCTTCTTGTTCAATGGGGTTTTGGGTGGCCAAAACCATAAAAGGAGCTTCCATTTTATAGGTGGTGCCGTCCATAGTGACCTGCATTTCTTCCATGATTTCAAACATGGCGGCTTGTGTTTTAGCCGGAGCTCTGTTTATTTCGTCAATCAAAACAATATTCGAGAAAATAGGGCCTTTTTTAAACTCAAACTCCGAATTTTTTACGTTGAAGATAGATGTTCCTAAAATATCACTAGGCATTAAATCGGGCGTAAATTGTATTCTGCTAAAGTCCGTTTTTAAGGTTTTAGCAAATAATTTTGCGGTAACTGTTTTTGCAATTCCTGGAACGCCTTCAATTAAAACATGACCTTCTACTAAAAGTGAAACAATCAATAAATCTATAAACCTCTCTTGCCCAATAATTACTTTTGCTAGTTCGGTTTTAATGGCAACTACTGCATTTTTTAATTCTTCAAGCGGAATTCTATTATCAAAATTCAAATCGTTTTCTTGTTGATTTTCTTGAGGCGTCTCGTTATTTTCCATGTGCTTTGGCTTTAAATTTTTCTATGGATGAATTTAGATCCATCACATCTTCATCCGTTAGTATTGTTTTATTTTTTACAGTATTTAACTTTTTAAAAAATGCTTCAATTTCTTCTGTGGTATGATTACTTCGGGAAGCTAAATTCTTATAAAATTCTTCATTTTGATCCTCTGTATTCAAATAGAAATTTGTGCGTATTCCTTCTAAAAAATAATTAATTTTATGCTCCGCAATAGGTTTTCGTTCTCCTTTTTCAAAATACATATCTGCAATAGTACGCGTAAATGCTAGACTTTGATTTACAAGAGGATTTACTATTGGAACGGCACGTTGTTTTCTTTTCCCTTCAAAAATAACATAAAAAACAACTCCTATCAATATAATATAGTACGCCCATTTTAACTCTTTTGTGTTCAAAAATATATACATCGGCGAGGTATAGAATTTTTTACCGCTTTTGTAATACGAGTCTATATACAAAGGTTGTTCATCATCTAAATAAGACAATAAACCTGCGGTATAGTCTTTATTATTGTCCTTTAGAATAAAATAATTAGTAAAAGCCACCGGAAAAGTAGAAAGTATAATTTTTCCTGCTCCAAAGTTTTGTTTTATAATGCTCGGATGAATTTCAAAGTCATTATTTTCGTCAGAAGCATTAGATACTTCGCCCACAACAACGCTGTTTAAGGTATCTAATTCACTAAAATACATAGTGCTGTAGCTTTTTTCATAACTGAAGTTTCGCTGTAAATTTAAGGTTGGGTTTACTAGTTTGTGCTGGAATTCGTGGGCTAAACCTTCATCACCAAACAGACTAGCTGTTGCTAAACCTAAAGTATCTAAAAGTGATTCTTCAAAATTACTAGACGCTATAAAAAGTGTATTGCCTTGTGAAGTCCAGTCTAAAAGATCAGCTAATTCGTCATCACCAAAACTTATGGAATTGTTAACAAATAAATAGGTGCTTTTAGCATCTGAATTCGATTTTAAAAACTCGAATGGCGGTCGTTCTACGTATTGAATACTGTCAAATTTATTTTGAATAATATCATTCATCACTTTAGTTCCAAACGGAATTTTATGATGGCTCACATAGGACGGAAACCAATTAATTTCTTCCTTTTTGTTATACTCTAAAAAGAGAATAAGCGCAAAAGTTAGCGTTCCGATGATAATATAGACTAGGTTTTTTTTAAACATTTTTTTTGAGTCTATTTTTGAGTTCATCAAAAGTAACAGCTACCTTTTTGTACTTGGTTTCATCGATATCAAAATCGCCATACCAGATATAATCGTACCAACGGGTAACAGTTGCGAAAGGTGTTTTAAGATCTATTTGTGATATTTCGTATAGATAATCGCTATTTGTTTTTTGAAGTTCCCAGGCAATTATTTCTTTCTCGCTTAATAATTTTAAGATTTGTAAATAGTAATACCGTACCGCTAGCCTATAATCATTATTAGCAAGAGCTTGCTGAATTAAATCATCGATATTTTCATTTTTTATGATGTTTTCTTCTTCCGATAAACCTACAGCACTTTTATTAATTTCTGCATTTTTCATGTTGCGCAGGTTGGCATTTATAAAGAACCGAATCAATAAAAATATCAAAAAGAAAAGCAATAAATACGGAATTAATTTCAGAAAAAATGCCATAGGTCCAACGGCGGCATCAACCCCAAAAATCCATTCCATAATTCGGCGATACCAGTTATAAAACCATGCTTTAACATCATTCCACCAAGTGTTCTCTGCTACTTCAACCTCGTAATTATAATCAGGATTATCACGATATGTACTTAAATCTTCTTCACTTATTTTTTTTAATTCAATAGGTGCCGAATCGTATTGAACCACAAGGGAATCTTGCTGGGCAAAGCTTGCCAGCGATAAAAATAAAAAGCAAAAAGTAAGCAGTAATCTCAGCATAAATTATTCGTCTGTATTACCACCTAATTTTTTAATGCGGTCTAGCGTATCGTTTTTTTCAGAATCGTCCGTTCCTAATTTACTGATTCGTTCAAAAGTACCTTCGTTATTTTTTATTTCATTCAAATTAAAATAAATTAAAGCTAAAGCGACTAATGAAATTATATTGAGTAAATATTGTGCTA
>JANQTG010000228.1:0-3716 GCA_030731855.1 Cellulophaga sp. | reverse complement strand
TAAATAAGGTCCAACAATTTTTAGAAATGTACTAAAAAAGGGTTTAAACTGGCTTCGTAAAAAAGCAAATGTATCGCTTAGAATATCGCCTAACTCACGTTTTTTCTTTAATTCTATGAATTGATTATTCATTTTTTAATTTGGTTTTTTTGTGAATTTGAATTGGATATATAACATAATAAAAAATAATTAGTGCAAAAGAACTGGCAATAATAAAAATTGCGAGCCAGTCGGGCATTTCAGTATGGCGGGTTACAAAACCTTCTAAAAAACCAGCAATCACAAAAAAAGGAATGGTGCTTACCACAATTTTTAAACCGTTTAAAACGCCTCGTTTAAATGATTCTAGTCGTGTATAGGTACCAGGAAAAAGCATTCCATTAGCTAAAACTAAACCTGCGCACCCTGCAATAATTATGACCGATATTTCAATGGTACCATGAATCCAGATAGTTCGTACCGATTCCCAACCTAAACCCTTCTCAAAGAAAAAATATTGAAAACTTCCTAACATTAGTCCGTTTTGGAGTAAAATATAAAGTGTACCCACACCTAACAATAGTCCATATATAAAAGCCATTAAAGCCACTTTTACATTGTTTATGGTGATTCCTAAAAACATATTAAACTCGCCTTGTTCTTTATAAACCGCCATTGGGTCGTTATTTTCAATATTATCTAGGGTCATATTTACATAGTTATCGCCTAAAATAGACCGTACAAAATCACCTTCATTAGCCGCCGAAAATGCACCTACAGCACAGAAAAAGCCAAAAACTAAAAAAGCGATTAACAATTCGCGGTGGTGTTTATAAAACATGGTTGGGAATTCTGTTTTCCAAAATCGTACAATTCTGTTTTTAGATTCTCTTTTAGTCTTATATATTTGCCGATGCGCTTGAGAAGCTAATTCATTTAAAAAAAATTGGGTATTGCTATTAGGGTAGAAAGTCTTAGCGTAACTTAAATGATCTGTTATTTCGATATACAAATCAGAAAGTTCGTCAGGTTTTATGTCTGTTTTATGAGTTAGGACAGCTTCAAAAGTTGTCCATTTATCTTTATTTTGTTTTACGAAAGCAGCCTCGCGCATTAATTTTGATGTTTTAATCAAAGAAACAACAACTATGGAACAATTTCAAATAGAAACTGCTCAAAATATTAGTATTAGTCAAAATACTGCACATTTAGGCGATCGTATGCTGGCTTTTTTAATAGATACCTTTATAATTTTTACGTATTACAGCGTGATGATATTAATTTTAGTTTCCTTAGATATGGATTTAGGGGATACTTGGGCTATATGGATGTTATTTTCTTTACCTGGTTTTTTATACTATTTATTATTAGAAACGTTTAATAACGGAAAAACTATTGGTAAAGCGGCTATGAAAATAAGAGTAGTAAAACTGGACGGTTCGAACCCGAATTTTGGCAATTATTTTGTCCGTTGGATTATGCGAATTGTAGATATATCGATATCTTCAGGAGGGGTTGCCGTGCTTACGTTTTTAATTCGTGGACAAGGACAAAGAGTGGGGGACATAGCTGCAGGAACTACGGTAATTAGTGAAAAAAAACGAGTTTCTTTGCGAGATACCTTACTGCAAGAACTTCCAGCGGATTATATTCCGAGATTTCCACAAGTTACTGTTTTTAAAGATCATGAAATGCAAACGATAAAAAATATGTATACCGATGCAAAACGAAGTGGAGACCATAATGTTATCGTTAATTTGAGTACTAAAATTAAAGAAGTAGCTCAAATATCAACCGATTTAATGGCTATTGAATTTGTTGATATTGTTATTAAAGATTATAATTTTTACACCCAACAATAATAGCACATGTTTTACTTTGTTATTGATATTTTAGGAACCATTGCCTTTGCAATTTCAGGGGTTATGGTGGCGATGGATAAACGTTTAGACATGTTTGGCGTCTTTATAATCGCTTTCGTTACCGCAGTTGGTGGTGGTACTTTGCGCGATGTATTAATAGGAAGTACGCCTGTAGTTTGGTTAACCGAAACCGTATATTTATTTACTATTATTGGTTCCGTACTATTGGCTATTTTATTCAGAAATCAATTAAAATATGTTCGGCGTTCCTTGTTTTTGTTCGATACAATCGGAATAGGTTTGTATACTATGGTCGGAATCCAAAAAGGAATTGCGTTTGGTTTAGCGCCCATAATGTGTATTGGTTTAGGAACCATAACGGCTAGTTTTGGTGGTGTTATTCGTGATATTTTGTGTAATGAAATCCCCGTTATTTTTAGAAAAGAAGTATATGCAACGGCTTGTATTGTAGGGGGATTAGGATATTTTTTACTTGAAAAACTACCCGTAAATGATGCTTATCCTTATGTAGGTGGGATTATTATTGTTATCGGAATTAGATTATTAGCAGTTAGGTTTAAAATAGCGTTGCCTAGTATTTATAGGTAGCCCCCTAGCCACATAGGGGGAACTTTAATGCTTTAGTTAAAAAAAAGTTGGTAGTTGTTAGAGGGTAGAGGGTAGAAGGTAGTATTTGAGATATCTTTTAATTTTAAACTCGACTACTGTAAGGAAAGTTTTTCAAATCAGAAAATCTTCAAATTGACTATATTTTTTTGAACTTGCGCTTGAACCTGAACTTTTTATCATTGTTACATTAAAAACCCATTTTCAAATCGATTATAAAATTTTGAATTTGAACTTGAACTTGAGCTTGAATTTGAACTTGCGCTTTAACCTGATCTTTTTTCCTTGTTACATTTAAAACCATTGCTATATTATTACATTTGAATCATTGTTACATTAAACAAGGTTTCGTAACTTTGCAGCTTTAAATTAATACATCAATAAAAATACATATATGAGCAATTTTGACATTATTGTTTTAGGAAGTGGTCCAGGTGGCTATGTGACTGCCATTAGAGCATCTCAATTAGGATTTAAAACAGCTATTATAGAGAAAGAATCTTTAGGTGGCGTTTGTTTAAATTGGGGTTGTATTCCGACTAAAGCACTATTAAAATCAGCTCAAGTTTTTAACTATTTGCAACATGCTGCGGACTACGGATTAAAAGTTGATAATGTCGATAAAGATTTTAATGCAGTAGTTAAAAGAAGCCGAGGAGTTGCTGATGGCATGAGCAAAGGCGTTCAGTTTTTAATGAAAAAAAATAAAATTGAAGTCATTAATGGTTTTGGAAAGTTAAAAGCCGGAAAAAAAGTAGATGTCACTAGCGCAGATGGTAAAGTAACAGAATATAGTGCCAGTAATATTATTATTGCTACAGGTGCTCGTAGTAGAGAATTACCAAGTTTGCCACAGGATGGTAAAAAAATCATAGGCTACAGAAAAGCAATGACTTTAGAAAGTCAACCTAAAAAACTAATTGTAGTAGGCAGTGGTGCTATAGGGATTGAATTTGCACATTTCTACAATGCTATGGGAACTGATGTAACTGTAGTAGAATATTTGCCAAATATTGTGCCTGTTGAAGATGAAGATATTTCAAAACAACTAGAACGTAGCTTTAAAAAAGCGGGTGTTAAGATTATGACATCCTCGGAAGTTACTAAGGTAGATACTTCTGGTGACGGCGTTAAAGTAACTGTAAAAACAGCTAAAGGTGAAGAGGTTTTAGAAGCTGATATGGTACTTTCTGCTGTTGGTATTAAAACTAATATTGAAAATATAGGTTTAGAAGAGGTTGGGATTAT
>JANQTG010000227.1 GCA_030731855.1 Cellulophaga sp. | reverse complement strand
TTGGCTGTAGCGTAGATTTTAAGCGCGTTCATTTGTGCGATCGTAAAGGGTGTTAATGGAGCTTCGCTACCGCCTACCAAAAATTTATCTGCCATTCCGCCACGCAACCATGCGACTCCGTTTAATAGTGAATGTAAGGCTGTGGAACAGGTGATGGAATGGGAAATTTCTGGACCTTGGGTTTGTAAATCATGCGCAACCCACGAGGCTATATTCCCTAGAGTACTGGTTGGTGATGCTAATGTTGACGATCTTCCGGATTGTAAAAATTCTTGATGGTATTTTTCGAACAAGCCCGTTGCCCCTCTTGAAGATCCTATGTTGATGCCAAAATTATCACCAGAAACCCAACCTGCTTTTGCAATGGTATTTCTAGAGGCTAATAACGCAAACAAAACACTATCGTCTAAATTTTTATATTTTGAATCTGATTGTTTTAAAAGTTCAATGTCTTTTTTAGCTTCCTCTGTAAGTGACCCAACCCAAAAGTCTGTATTATCAAACTTTTTTAATCGCAGTAAAGTCTCTTCATTTTGATAGGCATTCCAAATATCATTCCCTGAAATACCCAAAGGCGAAATAGAAGAAATTGCAGTTATTGAAATCACATCGTTATTCATCGTAGTTTCATTCATTTACATTAATTCTAAAACACTTTTTATCACCTCGTAAATTTTCTGTAATTCTTGCTCCGTGATTACATAAGGCGCTGAAATATAAATGGTATTTCCTAGAGGACGCAAAAACACCCCATTATCCATAAAATGTTGCATTAATTTATCGCGCAAATTTCCGTAACGTTCCATTTTCACATCTAAATCTAAAGCAAAAATTGTCCCAGTTTGCCGTGTAGTCAATACCTTTGGATGGTCTTTTATTTCCAGATTAAATTTTTGGTGTGAAGCGATTACTCGTTGAATATTCGCTTGTATTTCATCTGATTGCAGTAATTCAATACCCGCTAAAGCCGCAGTGCACGCTAAAGGGTTTGCGGTATATGTATGTCCATGAAACAAGCCTTTAGAAATTTTATCATCGTAGAAAGCATCGTAAATTTTTTGCGTACAACTCGTAACTGCCATGGGTAATAAGCCAGCAGTTAAAGCTTTCGACATGCAGATAACATCTGGTTTTTCGGTTAGGTAATCCGATGCAAAATTCTTGCCAGTTTTACCGAAACCTGTCATTACCTCATCGGCTACCGTTATTACATTATAGCTTTTTAGAAGTCTTAAAATTTTATCTAATCCTTCGGCATCGTGCATTTGCATAGCTGCTGCACCTTGAATTAAAGGCTCAAAAATAAATCCTGCAATATTATTATGTTGTAAACGCTTTTCTAAGGACCCTAAAATTGAGGCTATATTTTCTTTGGTTGGGGTAGCAATCCGTTCTACATCCATAAAAAAATCTTCAAAAGGACCGTTATAGACTGATAATCCCGAAACCGACATGGCACCAAAGGTATCGCCATGAAAAGCATCTTCAAAGGCCAAAAACACCTTGCGATTTTCTCCTTTGTTAAAATGATATTGCAAGGCCATTTTAATACCGATTTCGGTTGCGGTAGACCCATTATCTGAAAAGAATAGTTTTTCTTGATTATCGGGTAATATTTTTAGTAATGCCTCGGATAATTTAACGGCTGGTTCGTGAGTGAAACCACTAAATACCACTTGATCTAATTGCTGCATTTGAGCGTAAACTTTCTCGATAATATAATCGTTACAATGCCCATAAACACAGGTATACCATGATGCTATTCCGTCTATATAAGTTCTTCCTTGCTCATCAGTAAGTGTACACCCTTTTGCCTTTGTAATTGCTAACATATTCTGATGCAATTTATGTTGGGTTAAGGGATGCCAAATATGCTTTTTATCGCGTTCTGAAATGTTTTTCAATGGAAATAAATTTTTAGCAGTCGTGCATTTATTTAAAATACAAAGATGCTAATTAATGAACAATATACATAAGCTAACTGTTAAAGAATGAAGAA
>JANQTG010000226.1 GCA_030731855.1 Cellulophaga sp. | reverse complement strand
TTGGCTGTAGCGTAGATTTTAAGCGCGTTCATTTGTGCGATCGTAAAGGGTGTTAGTGGGGCTTCGCTACCGCCTACCAAAAATTTATCTGCCATTCCGCCACGTAACCAAGCTACTCCATTTAAAAGGGAATGTAAGGCTGTAGAACAGGTAATAGAATGCGAAATTTCTGGGCCTTGTGTTTGTAAATCATGCGCAACCCACGAGGCTATGTTTCCTAAAGTACTGGTTGGTGATGCTAATGTTGACGATTTTCCGGATTGTAAAAACTCTTGATGGTATTTTTCGAACAAGCCCGTTGCTCCTCTTGAAGATCCTATATTAATTCCAAAATTATCACCAGAAACCCAGCCCGCTTTTGCAATGGCATTTCTAGAAACTAATAAAGCAAACAAAACACTATCGTCTAAATTTTTATATTTGGAATCTGATTGCTTTAAAATTTCAATCTCTTTTTTAGCTTCTTCTGCAAGTGAACCAGCCCAAACCTCTTTATTTTCAATTTTTTTTAAACGCAATAAACTTTCATTATTTTGATAAGCGTTCCAAATATCATTTTCTGAAATACCCAAAGGCGAAATAGAAGAAATTGCGGTTATTGAAATCACATCAGTATACATCGTAGTTTCATTCATTTACACTAATTCTAAAACACTTTTTATCACCTCGTAAATTTTCTGTAATTCTTGCTCCGTGATTACGTACGGCGCTGAGATATAAATGGTATTCCCTAAAGGACGTAAAAACACCCCATTATCCATAAAATGTTGCATTAATTTATCACGCAAATTTCCGTAACGCTCCATTTTTACATCTAAATCTAATGCAAAAATTGTCCCTGTTTGGCGTGTGGTTAATACTTTTGGGTGGTTTTTTATTTCTTGATTAAATTTTTGGTGAGAAGCAATTACACGCTGAATATTCGCCTGGATTTCATCAGATTGTAGTAATTCAATTCCGGCTAAAGCAGCAGTACAGGCTAACGGATTGGCGGTGTACGTATGCCCATGAAACAGGCCTTTTGAAATTTCATCGTCATAAAATGCATCGTAAATTTTTTGCGTACAACTCGTAACTGCCATAGGTAAAAGTCCGGCTGTTAAGGCTTTCGACATGCAGATAACATCTGGTTTTTCGGTTAGATAATCCGATGCAAAATTCTTACCAGTTTTACCGAAACCTGTCATTACCTCATCGGCTACCGTTATTACCTTATAGCTTTTTAGAAGTCTTAAAATTTTATCTAAGCCTTCGGCATCATGCATTTGCATGGCTGCTGCACCTTGAATTAAGGGCTCAAAAATAAACCCTGCAATATCATTTTGTTGTAAACGCTTTTCTAAGTCAGCTAAAATTGAGGCTATATTTTCTTTGGTTGGGGTCGCAATTCGTTCTACATCAATAAAATATTCTTCAAACGGTCCGTTGTATACTGAAAGTCCAGAAACAGACATCGCTCCAAAAGTATCGCCATGAAAAGCATCTTCAAAAGCTAATAAAATCTTACGATTTTCTCCTTTATTAAAATGATATTGTAAGGCCATTTTAATTCCGATTTCGGTGGCTGTAGAACCATTATCTGAAAAAAATAATTTTTCTTGATTTTCAGGTAATATTTGAAGTAATGCTTCGGATAATTTAACGGCAGGTTCATGCGTAAAACCACTAAAAACTACTTGATCTAATTGCTGCATTTGAGCGTATACCTTCTCGATAATATAATCATTACAATGCCCATAAACACAGGTATACCACGATGCTATTCCGTCTATATAGGTTTTACCCGCTTCATCGGTAAGTATGCAGCCTTTTGCCTTTGTAATTGCCAACATGGAGTGATGCAATTTATGCTGCGTTAAAGGATGCCAAATGTGCTTTTTATCGCGTTCTGAAATATTTTTCAATGGAAATAAATTTTTAGCAATCGTACATTTATTATAAGATGCAAAGATGCTAATTAATGAACAATATACATAAGCTAACTGTTAAAGAATGAAGAA
>JANQTG010000225.1:6903-31344 GCA_030731855.1 Cellulophaga sp. | reverse complement strand
CAGATTTCCTGACTGTTTAAGTAATTTTCCGAAGCTTTGATTTCGGCTAAATTTTCGTCATTATTTTTTAAAAAAGGATATAAATCACGATGCGTGCTCATGAAATTTATTTCCTTAGTCATCGGTGTGCCACCAATTTCTGCCGTAATATCTTTAAGTAAACCCTTCAACTGATTGTTTGCAATCCATTCCGAAAAGTAATGTAAACGAGAAGGATAGCTATTTAATTTACCATCTTTATACCGAATGGTTTCTAAAGTTTTTGTGAAGTCATTAAAATCGGTTTGTTCTTTTGTAAACATCAAACTAAATGCCAATACATTTTCGATAAACGTAGTACAATCTAGTCCTTGTAAATTTATGACCAATGCTTCCGTTTCACCAATTTCTAATGTTTTTGCTACATAAGGCGTTCCTAAAAACGATTTTCCGACAGTAACTATAGTATTTCCCATAGTTTCCATTGGTAATTTTTGAAACGCTTCAATTTTAGTTTCAAAAGCAGCCGAATCTTGAGCAGAACAAACGATTTGTTGTGAAAAGCTATTTTGCGAAATTAAGAGTATAAGAATAAAAGAGATTTTAAAATGCATAGCTATATATGTATGTTTTCAAAAATAGCAATTATTACGCCAATATTTAGGTTGTATTGATTTAAAAAACCTCACATGTAATAAACAGACAATTATAAAAACGCAATGTCTGGCTGAGCCTGTCGAAGTCTTTTTTTTTGTTGAAATGAGGTTATTTTAAGCAAAATAGGTAAATATGGGATTTGTTTGTTGTAGTTTTTCTACCCCAGATCTGTAACAAATGTTAGCTTTTAACTACCAATAAATAAAAGCTTTTAAAACAAGTTTTTTCAAACTCGATTTTTTTACCGAAATTTAACCTTTAGTATAAATCTTTTAAACACCACCAAATAATTATGGCTGATGATTTTGACTTATTAGAAACCGAATCGACCTCTAAACAAGAGAAAGTAGATGTAAACTGGGGCAAAGCCGTGGATCAAATGAAATCCAAATTGGCACAGGCAGATGACCCACAAATACGTCAAAAAATATTAAACGCCACTTTAGATGATGTGGTGGGCATGGCAGAACAAGATAGAAAGTCGCTTTTAGATGCCATAAAAGACTTGACCGATTATCAAGACGAAGTTGGCATCATTTTCGAAAAATTCTCTACGCTAAATGCAAACGAGCAAAAGGTGATAGATTCTGCTCAAAAGGCGCTAGAAAGGGCTAAGGTAGAATTAGAAAATGCTGAAAATGTAAAAGACAATTGGTGGAACAACCTTTGGGGTCGGAAGGCTAAAATAAAAAGCCGTGAGGCAGAACTAGTAACAGCACAAAAAACTAGAGATGGCGCTGATATGAAAGCAAAAGCCATGTTTCAAGAGCGTATTGAAACGGCGGATGTGCAAACGTTATTAAACGAGTTGTCTTATAAAAGTCAAGCTGCGGTTGGGCGTTTAAAAACTAGAGAAGTAGAGATTAAAGAGGTAGAAGACAAACTGCAAGTTGCCATTGTTGAAGCCAGTAAAAATCACACGAAAGCTTTAGAAAAGAAGAAAGAAACTGAGGATAAATTAGAAGAGCAATACGCACTATTAAAACAAGCAAGGCAGACTCTGGAAGAAATTGCAGATAAGCAATCACCGGAATATTCTGAGGCGATTGGCAAGGTAACGACTATCGAACAAAAAGTAGAAGAATTAGAAGGTTTGAAAAATGCCTATACCACACTTGCTGCGAGTAAAGACAGTTTTGTGCATAAGCATAACTTAACCATTAAAGTATTAACCTCTTTACGTAGTAATTTACAAACACACCGTGCTAAATTAAAGAGTGATACCGATGAACGTTTAAAATATTATGATGGGTATGTAGTGGCTTTAAAAGCTAGAACAGATCAAGAATTTGCCGCTATTTTAGAGCATTTAGGGGTTAAAACTGATGAACATATCGGTCAGACTTTAGCGTCTATGCATACGGCAAGTGCCAAAGCACGTCAAGAAATGATGGATAATATTCCTGTTCATGAAAAAGTAATGCAAGGCGTATATTCTAGTTATGCCGAAGCTTTACAAGAAATTCGGGTTAAAGACGCTGATATTCAAAAAGATTTCGCCAACCGCTACGGTATCGATATGAAAGAAATTTTTGAGGAATATTACAAAACAGATGGCAATGCTCCGTCAAAGGGCGCACCAGGGACACCAGATGCACCAAAGCCAAAAGCTGCGGAGGATGATTTATTGGGATAAAAAGCCCCCTAGCCCCCGAAGGGGGAACACTACGCGTTGCGGAAATTCTTTAAATAAGATTATAGATTTACTATAATATTCATATAAATCAAAAAACAAACTCCCCTCCTTTGGAGGGGCTAGGGGAGGAAAATCATTTAAGAAAAGCTCAAAACCATAAATTAATTTCCCTCCAAAGGAGGGAATAAAATAAATTTTTATGCCCAGATAAGTAAGCCCCCTTCGGGGGTTTGGGGGCAGGTACAATATGTCAATAAATCAAATAGTTACGCCATTAGATAGTGCGGTTCTTGAAACTAAGGAGCAGTATCAAGTCTATTTTAAAATTGTAAATCACGCTTTTAACGAGTTGGTAGAGAAAATTGCGAATGAAAAAATCTGTTCTCCAATGGAAGCTAGTTTTGTGATGCAATACGGCGAACTTTTGACCTATTCTTTAGAAGCTTTCCGAATTAAATATTTGTTTGATGACGATGAAAAAATGCGCATCGATTTAACGGAATCTGGTTTTCCAAATTATTTGGAGTTTCGCTATTTATTTAACGATTTAGAATTAAAGCAAGAACATATTAGTAAATTACCGAAGCTAGAAACTGTTAAGAGCGAATTTCTAGAAACACTTTTAAAAGATAAGCAACCCATTACTGACCACAAATTGCATCAAGCAGCGAGTTTAGTGTATTATACTTCGGTGGATCGTCAGTATATTTTTAAACGCTTTGTTCAGGGGAAAATTTTACCTGTTGAAAACAAAGAGATGGATGCGCAATACATGGTGAGCTGGTCTTTTTATGATGTTACCGCCAATAGGCCTTTTATCTGTTTTATGTATTTCGATTTACATAAAGCTACCCTTGAAGAATATAAAGAAGAGATTTATAAAGTATTAGAAAACACCGCAGACCGTGATATTACTGTCGATATGATGGCGTATGCGATTGATAAAAGATTGAATAATTTATATCCAAAAAACCTTAAAAAGTTCGATTTGGGGCCTTTGCATAGTGTTTTTGCTAAAGGCGAAGGGCCTATTACGCATACCATTATCAAAGCGATTGTCAATAAAACCTTTGATTTGTCGGCCTATGCAATTTCTGTTGCGTTAGAAGAAGCGGTAACCACAGGAAGTTTTACAGAGGGTAATTTTTTTAATAAACAACACTTACAGGTTTGGGAGGCCAAAGCAAGTAAAAAATATTTGTTTTGTCCACACAGAGTCATGCAAGCTTTATATGATAACATCCCAGAAACCATCAATGCATTAACCCAAGATCCGATTGAGATTCGTAGTTTAAAACTAAATTAATGGAACACAACAGTACTTTTCCTATAAAATTAACGGAGTTAGACGCCCTTCGAAATGAAGCCTCATCCTATTTAAAAGGTGTACAATGGGAGCAAGGCAGCAAAGCCAAAGGCAGAGATAAAGAACAGAAAAACGAATCTATTTTACTGTATTTATCCAAAGCAAGTGGCACCAATAGTAGCGAAGTGGTTTCGGTTTCTAAAACCGTATTGGCGTTAAAAAAGCGTTTAATTGAAGATTCTATAGCGATTCCTTTGCATTTGAATCACGCTTTGTTTGCGCTACAAGAAGGCTTAACCTTAGGAATATGGTTAAAAGACAGCTATTTTGATGCCTCGGGCTTATCGAGTTTAAACGAACGAAAATCATCTTTAGATGCTCAACAACGTAGAGCGTACGATGCTAAATTGCAAACTGCAACAGCCTTTATGCTGCACGGAATTGCCTATCGTATTTTACATGAATTAAAACCTTTAGTTGCAGACGATTTAAGCGTCATGAAAAATAAGTTTGCGGGCATTCCTGAACTTTCCGTGATGTCGCCGATTAAAGGAGTTTCTTGTATGCTTTTTTACTATGATAAATACCTAGCGCATCCTGAAATAATTACTTCGGATGTTGAGGTGCTAAATTTTACAGTTGTATTTTTTGAAGCATTAATTGCTGAAATTCAAATGCGTTTAAGCACTTTTGAATACACTGAAACCATTACTGATAGGACTTATAAATTAGAGAAAAGTGAATTTGCGGTTTCTGGTTGGGAAAACGCTTTAGAAGGTACCGCAAAAAGTGTTGAGTTTAATAAAATTAAGTTCGAAGAAATTGTGGGTAATCGCGATGCCAAGCATTTTGCGCGCCGATTAACCGAACGCATGTTGAGTTATGATTTTGAAGCAAAAAAGAATCCTTTTTTAGAATTAGGTGGATTTATGCCTGTTTTTATGGGCTATGGAATTCCGGGAACAGGAAAAAGTATGCTGATTGCAGCTATAGCCACCAAATTAAAAGAACATTGTGACACTTTAGATATTCCGTTTTTATTCCACCCGATGCCGGATACGTTGATTTCTACTTTTCAAGGTGGTTCCGCGGAAAAAATGGTACAATGGATGAAACCCTTGCAAGACCCAACAAAATTAATTTTTGCTCCAATTGATGATGCAGAAAATAATTTACAAGAACGTACTGCACAAGGTGTTTCTGCGGGAGTAAAGGAAGTGATCGGCGTGTTTTTGCGTTACACGGAGGGTGCTTATGCCATCAATTATGGGAATAGTGCCATTGGCTTATTTACCAATTTGCCTGAAATGCTTGACAAAGCGGTAATTTCAAGAGTGCAAGGTAGATTTAAGATTGATGGCGCTCGTACTTTACCCGACTTTATAGATCAAGATTACTTGTGGTGGCGTAAGTTCGAAAAAACGATGCCCGATTTCGTGAATATGAAAAATCCTGAGAAATACGATTTTTTGAGTGAACAAGGGTTGGCCAAAAATTTAGGCGAAATTTTAAGCGGAGGAGATAAGCCAACTGAGGCTAAAATATTAGAAATTTACGAAGCTACCGAAGCTAAACATGGTGCAACAGAGCATTTGTTTTTTGCGCAGTTGTATCAAAATATACAAAAGGAATTTCCTTTCTTTTCTTCAAGAGATATTAGAAATATCCAAAGTGCCATATCCTTACGTTTAACCGATTTTGACTTACCTGAAGCCTGGTTCAATGATCCCATGCTTTATTTCAAAAAGGATTATGATACGAAGTTTGGCATGTTAAAGGAATTAATGAAGCAGAATATGCAAGGGCTTAATTTCTCGGATATTAGAAGACAAGAAACCGTTCGGTATTTAGATAATGTAGCGACCATAGCAGATACAGATTTTAAGCGAAAAGTAGAAGGTAGAGTACATGATTTAAAAGTGCAATTAGCTGCTAATAAATTGTTTGATTCAGAAAAATAAACAATGGAAAAACTTAAAGCAGCAGGTTTGTTTGGTGGCGCCTTAGTACAACTCTCAGGCTCTTTAGCTTCGCGTTACAATGAGTGCCTGGCCTTGCTTGGTGTGAGTCCCACGAAGCTTAAAAGCTTTACCATTGACGGTATGGGTTGGAGTCCAGAAATTTCTGAAGAGAAAAAGGAAGCCTATTATTTAAATACTGGTGATGCCAACGTGAATGCCGTTATTATTTCTCCTGATCAAAAAGGAAAACCTTTACACATGCCTTTTCATAGTTTTGATCGGGATGTGATAGAAACTGTCTTTAAGGCGTATCACCGAGAAATTCGAGATATTACTAAAGATTCGGCTTTGGTATTACATATAGACCAGCAAATTGATGCTTTCTTTGAGCCTTTTGATTTGTTGCGTTATGATACGATTGAAGTCAGTTTTGTGCTTTTAAATCAGTTAGACAAAAAGCAAATGGAGCAAGAAGCGTTCATTAATCTTTTTCAAAGAGATAATAATTTTATTGACCGCGAAGTACATCAACAACTGCTTACATCGGCTAAAACCTATGGCGATTTAAGAGGCAGAAAATTACGATTAGATCCTATCAAACTAAAAACAACGTCGTTTTATACCAATGCTTTTGGTGGTGTTTTTGTTTTAAAGGAAGGTTTAAAGGAGTTATTAGTTTTTGAGGATGAAAAAGTCTTTAAAAACGCCATTAGTGATACTACACACGATGTATTGCTTTTTCATAAAAGTCACACCGAGCTTTTAGAAATCTTAGTAACACACCTACTGTTAGATAAAGATTTTAAAAAGGCCATGAAATCGTCAAGATATGAGCGCATTAAAAAACACATTTTTGCTGAGAATTTTAAAAAAACAGAACATCCTTTAGCAGAAGTTTTAGAAAGTCATTTTTTATTTAAGCGGTATTTGAATCAGTTACCTGTGGAAATTCAGAAAAAAATCTCTGGAGCAGAATTGTACTTTCAGAAATTGATTTTAGATAAAACCTTGAAAATAAAGGATTTTGTAACCGATGATTATATCACACTATTGCACGAACCACATTCGTCTTTGCGAGAAGAAGAAAAAGAATTAATTTGGAAGTTATTAGTGAAGATAATGCCTAAGGATCCAGTACATTTATTTTGGTATGATAAAGCTTTGTTTTATCAGTTATATACCAGTTGGGATGACTCTTACAAAGACTGGGTTATTAAAGAAATTTTAGAAAACAATAAAAAATACGCGGTATGACTTTAGAAATTATCATTTTTATAATCGCTTTACTTTTCGGAATAGTTTGGTACTGGCGAGAATCTAGAAACAATAAATTATACCGATTGGTTAATAAGATTTCAAACACGAAAGACTTGCAGATGAAGCCAGACAATAGAAAAGGCTTTATTCACGAACAAGCTTTTTTAATACGATTGGTATATATAACCCTTTTATTCGCTGTAACGGCTGGTATTGTTAGTTTCGTGACACCGATCAATGCTTTTTATGTACAATATTTTGCTTCGGCCATTGTGGCTACTTTATTGGGTACTTATATAGCTTCTGCATTTTTATTCGCACAGCAGAAAACTAAAAAAGAAAATCTAGAAAAGACATTTCAAAAAGGAAAAGATATTGTGGAAGACTTTACGGAGAGCATCAAAAATGAACTAAAAGAAGAAGCCCCAAAAACCAGTACAAAACTTCCTGAACCAGAAAGCGAACCTAAAAAATCGGCTAGAGATCGATTTAAAGATAAAGGGATGATACAATAATTTCTAAGTAATATACCATGATAAAAACCTATTGGAATAAAGGAACAAAACAAAAGCGAAATGTTATTATTCTGGGAATAATTGCAGTTTTATTACTTTTCTTTCTACGAGACGATTACCAACCAGCCTTGTTATTTTTAAGAAGATATATTTTTGTATTGCTTTTAGGTGGACTTTTTTTATGGTTGATGTTGTCTAAATTTAGAAGTGCCGTTAGTGCGGGTAAAAGAGTGCTTTTGTTGTTAGGCATCGTCGGTTTTTTTGCCATTCTTTGGTTTTTTGGTTGGAAGTTAGAGCTGTATAATTACATGCAGACCTACAATGTTTACAAAAACTTAAATATGGAGGAGCTAACTGAACTGCCATTAACACAAAACGAGCGTATTCAGCCTTTTAATAATATTGTGACGATGGCGTATGAATCAGTTGGTGAAACCCAAGAAGTTTCGTTGCCTCAATTAGTTCGTGTGGATAGTACCAACCAATGGACTATGGCGGTACAGCCGGCTAAAGAATATACTTGGCAGCGAATGAATGACAATACAGAGGAACTTTTTACGGTAGAAAGCACTTCGCCTTTTCCGCGTTTTTCTAAAGAAAACCGTATCCCGATTACTTTTTCTATCGGTGAATCTTTGGCTTTTAGTCGCAATACATATAATGCGGTTGTACAACGTTTTAACATTTTTCAACTGTTCACACTGCAGCCAAGTGACGTTTTTTACATGAAAAACGATGAAGATAAATGGGTGCAAGTAGTGAGTTTAATTAAATGGAAGGGTTTCTTTTTTCCTTATCCTACCTACGGTGGGGTTATGGTTATCGATGCTGGAATTCATGACATATCAGATTATGTAGAGCGTATTACCATAGGAAAAGGCACTTACATTCCAGCATCAGAAATTAAAAATCACCCTTATTTAACCCGCCAAAATACGCTAGCAGAAGAAATTTCTAGGGTTCAAGCACAGTCGTTACAATTTTTAGGTGGATTTACAGATCCTTTACCTTGGAATATGAAAACGGCTGTTAAAATTCCAGATTTACCAGAAGATCAAAACCAACAACCGTATGTAACCGATTTTGATTTTATTGGGATGAAAACCGAAGCTTATGATGGTTTGTACCATTGGTTTGGTTTAGAACCTATTGGCGATGAACGCACTAGTTTAGCTTTTAGTGTAATGATTCCTGCGGATGGAACGGATAAACTATATTACTACAATCACGCGGCTCGAAAAGAAGGAATGGCGGGAGTTTCTGCTATGCCTTTAAAAGTAATAGAATCTAGAAAAGAATACGATTGGTCGGCTAATAAGCCTGTTGAATTTAGGCCTTTTATCAAAAATATAGCGGGTCGTAAACGTATGTTTGTTATTGGTACTATTGCTGCCGTTCGGGAAGATAGCAAAAAGTTTGATGGTGCTGCTACACCAGATTTAGCATTGGTTGATGCAGAGTACCGAGATGTAATTTGGATTGATGCTAAACACCCTTCACGATGGACGAGTACTATTTTAGAGCAATTAGGCGAAACCTGGAAAGCTTCAGAAAATTTAAGCGATGAAGTTATTTATCCTGAGCGGATTAATTATGATTTACAACAGAGACTAGACAGTGTTGCAGTTATGGATACACTAAAAGTTTTGGATTTACCTATTGTTGAGTTGGATAGTGTTCAAAACTAGAAAACGCCATTGCTTATTAGAAGCTTACGAGCTTTAAAAATTTCGCTACCTGTTAGAATGATTTAACTTAGGGATAAACTTATATCAGTTCGAGTGAAACTTTGAAAGAGGTTTTGCCCGCCTGCCAGACGGGCAGGTATCGAGAACCTTTGTTACTACAAAACCTTCTCGATGCAAACTACTTCTGCAATATTGTTTCAAATTGTTCACTCGAAGTGACATTTTTTATGCTTATAAAATTCAGAGAATATATTGTTTTATTAATCAATAATCATAATACCCACCAAAACCATTGTCTTGATTTTCTCTAAATACTTCGGCACGTTTTCGGTCTTTTAGTATAAATTCTTCGATTACTACATCTAGTATTTCTTTGTCGGTATCGGTGTCTTCAATGCGGTAGCCATTGTTTTTGTAAAAAGGTTTCGATTGTAGTTTGGTATTGTTTTCATATACCGCTAGGTACATTTTAAAATTTTTATCGTAATCGTTGATTTTGCGGTATTTAAACGCATAGGACGTGTACTCTTTACCACGATGTTTTATGCTGTTTTTTGATACAAATTGGATAGAATCTAAAGGAGATTCTAAATTTTCGTTTTCAAAAAGTTGTGCTTCTGACAATAATTGTTGGGTTTTATATGCAGCTGGGAACACTGCAATCTGTCCTTTAGCTTCAAGTTTTTCGAACAAAAGGTTTCGGCTTTCTAAGGCTTTGGCTAATTGGTTTAGTTGTTCAGAGTTTTCAAAGTTTTCATCGCTCGCTAGCAAAGCGGCTTTAGTGGTTTGTATTTCTGAATCGGTCACTAAATCTAATTTGTCAAAAAATAATTGTACCTCTTTTTCTTTGATAAACGGGTACAACAGCTGAATATAATCTTCTAGAATTGCCGTATTTTTTACACCTGATAAATTATTAAAATAGGAGCCTTTTATATTTCTGTTATTGCTTTTCCCCAATTCTCTTTTAAGCTGAATTTTAGCATCACTCAAAATTTGGTTCTTATATTTTTTATAGATTTTCGGACGTATAATTTCTTCGGATTTTAACTTGGCTAATAATGAAAAGATAGGAGATTTATATTCTTCTATACTGCTATAATCGAGTATCTCAGGATATAATTTTTTAGCTAATGGAAGGCTGTCTACATAAGGTTTAAAAATTTGATAAATTTCAAAACTACTCGACACCAAAGGCAAATCTACAGCCATTAAATCTAACAGCTGTTGCGCAGATTCTATGGTTTTTTTCTGGGCAATAGCCTGTAGTATTTTGGTTTGGGCAACGGAATTATTATACGATTTTTCGTAGAAATTACTATAAAATTTTAGAATTTCAGCATTATCTATGGCTGCTAATTTCTGAATGAGGTATGCCTGAATAATTTTCTGAGATTCTTTAAACTCAAATTGTGATATATAATACTTTAAAGAATCAACATGCTTTTTATCAAAATTGATCAACGGATAACCGCTTAACGCAATGCTATCATTGGTTCTTAATGCTTTGAAGAAGTCTGGAGTTTTATCTACTAAAATACTTTTGCCAATAACGGTATCGAGAGGTATAAAATTATCATAGAATTCGGTTATAAATTTATTCGGCTTTGTAATGGTATCTATAACCGCCTTTATTTCGTACAACAGACCATCTTTAAGCACATTTTTTATTAAAATCCCCCTAGTACTTGCTGTATCGGTTAAAGTGAGTTGTAATTCTTCATAGCCCTCTGCCGAGGTATGTGCTTTTTCATCACTAATTTTAAAAGTTTTATTAGCGTATATTTTTTTTCGTAAGCTCCAGATAGAATCTATACTGGGGAACATTAAAAAATCGTGTGCTTTATTTAATTGTACTGTTATTGCCTCGCTATTTTTGTTTTGATAAACAGTTTGTTTAGAATAGCCATTATACTCTTTAATCTCCTTTTTCTTAAACCCATTACTGTTTACAACAAATTGAGGTGGCTTCATGTTGCTTATGCTTGTAAAAAACAGCGCTGTATCTTTTACTTTTTCAAACCTTTCTTTATACGTTGGTTTAGATAGTTTTAGAGAATTAAAATATTCGTGAGCTTCTGTACTATCTTTAGTCACCATACCTAATAAATAATAATTTTCGCCTTGCAAAGTGGTGTATAAATGTATTTTATTTTGACTTAAAGTATCGATTACTGCAAAAGACTTTAAACTATTCTGAATAATAGGGTTATAAGTTTCTTTAAGTTTTAATTTTTTGTAAAATCTATTTTGAATTTGTTTCAATTCAAAAGTATCTTCTTCAATAAAATTATAGTCGTGAAGGGTTACTTTTTTTAGAAACCGATAGGTATTATTGATGCTATCGAAGCCTTGAATAAGCCTATTTCCGGTTCTTTCTGTATTGGTAAACGTATAATAAGACGGCATATCTACCTCAAAATCGGTATAGCTAGAACTTACTTTTTTGAGCGAAGTATCAAAATTTTTAAACTGAATACTATTAAAAATGGTATCACCATATTGTTTTACATAGTCATCATAACCGCCCATTTTAAAAATGATGATTTCTAATGGTGTTACAAAAATTTGGTACCGTTGGTGTTCTCCATTTTTCAAGAGGTTTTTAATATCTAGCCCTTTAAATCCGTTTTTGGTAATTTGTTTTTTTTCTATGATTTTTCCTGGGATATTTTCAAATAAAAGTGCGTCAATAGCATCAATAGTGTATTTTTTATTATCAGCTAGGTATGAAAAAAGAGGAATTCTATTGACCGTAAAAAAACTACCATTTGCTAAATCTGGAGAAATATAAAAAGTATTCGAGAATTCGGCTACAGGATATAACTTGTTGGGCAATGCGATAGAAAATAAACCGTCGTCGACGTTTTGTTGCGAATAACTGTTATTAAATACTGTTTTTTCTATTTCTGATTTTAAAGTTATTCCTTTTTGACCGGTTTTAGAATTTAAAGGTTTTACCGTATATCCTTTTTGTCTTAACATTTGGATTACGCCTTTTTTTCCGGGTAAGTGCGCTGCTCCAATTCCTGTAAAAACCTTAGCTTTTTGCATTACAGAATCTAATTTTATCACCATATTTTCATTACGGATATAGAGCATATTCTTTAAATAATGATCGGTATATAACGCTTGGTCTATGGAATCTAATAAATCAATGTTCCGTTCTCGATACGCATCTTGCACCAGCTGAACATAATCTTTCTGCTGCAATTTCTTTTGTAACCATTCCGAAGGTTTTTCTTTATAACTATTAAAACTTGCACGGCCAACTAAAATAGCAGATTCTTCTAAGTCTTCTAAAGCAACAATTGGTTTTCCAAACTTAGCGCCTGCTTGGTAGATGAACATATCTAAATAGGTATCTTCTTCAAAATTTTGAGCATATTCATCAGTTCGGTATAAAATACCATTGACCATTTGGTCGTCAAAACCAATATAAGCGGCTAGTTCATCTTTTTCAGGATGGGAGAATTCAAAAGCGTTACTATAAAACCCTTTGGTCATAAAGCTTTCCCCGAAACTAAAACCCATAGTATTTTCTTCATCGAGCCACGTATTGGGGTCAGACTCTAAAGCAATAATTTCACTTTTATCAAGTGCCTCATAGAAGACATCATCTAAACGGAAAGCAATTTTCTTGCTTACATGCATAGTGCCATATAAATAAGAACTTTGCTTGAGTCCATTTCCTGAGATTTCCCAAAGAAGGCTATTTTTTTCTTGAGCGTTTACTCCAATAAAAATCGAAGCTAAAACAAGCGTAAAGAGTAATCGCATGCGTAATTTATATTTTAAAAGGATTTATGACACTAGTGTTTGTTGTTTATAACGCCACATTAATTAAACTATTTTTTAAAGATTTGTGTTTTTTAGAGATACCTTAGTATGTGCCAAACTTTCAGGGTATTTTTCTTGTAGGAAAGATATTAATTTTTCGCGAATAAAAACTCTTAAATCCCAAGCGGTAGAAGAATCTTTTGCACTCATTAATGCCCTTATTTCTATATTTTGTGGTGCAGCATTTGTTACTTGTAAATTATTTACTTCGCCATCCCACAGTTCCGTACTTTTTAATAAACGTGTTAATTCTTCTCTGATAGCATCAAAAGGTACCTTATAATCCGTATATAAAAATACAGTTCCTAATATTTCAGAAGAGCTTTTGGTCCAATTTTGAAAAGGTTTCTCTATAAAATATGTTGTTGGTACTATTAGTCTTCGTTTATCCCAAATACCGATCACGACGTAGGTTAGGGTAATTTCTTCAATTTTTCCCCATTCTCCTTCTACAATAACCACATCATCGATTTTTATAGGTTGTGCTATGGCAATTTGAATGCCTGCTAAAATACTACCTATCATTTTCTGAGCTGATAAACCTAGTATAATGCCTGCAATTCCTGCCGAAGCAAAAATACTTACACCAATTTCGCGAATGCTATCAAAGCTCATTAAAGCTATTCCAATCGCAAAAACGATCAGTATAAATATAATAATGCGTTCTAAAATATTGAACTGTGTATAAATTTTTCGCGCTTTTAAATTATTTGATGCCGAAACATCATAATTTGCAACTACTTTTTGTTTTATGATTTTAATACTAGCAATAAGTAACCACGTTATTGCTATAATAACTAGCAGTGTGCTTATTTTTTTGAGGATAAAAGTAAATTCCCCTATGCCTATATTTTCATGAATAATTTCTATCCTAAGAACTACAGAAATGAATAGAATAAGAATAGGAAAGCTTATTTTTTTGATGGCGTTCTTATCCAATAGGTATTTAGGATTTTTACCGAATTGTCTTAAAATTTGCATAGTAACAAACTGTAATAGAACGAGTAAAATTATACTTCCTATAAGATAGAGTAAGGCATTTTGTTCTTGTAATAATTCAGAAAACATAGCTATGATATTTTTGTTAGATGTATTTTAACGTAAAATAGTTGTTTAAAACTCAAATAAGCTAATAAATTGACTTTATCTATACCTTTATCAATAAAGAAATTATCTGTTTTAAAGGTTATACAAATTGCATGTAGTATTTTTGTAACTGAAAAAGAAAAAAACAGCAAATGAAAGGCATTTTACTAGTCAATTTAGGTTCCCCTGAAAGTCCAACATCAAAAGACGTAAAACCTTATTTAGACGAATTTTTGATGGATGAGCGCGTTATTGACGTTCCGAATATTTTAAGAAATATTCTGGTGCGCGGTATTATATTGCAAACCAGACCTAAAAAATCTGCCAAAGCATATGCCAAAATTTGGTGGGATGAAGGTTCGCCTTTAGTAGTAATCTCTGAACGTTTTACTGCAAAGGTACAAGAACACACGAAAATGCCTGTGGCTCTAGGAATGCGTTACGGAAAAATGTCGATTAAAAATGCCTTACAAGAATTAAAAGATAAAGGCGTAGACGATGTTTTATTGGTGCCGCTTTATCCACATTATGCCATGAGTTCTTATGAAACGGTAGTGGTGAAAACCATGGAAGTACAACAGCAATTTTTTGCTGAAATGAAGCTAACTACCTTACCCGCTTTTTACAAAAATCCAGACTATATAAAAGTGCTTTCTGAAAGTATTGCCGAGGGCTTAAAAGAGTTTGAATACGATCATATATTATTTTCATATCACGGAATTCCAGAACGTCATATCAGAAAATCAGACCCAACAAAATTCCATTGTAAAATGGATGGAAAATGTTGTTCGGTAAATTCTGTAGCACACCACAGTTGTTACCGCCACCAATGTTATGATACCACAGAAAGCGTAAAAGCTTATTTAGGCTTGCCAGAAAGTAAAGTAAGTGTATCGTTTCAATCGCGATTAGCGGGCGATCCATGGTTAAAACCGTATACAGATTATGAATTTGAGCGTTTAGCCAAAGAAGGTAAAAAACGATTAGCCGTAATTACTCCAGCTTTTGTTTCTGATTGTTTAGAAACGCTTGAAGAAATTGCGATGGAAGGAAAAGAGCAATTTGAAGAAGCAGGAGGAGAGCACTACACGCACATTCCATGCTTAAACGATAATGATGCTTGGGTAAGCGTAATGGCAAATTGGATTAATACTTGGGGAGAATCTGGTAAATTACCAGCATAATGGCAAAAGTTTCTGCAGAACAGTTAGGATCTGAACCCATTGGAAAATTACTCGTAAAGCAAGCTGTACCGGCGTCTATCGGAATTTTAGTGATGTCACTAAATATTCTGGTAGATTCTATTTTTGTGGGTAATTGGATAGGATCAATAGCCATTGCAGCGATTAATGTGGTATTGCCTGTGTCTTTTTTTATAGGCGCTTTGGGTATGTCTGTCGGCATAGGTGGTTCTAGCATCATTTCTCGTGCTTTAGGATCTAACAATCAGGCAAAAGCTCTAAAAACCTTCGGAAATCAAATTACTTTAACCCTTTTAATTACCATTACGATGGTAATTTTAGGTCTAACGTATGTAGATAGTATTATTCCGGCTTTCGGAGGAAAAGGTCGCATCTTTGAGCCCGCTAAAATTTACTATACCATTGTGTTGTACGGAGTGCCTTTTTTGGCGCTTTGTATGATGGGAAACACTGTTATTAGAGCCGAAGGAAAACCGAAATTTGCCATGATTGCTATGATCATTCCTTCGGTTGGGAATTTGGTGATGGATTATATTTTTATTTATATTTTCGATTGG
Source organism: Cellulophaga sp. (assembly GCA_030731855.1). Classification (GTDB taxonomy): domain Bacteria; phylum Bacteroidota; class Bacteroidia; order Flavobacteriales; family Flavobacteriaceae; genus Cellulophaga. The sequence goes on along the minus strand of JANQTG010000225.1, from coordinate 15,660 downwards.
GGCATGGCAGGGGCTGCGTGGGCAACTACCATTGGTTATGTGCTCTGTTTTGCGTATGTTTTGTACTTTTTTCTTTCTCAAAATTCTGAATTAAAAATTAATTTTTCACATATCCGCTTAGACTTTCCTATTCTAAAAGAAATCAGTTCTCTGGGTTTCGTTACGCTTGCGAGGCAGGCGACCACTAGTATTGTCTATTTATTAATGAATAATATACTTTTCGGTTTAGGAGGCGAAGCAATGGTTGCCGTTTATGCCATTATTGCTCGAATGTTAATGTTTGCTTTGTTTCCTGTGTTTGGAGTTACCCAAGGATTTTTACCCATTGCAGGGTTTAATTATGGGGCTGAAAAATATGCAAGGGTAAAAGAAAGTATTTATACGGCAATTAAATATGCTGCAATTTTGGCAACTATTGTATTTATTGGGTTGATGATATTCCCCGCAGAAATTGCAAGCTTATTTTTAAGTACTAAAGAAGGTATGCCAGCAGAGGAAATTGCCATAAACAATTACGTTTTAGAACATATTCCATTAGCCATGCGATTGGTATTTGCTGCCACACCGATTATTGCCTTACAACTAATCGGAGCAGCATATTTTCAAGCGGTAGGCAAAGCAGTACCAGCCTTATTATTGACATTAACACGACAAGGTTTCTTTTTTATTCCCTTAATTTTTATTTTACCTATTTATTTTGATGAATTAGGCGTTTGGTTAGCTTTCCCCATTGCCGATGTTTTAGCGACCATTGTAACAGGATATTATTTACGTAAGGAAGTGAAGAAGGAGTTAGAGGGGTAGTTTTTTAAGTATTTGGTATTCCGTAAGCATTAGCAGTTGGGAGTATTTTGTTTTGGAGCTTACAATGGTGTACAAATGCCAATATTTAATAATCTTATCGAATAGTATTCTATCTAATTAATCATACCAACCGCGTGTGTTATAGGTTACATTTTGAGCCTGATTTTGGCCATAAGCGACTCCAATATCTCTTGCGGCTTCAACGCTATTTGCTTCAATTTCTAGTTCTTTTAATTGGTATTCCCAGTCACGATCGGAAACACTTTTAACGCGTTCTGAAATGTTGTCATACAATGCTTTTACTTCTTCAAAACAATTAGAGGTTGGCTCTACAGAAGCTAGAATTGCTCCTGCTTTATTTGCTGCGTTCAGATCTTGATTTGCTGTCCAAATGGCATTTGCAAGGTTTAGTTTTCTCGCGCAATCTTCGTCTATGGCTTTATCGTAAAGTTTCTTTATTTTGGATTTGTTACTATCAAAACAAGTACTAGATTCCGGAATATTTGTAATGGTAAATAGTGCTTCACCTATTTTTCCTTCGTCTTCCAGTCGCGATGCTTTTTTAGTGATGTCCGCACATTGTGAATCGTAATAACTTATAATTTCTTCTTTTCCTTTAGTTATTAGTTCAATTAGGTATTTATTGGAATCTGAAATATTTCTGATAGCAGAGATGTAGGCTTTACGTTCGTTGGTACCAACACCTTTAGCTTTTATCGTTTTACTTTCGAAAAGATTACCAGCAATACCATCACCGATATAAAAAGTTACTTCAAGATACAAAGCGACTTTAGGCGGTGCGGTTGCAAGCGTATTTTTTGATAAAACCGAAACTTTGGGAACTAAAATAAAACGAGGCGCATTTACATTAGCACTCAATCCGTTTTTAGTGATAATTCTCCCAAGTTTATCTATTAAAAGACTTTTCGCTTCACTCGGAATTTCTGTGGCTTGTTTAGGAATAAAAGCTCCTAAAAGTATCCCGTTATTATTTTCTTGACCTTGAAGGTTTATAAAAAATAATAGGATTAGTAAGTATAGTATTTTTTTCATCTTTTTTTATTTACTTCCTAAAATTATGGTTGCTCTACCTAGCCCGTTCATGACTAATTTATTAGAGATATTATAAGGTGCACTGCTGAGCATTTTACTTAAATCACGCAGATATCTTCTGGCATCAAGGGGTCTTCCACTTTCATTATAAAGTGGCATACGAACTTGTTCAAATAAGGCCATAGATTCGGTAAAATCAGTAGTACTAAACCTACCTTTTACGGTATTTGCGGCGAGCCAATCTTCAATAATATAGCCGAGTTCTTCACCATTAAATTCCGTTTCTAAATCATCACCCCAATCTTCCCAAGTCTGAATTCGGACAATAATTTCACGACCATTTGTAAACATATCATCAAAATGATCCGTTAGGCTTGCGGTAAAATTATCGATATGGGCAATGATAGCCTCTGACAGTAATACAGGAAGTTCCGCAGCAAAAGACGGATCGCCAGTACCTGTTGCTGTAGCGATTTGTTTATTAGTATAAGCATCTAAACCCTGTAAATTAAAATTGACGGATTTTTTCGGTCCTACGGAATTTAGCGTCCAAGTAAGTTGAATGATGATATCTGCTTTTGCAATTTTTTTCAAAGCATCAATAGGAGTTTCAACGATATCACTGCCATCTTTTGAAGTGCGCATGGCATCCTCAGCACTATTCATTTCCAGACTTTTAATTGAAGATTCCATATTTTTTAGCGGGAAACCTCGATCTGCCATAATTCCGTTAATTTGACTAATTACTTGTAGCACTTCGGTATTTTCTTGAAATGCCCTTTTGTAATCGGGAATTTTCACTATGGTTCCCTGATCATTGAATTGTAGCACATAACCATTATTAAAACACCAAGCATCACTCGGTACCACCATTAATGTTGGTTTTTTGGCTTGTCCGTTCGCAAATATGCTACACAAAGCGATTAGAAGTATATAAATATTTTTCATTATTAAAATTTTAAAATCCTGTAGTTAAACCAGTAATGATACCTTCATCTTCTAGCCTTTTTCTTAGTGCATCAGTATTTATACTTACTACGACACCAATTTTATACATTTTTTTATCTACTTTTTGAATGTCTTCTGGCACAATTGCACCATTTTCAGCATCAGTTACATATAAGTTGTATTCTCCTGAATCTAAAAAAAAGTCCTTAAAAAAAGCATTGTATTCCTTTTCAGTCATAGGCTTATTCATTAAAGCTCTAAATGCAGTACAGCTCCTGCCTTGTTCTGTAAAACCTTTAAAAATGATGCCATGCACAGCATTTTTGAACGATTGCGATACCGCATATTTTGGTTTTTTAGAATAGGACCAAACCTTCACTAGTTTAAAACCTTGTTTTGCAGTATTTACACATTCAATATCATAATGCCATTGTTTAGTGTCTTTGTCTGCTAAACGCTGCTTTCGTTGACCGTAGGTATATACAGTACTTAAGAGTAAAGCTATAAGTAATATGTTTTTTGATAGTAATTTTATCATTTTATGGTATTTTAATTTATTTGTCTAATTAACATTCCAGCATATAGCCTTTTAGTATCGCCATTAAATTTGGTATATTCTAAACTCGAATTATTTTCTTCATGAGCCATATACCTATTATCCCAGATATAGTTTTTATCTACTTTAATTACCCCTTTTCTTTTTAAGCCAACGGTACCATCGTCTCTTAGATACTGCTCAAGAACTTCAAATTTATCTCCTTTTTCTAAGCCTTCTTTAAGTCCTATTTTTGCAGTTAAAGGGTCAGCACTTAACAAAGGAGTTTTGGTTCTAAAAATTTCAAACTTGCGTTGTAATTTTGAAATGGCTTGGTCAGATGCTTTTATGGTAGCTCGTTCTATTAGTTCTTCTTCTGACTTATTCGTGAATATTGATGATTGTACATCTGCCCAGGCATTTTCGTACCCAATAAGCACCAATCTGAAAATTTGAGAATTATCGAAAGCTGTTTTTTTAGTCGGGTCGAAGTTGTTTTCGTCTATCCAATAATCATTGTAGAAGGTTTCAGCAATTTTACCTGTCCAAACCAGTTTGTATAAATATGAAGTTGTTTTTATCACATAGCCTTTTCCAGCAACAGCGCTTCCTAAGCTTACAGCACTAGCAACGGTTGCAACGTCTCCCGCACCTGCATACGAAGCAGCGATAGATGTTAAATTAGCCAATAAACTTACCTTTTTGCCAACTTCTTCTTTGTTAGTGAATTTATAATCATTAACTACAACAAAGGTATTCCCGATTAATTGTTCTCCTGCATCGGCTAACATTGCTAAACCACGTTCTGAATTTTTTGCAATATTTACATCGTAAGCAGTGGCGTTGTAATGACCTCTTTTGGCAATCAAATCCATATTAAAAGCCCCATTTTCATCTCTATTAAACCATTTAGCTACTAGTTTTTTTGCTACTTGATTTGATTCTAAAAAACGACTGATATCATTGGAATGATTTTTTGCAGTCGAATAAATAGGAATGTATTTATGGGATACGTTATGGTTATTAAATTTTTCAGGAAGCGGTTTATTTAAAAATGTTTCCTTAATAACATCAATATGTTCTTCGTTGCTATTTTCTAACATAATGGTGGCCAAAGAACTTCGTTTGTAGGCTTTGAGATTCGCTGTAAAATCAAAGTCGGACTTCGAGATTTTTGAAAGGTTTCTTTTGCTTTTCGGTGTGCTATCCTCTTCTTCAGTTATAATGGCAAGTGATGTGCTGTTTTTTGTATTAATTATTTGTGCTAGTCCTTCTGTTTGCTCTGTTTCATTCACTAACTCACTAAGACTATTCGAATCTTCTGAACTATTTTCTTGTGATAATCCATTAGGATTATTCATTATAGTTTTTAGCGAACTTTGATTGCTTTCTGTTTTTGAGGAGTTTTGATTTTTGGAGGTACTGCTTACAACGGCTATTAAAGTGGTTTCTTGGCTTTCTACCTTTTGCTGCGGTTCTTTTTCTTGACGGATATTTAAAGGTATAGTGTTTGGATAATCTATTATGGCTTGTCCTGGATCACTAAGGGCAGTACATTTTTCCTTTTGTTGGATTATGGCCTTTTTAAGTTCTGATGCTGCTAGATAATCTTCTGTTGTGATCGCAGAAGATTTCATAGTTTCCAAATCTTGTATTTCTTTTTTGCACTTTTCGAGTGCTACTTTTCGTTGTCCGTTATTATTGGTTTTTTGCTCTTTGAGTTCTTTTTCTGCCTGAGCAATTTCTACTTCAAACGAGAGCAAATTATCAACACATTCCTTTTTTAGCGCATTAATGCTGTTGTTTATTTCGTTTGCTAACAAATATTCTTCATTTTTAACAGCCTGATCTTTTTTGTTTTCTTCCGATAGAATTCTTTCCGAACAAATCTCTTTTTCAGAAGCTAAACGTTCTTTCAATTCTTCAATTAAATATTGGGCTTCTTCTGCATTACCTGCGCTGTTTGTATTTACAACATCAGGCATGCGATATTCATTATTTACCTGCTTCGAAACTAGATTGCTAGGCGACACTTTTTTCTCAATTTCTGTTGAAGTGTTCACTATTGGGTTCACTGTAAAGCTGCCGTTTTCTATGACTTTAACTAAACTATCTGCTTTGCTTTTATCGGAAAATCTATTTCTAGAATTATAGACAAGTTGTTTACGTTCATTTGCTGGAGTTTCCCTTAATTCGTGAAGTAGTGTTGTTAAGATATCAGCATCCTCTTTTTTAGCTGCAAATTTTCTTGCGGCACTAATAATCGTCCTGAGGGTTTGTCCATCCAAATTTGTTATTTCTGTGCGTTCGATTGCCGATGTTGATATCCAAGCACTTATTAGCTCATTAGTGATTGAGTTATTATAAGAAAGCGGGATAGTTAATGTGGTAGTTGTATTTTTAGACAGTCCACTATCGGTATTAAAATCGATATAAGTTCTACTATATGAATCTGGCAAAAGAACACTTATAGAGCCTTTAAGGATTATGGAGCAGTCTTCGCACAAAGTAGGAAATACAATGTTGTAAGCTTCAAGTTTGGAATTTGAAAACGTTCCAAGAGATGTTTCAAAACCTTCAATAATGACAGATTTTAACCCAATATCTATTTTAAAAGAAGTATCGTAATAAGGTTTTATAATTATAATAGCCTTTCCAAAAAATCCGTTACTAGTTTTGAATCGAACTTCTTGGTCGGTATTAGTATCTTGCGCTAGTCCAACATTAAGTTGAAGCAGTGCTAGCAATACAATTATATGTGATAGGTTCACACGCATTTTGGAAATTTCGTTGGTTGATTATCGACGATTAAGAGGATTCTTAATTATCTCGTTTCCAAAACTAGAGATTTGAGGTACTTTGTGAAATACCCATTAGTGGGTATTTTTTAGTTAAAAAAGCTAAACTTGAATCCGTTTTCTATTTTACGAAAGAATTACAGTTCAGCTTTAGTAGAAATAACTTACTTTTTTAAAGTAGTTTTTTAAGGAGGCTCTTTTAAAAGGATTTTTTGAGGGTTTGTAACTAATAATAATGATTAGCAGGGTTAAAATTATAATATTAAATAAAGCAACACTACTTGGTACTGTTAACTGTTACTGCCAACTATCTAGCGTATTTTAATTTTTACCAAGCTGCTTAAAAATTTCCTCCAAAGCTTTGTCTAATTGCGGCTGTTTCCCTTCTAATCTATCTTCGAAATTCTCGGCGACTTTAATGTCCGGTGCAACCCCAGTTTTTTCTAAGTTTTCGCCCTCTAAGGTATAACAGCCCCACGAAGGTAACCGGTACGACGAGCCGTCCACCAAACCTTTTGAAGAGGTAAAAACTATCCAGCGATAGGTTTCTACGCCTATAATTTTCCCTAAGCCCAAAGCTTTAAAACCTGCGGCGGTCATTTCGGCATCGCTTAAAGATTGTTCGTTAATTAATAGAATGATGGGTTTTACGGAAGGCGCAAAATTAGGCTGTGGTGCCATTGCTCCATCTCGGTATTTCCATTGTAAATAGGGTTTTTGTGATAAAAATTGAAGTACTTCATCATGTACATTACCACCCGTATTATAACGTAAATCTAGAATAATAGCGTCTCGTTTGTTGGCTTCCGAAACCATTTCTCGTTTAAAGTTTTCTAATTCGCCGCCGGTCATGTTTTTCATGTGTACATAGGCTACTTTTTTATCGCTCTTGGTATCCACATACTTTTGATTACCATCAACCCATTCATCATATAACAAAGTCCGTTGCGCATTGCTCGAAATTGGATGAACATTTACCTTTATTTCTTGACTATTACGATTAAAAGTAAGCTCAATTTCATCGTCTTTTGAAGCTTGTACAAAATAGGATTCTCTGTTAATTTCATTATCCACTTTGCCACCGTTTACAGCGATAAGCACATCACCTTTTTGAACATTTTTACCTGTAATATCTAGCGGGCCATCACTAATAATTTTAGCTACTTCAAACGGATTATTATCAGAAAATAATACGCCAATAGCATTGGAGCTAGAATTATAAAACTCGTTTTCTTCTTTTCCGTTGGAGTTAAATCCGAAGTGTGAGGTATTTAATTCTCCCAGCATATCATTAAAAAGTAAGCGCAGTTGCGCACGATTGGTTAAATGCGGCAAGTATTGCGCATATTTCTCTTTTAAGGCGTTCCAATCTTCGCCGTGAAAATCGTTGTCGTAAAAATTCTCTCCGAAACCTGCCCAAGCTTCCATAAACATTTGGTTAAATTCTTCTTCTAAATTTTTTCGGAACGTATAGGCGAGTTCAATTTTCTCTAATTTATTTTTTTCAACATCTAAACTGTGAATGTTGCCTTTAGCAAGTATAAAATAATTGTCTTTTGAATTCGCGATTTGATAATTTCGTATTTTTTCATCACTTACTTTTTCTATTTTATTTTTTTCAAAAGGAGTAATAACGGTTTTCCAGAGTTTCGTGTCGCCTTCATCGTGATTGCTTAAATAATATACGTGTGTAGCATCTTTGGTGCCAATGACAAACGGACTTTCTTGAATCCCAAAAGATGGACTTATAGATGCTATTCTTTGCATAATGTCATCCGTATTGATCACAATTTCCGATGCTTTTGTGGGTGTAGCTTTAACTGGTTTTTTCTTGGATTTTTTATCATCAGTTTTTGGCGCCTCTTTTTTGAAAAGTGCGGTATATTTTTCAGATTGATATGGATTATCAAACTTATCTAAAGGCATTTTATAAATTTGAGCATCTGGTAAGCCATAAGGGTAGCTGGCTTTTACTAAGTTCGATGAAAAGAAAATATTTTTGCTATCTGGCGACCAAACAGGTTCCGTTTCGGTTACTCCGGTTTGTGTTAAATTGGTAATTTTTTTATCTGCCAAGCGAATGACAAAAACATCATGTTCAAAATTTCGGTAGGCGTTATAAAGAATATGCGTTCCGTCTGGAGAAAACCGGGGTTGTGGTGCGTACAAGGCCCAAAATTCGTCTTTTGCTAAAACATCACTCTTAAAAGTATTGAGGTCTAGTAAGCGAAGTTCGTCTCTACCGCTGATATAAACCGCCTTGGTTTGAGCAGTATCTAGCTGAATATTTACATTGTTCCGAGCTTCGTTGGTATGTTGCTTTTCTCCTGTTTCGCCAGTCGCGGCAATACTGAAAATGTTACTATAACCATTATGGGTTCTGGTAAACAAAAGCGTAGTGTTGTCTTTTAACCACTTGGCTTCTAAAACACGTTCTCCTATTTTGGTGTCCATCGGTTTTGTGAATTTGCCTTTGCTATCGCTTACAAAAAGTACGCCTCGCGATACAAAAGTTATTTTTTTACCATCTGGTGAAACATCAAAATTAGTAATGTTATCAGCTACTTTAAAATCTTGATTTTGATTCAGAGTATTGTTGATAGGCATTTGTATTGCTAC
>JANQTG010000225.1:0-6803 GCA_030731855.1 Cellulophaga sp. | reverse complement strand
CCTTCATAATCAGTATATTCTTTATAGATTTTGGTGGTAGGGTTATAGGATTTTATATTGGGGTTATAAGCGCCTTTGTAGCGTTTGCGGTTGGTAAAATTTTTACTTTCCCAGCTTTCGTTAAAAAAGAGTTCATCGGTTTTTGGGTGCGCCGCAATATTATGCGTGGTATTAAAATAGTTCGTAAATAAAGCTTTTGGAGTACCTCCGTTTTTAGAAACTTGGTAGCCACTATACCGATTACTTCTTGAGGATGTAAAGTAAATGGTCTGCGAATCCCAAGACCAGCTATCTACATCATCTGCAGCATCATGAAAAGTGAGTTGTTTAATGGTGCCACCATCTAAGGGCATTACATACACATCTTTATTCCCCAATTGGGTAGAAGTAAAAGCTAGCCAGTTGCCATCTGGCGAAATTCTGGGCAAACTTTCTTCGCCGTCCATAGCCGTTAAACGAACCGCAGTTCCTCCAGTAGCGGCTACTTTCCACAAATCGCCATCATAGGCGTAAATTATTGTTTGTGCATCTGGCGAAAGTGTTGGATCCGACAAAAAGTAGGCTTCTTGGGCTAAAAATGGTGTACAGACCAAACTGAGAAGCAGGGTGAACAGAGTATACATTGATTTCATAAGCGTGCTTGTTTTTGTGATCCTAGAAAGATACAAAAACATGATTTCCTATTTAAAAAAAATGATAGAAAGGTGATGAACTTTATTATGCAGCTCTAAAAAATACCACTGCTGAATTAGCCAAGAATTCTAATTTTTATTGACCCGATAGGTTATTTTTCTATTGGTGATTACGCTCGCTAAAAAACTCAGATTTACCGTACCATCATCACAAAGTTTACTGGTATCTGTAAAAGCCATATCACATAAGGAAGGCAAAGTGCTTCCACTATTATCCATAAACTCCCCAATGATAATACTATCTGCCAAAGCAGTGTTCAAAGGAGAAAAAGGAGGGGCTACTACAAAGTTAGTGGTACTGCCATTTGCCGTGTAAGTTACCGTGCCATTTACGGAATTATAAGCTACACTATAGTTGGCTGAATTGGGAAGAAAATTACCCAATGATTGTGTAATGCTTATGGGTGCATTGGTAGTTGCGTTTATTAAATTTAGCCTAATCCCTAGCGTATTTGCTCCTATGTGGTACACTCTAAAATTACCACCTCGTACAATATCTGCCGTACCTTCTTGATCTCTATATTCAAAGTCTAATTGAAAGCTGGTAAAATTAAAAATAGCTCCTGTATTGGGTACCACTATATCTAAACCAGCGGACCCTCCAGATACTGTAGAGGGTATTCGAATACCACAAGTAGTTTGTACAGCACCAGCATTTATGGAGCTAGCGTTAGGGCCAATCGTGGCTGCGCTTAATGCCGCGGTATTAAAATCGAATTGAGAAACAATATTATTTGGACTTCCATCATCACAAACACGATATTGAAAAGTGTCCGTACCTAAAAATCCTGCGGTAGGTATAAATGTAAAACTACCATCGGCATTTAAGCTAACGGTGCCGTTAAGCGGGCTTGTAACTGGAGTGGTTAAAACTGATAAACCTGCTACACCATTGGCATCTGTATCGTTATTTAAAAGTCCGTTGGTTGCATTAACTATCAAATTATTATTTAACGAACCTTCATAGGAATCGGTGTTGGCAACTGGAGCTATCTTTTGAGCGCAAACAGATAGGCAGCTTAAAAAAAGTAAGCCTGTAACAGCATATAAAATAATGACTTTTACCCGCATAGGCGTAAAATTAGTGCTAAATCGTGTTGTTTTCTAAAATTTGTTGTCAATGGAAGATTAGCTGTGGTGTTAGCGTATTTTATTTATAAGCGAGGGGAAACAACTGGTAAATTGCCCTATAGATACTCTAAATTCTTACAAATTAAACCTTTATGATCAAACCTTTTTTAAATAATTTTCTTTTTAATGGCTAACGAATACATTTTTAAGCTCCGCGGTATTAAAAATCTTTGCGGCGATCTCTTTAGCCCAGGTTTGGTAGGTTAATTGGGAAGGATGAACGCCATCACTAAAAAAATCAGCTTTAGAGGCCTTCAATTCATGTCTTTTTATCCACTGCGCTAGGGTGATAATCTCACCGTAGTAGTACACATCATTATAATCAATAATCGCTTTTTGAAGTTCTTTGCCTAAAATTTCCACTAAAGTACCCATGGTATTTTTTAGTAAGGTAGTAAAGGCAGGAAACTCTTTAATAGGCGGCATATTGCAGAAAACAATAGGCGTTGCTGGATATTTTGATTGAAGGGTATCTAATAAGTCATGGATGGATTTTCTCCATTTTTTTGGACTATTTAGCTTAAAAGCATCATTTCCACCTATGCCAATCACGATAAGATCAATAACATCTTCTTTGATTTTTGGGACTAACTTTTTGGTTATTTTTTGAGCTGTATAACCACTTTTGGCATACACGTTCCAATCGATAGTACACTGAAATAGCTTCGATAATTCTGTAGCTAGCGTTCCTGTAAAACCTTCCTCGTGTGTGTTTACTCCAACGCCTGCTATAGTGCTTTCGCCTAGAACCACTAGTTGCATTGTTTTTCTACTTTTAAGAAAGTTTATACTGCCTTTCGGCGCTTTGGCTTCGGACAATTTTGGAACCCTTGCCATAATTCTTTTTCCTTGAACATACATAATGGGCAGCAGCGGTACGGTTAAAATTGCGCCCAAATAGTATTTAAAATTCATATAAAAATCATCAAACAAATAAAAGCAAAATAGTTAAAACAGCACCTCCGAGCGCAAAATACATGCCTTTTTTAAAGATGGGCATGGTTGGGGTGTACATCCAAAAGGCGGAAAGCACAAAAAATAACAGTGATGCTCCAAAGAAGATATTCAGATAAAAAAGTGGATCTTTTGTGGTTGCTTTATGCAGTTTTTGCATTTTATCTAACACAAATGGTACTTCCATTTTTTTTACGGTAGCTAAGCCTGTCTGTTGATTATAGGTAACATTTTCAAAATAAAGTACGTTACCTTCTTCTTTTTCTAGACTTAATTTAAGATCTAAAGCAGTGGCCAACTCGTCTACTTTTAAGTTGGTGTTTAGTTTAGTTTCTGTGATGACTTCTTTTTTTAACGCATCTGTTTTTCTAAAAATTAAGGCAATACCGCTTATGGCATAAACCATCATAATACCTGATAAAAAATAGCCCAAATAACGGTGTATTACACGTACTTGAAAAGAGAAGGGAGTTTTTTGTTTTGCCATTTTAAGCTGTTCGTTAAGGGTTACTTTAGGTTGGTTACTATAAACCTAAACACGAATTATAAATTTTAAGCAAAACTAATAAATATTTATTGTTTATAATGAATCTAAATAATTTTATTTTTCTTCAATGGTTATTAATTTATCAGAATTAAACATTTCTGCTGGAGAAATTACTTTTTCATTCATCGGAATATTATCTCCGACCTTTCTTTCATTTTACCTTGAACAATTTCGTTCGATAAATCAAAGTCCGAAAGCCGTTCAAGTTTTCCAATTTCTATTTGTGCTGCTTGTTTATAAATTTTCCAAACGAGTTCAGAGCAATATATTTTATCGTCGGACCATTCAAAATAAATATCATACGATTTTCCTTTAAATGTTTCTCCATAAACTTTCATTTGGTTAATAACACTGTCTGTTAAAATATTTTCAGCGTTTTTAATTCGTTTAATAACATAATGTTTTTTTTCTCCACGTTGTATCCATTTCGCTAGTGGGGTTAATTTAACAGGCTGAATAGCTTCATAAACAAAATATGCTCCACTATTTTCGTAGATAATCCCCATGTGAGTGTATTTTGAGTTTGTGGCCAATTGAATGGCTTTACTTTGACTTGATGTGGAGGTTTGGAAAATGATATCTCCGTTTTGTATTTTGTTATCAAGTTTAAAACTTTCGGCCTTAATAGCATCTTTTTTTGCATCATTAGTAAATGGCAACATTTTAATTCCCATATAACCGAGAATACTCAAAATTGCGAAGCTTAATACTATTAAAATTAATTTTTTCATGGTAATATTTTCTATGTCGAAACCACTCCGTTTTGTCTATTGTGAATAGAAATAAATTAGAAAATCAATTTAGGAATAGATTGTATTTGGTAAATTTTCAAAACACAACATTGACATGAAAAGCAGCCATATTACTTACTTTTTTACAATTCTTTTTCTCTAGATTCAAATAGCTCTATTGCTTTCAAATAGTTCATAGAACCCTTCATGGTCATATCATTAATAAAACCATCTAACTTAGGGTGATTTTTTTTAATCCAAGCAACTAAGGCATCTCTTTCTTTTGCCCACGTATTCCAATCTACACCATCACACGATAATTCTTCAATTTTTGAGATTTTTCCAGCTCTGAAAGAGATTTTGTAAGAACACGTAAGCGGATTATTTTTTAAAAAATTATTACGAATACAGCTTTGAGATACAGAAGCAATTATCTGATTATCCTCTTCTTCTAAATCAATTATTTTATACGATGGTTTAAATATAGAGTCCCATTTAAAATTTTCATAAAAACTATCCTGATTATAGGGCATCACATAATCCCCTGAAATTATTGTTATACTATCGCCAACAACTGCTTTTATTTCAGCAAAATTACCTGCGTCTTTTGCATTATAATAGTGGGTTATTATTTCTTTATGGGTTAATTTTTGCTCGTCGCATTCTGTAAAAAATAACAAAAGAAGTAGTATTGAAAAAATGCTTTTCATTGATTTTTGTTTAGTTTTTTAAATGACCAGTGAGCAAGCCATAACTTATAAATGCAGTTTTACATTCGCACTTACTAATGCTGAGCTTACTTTTTTACGGATTGCGTAACCAGATGCATAAAATCACCCATTTTACTATCATCCATCCAACGGGTAACAACGACCAAATCATTCGCATTGTCAATGACAATATAATTTCCTCCGAAACCAGCTGCAAAGTAAATTTCTGGAGAAACATTTTTCCATTTTTCACTGGCATTGATCCACCACATATACCCATATTCTTCATTGGCACTCGAAGATTGGTGCGCAGTATTCACCCATTTTTCGGAGAGTAATTGTTGATTTTTCCACTTGCCTTTTCTTAAGAACAGCAAACCAAACCTAGCTTGGTCTAGGGCGCTTATAAAAATTCCGCCTCCAGAATGTCCGCCACCGCTTACCGACTGCATCATTAATCCATCAATATTTACATAAGAGTTTTCATACCCATACCAACGCCAAGTAGTGGATGCACCGATGGGATCCATAATTTTTTCTTTAAGTACAACAGGCAAAGGTTTTCTCCAGACTTGAAGTAAAGAATAGGCGAGGAGGTTAACGCGCACATCATTATATTCATAAACCGTTCCTGGTTCATTTAGTTTTCGGTTTTTCCAATCATCAATACCACCTTCTTTAGGCGGACGATCTGCCCAATCATGCAGTCCGAAAAGTGTTCCACTCCAGTCCGAAGACTGATTTAGTAAATGGTGCCAAGTAATTTTTGAATTGTGTTTCCCATCAAAAGAACCCTCCCAAACATAATTTTTTACGCTGTCGTGTACACTTTGTATAAGTCCGTCGTCTAGGGCCAAACCTGCGGTTGTAGAAAGAAAACTTTTGGTAACACTAAAGGTCATATCTACCCGATCAACAGCTCCCCATTGCGCTACAATATATCCATTTTTTAGAATTACACCAGCTGGACCGCCACGCTCTTTCATGGGCCCAATCATTTTATAATTGGGTTCTCTCGCGTACGCTTTTAGATTGGCAATCCGCAAATCTCTTTCTACTTTATTTTCGTTAGCCATAGCAAAACTCACGGCACTGTCTAACAAGGTTTTATTCAGTTTCATTTCAGCGGCTGTTTTTACCTGCCATTTGGCATCGGGGAAATAAGTGGTTTGTGCAACAGCAAAAGAAAAGCATACACTGCATAAAATGATTAAAATTCTATTTTTCATAATTTTTAGTGGTTGTATTTTATTGGAAGGTATTATCAAAATACGCTTCATGTTTTTGTGTATAGTTCTTAGTGTGTTTAAGCACGTAATATAGCACATAAAAACTAGATAGAAAATCTGATAGGGTTTTGGTAAACATTCTAGAATCAAGCACTAATTGTATAAAGTGTTGTGTGCCGTTTTCTCAGTGTTTTAATGTTTTCAATATATCGTAATCATCTTTAAACATGTTTACTATATCTGCTGATGGGTTTATGTTTGCAGCATGATATCCGCTATCATAAATAATTTTTCGCATGTCTAGTGCTTTTTTGTTTTTCCAATATGCAACTTTGGAATATCCCACTGCATATATTTCGCCTTTTTGCCTGAACGTCTGGCTATGATACACCCATTTGTCATCCCAGCCTTCTAGACTTATTGTGATTTTAAATTTGGTCCATCTTTTTAAGGGTTTTTTGTAAATGATTTTTTGAGAACCTAAAACTGGAAATATTCCTTTCTTAAATGTATTATCGAATAGCTTTGATCTAAAAAGTATTTCAAATCTTATGAAATCCATGTAATAGAAGTATTTAGAATTAGCCATGTATCTCAAACTATCACAATCTAATATTTTGACAGTTCTAATTCTAGAAAGATCTGATGTCATATCAACCTTGTTCCAAAATAATTTCGCGCCTAAGTATATATAAAACATGTGCAACCAATAATATATCATATATAAATTTTTTAATTCTTTGTTATTTAATTAAGTACGCAATTGCACACGGTTCGTTTAAGAATAGTAAGAGATTAAAAATGCACTT
>JANQTG010000224.1:6598-9799 GCA_030731855.1 Cellulophaga sp. | reverse complement strand
GCGTCTACCAATTCCGCCACTTGAGCAAATAAGAGTGCAAAATTATAAAATAAATCCATTTTTCAAGTAAAAAAGACAAGATTTATCTGCTGGCAATACAAATAAATTTCTAAATTTGCACTCCCTAAGAAATTTAAGGAGTTAATAAACTAAAAAAGAATAGATTAGCCATGCCTTACCAAGTGCCTGAACCAAAAATTTTTGCTTGTACACAAAGCACAGCCTTAGCAGAAAAGATCGCAAAATCTTTTGGTGCTGAGTTAGGTAAAGTTATCTTCTCAAGATATAGCGATGGCGAATTTCAACCATCATTTGAAGAATCGGTTCGTGGAGCGCGTGTTTTTATTATCGGTTCTACCAACCCAAGCTCTGAAAACTTAATGGAAATGTTATTAATGTTAGATGCGGCAAAACGTGCCTCAGCAAGACATATAACTGCTGTTATGCCTTATTTTGGTTGGGCGAGACAAGATCGTAAAGATAAACCTAGAGTACCTATTGCTGCTAAATTAGTAGCTAAAATGTTAGAAGCTGCAGGAGCAACTCGTATTATTACGATGGATTTACATGCCGATCAGATTCAAGGATTTTTCGAAAAACCTGTAGATCATCTTTTTGCTTCTACCCTTTTCCTACCGTATCTAAAAAATTTAAACCTTGATAATTTAACAATTGCTTCTCCTGATATGGGTGGTTCTAAAAGAGCCTATGCCTATTCAAAAGCCTTAGAATGCGACGTTGTTATTTGTTACAAACAAAGAGAAAAAGCCAATGTAATTTCAGTTATGGAACTTATTGGTGATGTACAAGGTAAAAATGTAGTCTTGGTTGATGATATGGTTGATACCGCGGGAACTCTAACAAAAGCAGCTGATTTAATGATTGAACGCGGTGCTCTTAGCGTTCGTGCTATTACCACTCACGGACTTTTATCTGGTGATGCGTACGAAAAGATTGAAAAATCGCAATTATTAGAATTAATCATCACCGATTCTATACCAACTAAAAAAAATAGTAAAAAAGTAACTGTGTTAAGTTGTGCAAATTTATTTGCTGACGTTATGGATCGCGTTCATAATAACACTTCTATCAGTTCAAAATTTTTAATGTAGCTTCGACTACGCTCAGCTACCGCTATCAAAGTAGCAACAAAAAAAAGAATAATTATTAATTAAATATATATAATGAAGTCAATTACAATTACAGGATCTAAAAGAGAAAGCGTAGGCAAGAAAGCAACAAAAGCCTTACGTAATGCTGGAAAGGTTCCTTGCGTACTGTACGGAGGGGAAAAACCATTACACTTTTCAGCGGATGAACCAGCGTTCAAACATTTAGTGTACACCCCAAACGCTCACACCGCAGTGATTGAAATTGAAGGTGGTGATAAGTTTGACGCCGTATTACAAGATATTCAGTTTCACCCAGTAACCGATGCTATTTTACACATCGATTTCTACCAATTATTTGCTGATAAAGAAGTTACTATGGATATTCCCGTACGTTTAGTAGGAAATTCTCCAGGGGTACGTAACGGTGGTCGTTTATTATTCAGAAAGAGAAAATTAGCTATTAAAGCTTTACCTGCAAAATTACCAGATTTCTTTGATGTTGATATCTCAAAATTAAAGATTGGCGGTACTATTGCTGTTGAAACTTTATTAAATTCTGATTTTACCATTTTACATCCAGATAGCACTGCTGTTGTTCAAGTAAAAGCTGCTCGTAATGCAGTGGTTGTTGATGACGATGAAGAAGAAGGAGAAGAAGGTGCTGCTGAAGCTTCTACTGAAGAGGCTGCTGCGGAATAAATTCTTTTTAAAACACAATACATTCAAAAAGCATCCTACAAATAACGTTAGGATGCTTTTTTATTTTAATTCGTAAATGATATAAATGTCCGCTATTTTTAAATCATTTTTTGCCAAAAAGAGTACTTATCTCGAAGAAGTAAATCCTATGAAAAAATATCTTATTGTCGGATTAGGAAATATTGGTCCGGAATATGCACAGACCAGACATAATATTGGGTTCAAAGTTCTTGATACTTTGGCCAACAAAGAAAATTTAAGTTTTGAAACTGTAAAATTAGGTGATGTCTGTACCCATAAAGTTAAAGGACGCAGTGTGTTACTTTTAAAACCATCTACGTATATGAATTTAAGTGGTAAAGCGCTAAAATTTTGGATGGATAAAGAAAATATTCCCTTAGAAAATATTTTGGTTATTACCGATGATATAAATCTAGACTTTGGCACGATCCGCATTAAAACAAAAGGAACTAACGGTGGCCATAATGGTCTAAAAGATATTCAAAATACTTTAAACACCTCTGAATACAACCGCTTTAGGTTTGGTGTTGGTGCCGATTTTGGAAAAGGAAAACAAGTAGATTATGTACTTGGAAAATGGAATGACGAAGAAAAAGCAGCACTTAAAGAGCGTTTAGAAAGAGCGTCGGCTGTGATTGATTCTTTTGTGCTTTCAGGTATTAAAATTACCATGAACGAATTTAATAATACCTAATATTAAATTATAACACTCTAAAACTATATACTCCTGAACTAGCAGAATTTCCTGCTTCATCTACCGTTTTAACGCTCCAATAATACACCGTATTTGAAGTTACCGTTACGGTAAAATTTGTGATATTTTGTGTGGTTGTACCTGTTAATGTTACAGGCGGATTTACAGTAGAAAAATACACTTCATAAAGATCAATATCGCCATCAATATCAGCACCCTGCCAAGTTAAATCAACTTCATTATTAAGGTCTTTTACGACAGAAGCCCCTGATAATGGTGCTAATATTCTAGTAGGAAAAGGGGCATGCGTTGTTTGATTTCCTGCATTAAAAAAATACCAAATTTCACTTCTAGTAGTTTCTGTCACCGCAGTATTTTCAGATATAACTTGCCAGGAATAAGGCGTACCTTTTATTAAAGGTAATTGAAGTGCATTTTGATTAGTACTTACCATTTGTGAAACATTTGTAAGTAAATTTTCAACTCGTAATTTATAACTTTGTGTATGCGCTGATGCCTCCCATTGAAAATTAATTAATCGTGTAGTTTGGTTGATATTTTGACCGATAGTACACTCTGAATTTTCAAGAGGAAAAAGCAAAGTGGCCATACCAGGTTTTTTAGGCTCGTCTTTACCACAACCTATCAACACATAAAAAATACTGATCAGTATTA
>JANQTG010000224.1:2185-6498 GCA_030731855.1 Cellulophaga sp. | reverse complement strand
GGTTGTGTAATTACAAAATCGAAACAATACACTTCGTAGGTAATAATACCATCGGTACCAGTAATACAAACGGTATAATCTCCGGCTGCCAAATCATTCAAGACATAATTTGTTGTAAAGCTATCCAAAATATTTATTCCGTTTCCAGAAGTAGTCACAGAGTAGTTTAAACCTGTAATTGTCCGTATCTCAAGGGCTCCATCATTATTATCTCTGCATGTTTCACTAGACAAACTCACGGCAAAATTGGCAGGATCAAAACGGAACACAGGACATCCGTCTGCATTTACTTCTTGACCCAAAGCAGTTCCCAAACACAAATCGTCTCCATCATCAAAAACTCCATCGTTATCTTCGTCTGGTCTAAATTGACCTTCCACACATAAACTAATTCCAAAACTATTTAAAGCACCTCCGTCGCCACCTGCGTTATCATTTATTTCTAAAATCCAATCTCCCTGGCTCGATTCTCCATTAAAGGAGGCTAATGATCCTAAGGGCCTAACAGTCCCAGAAATTGAAGGTAATGTTCCACAAACAAAACTTGGAGCACTAGCATCAAAAGTTGCATTAATATTATTGTTTTCTCCGCAAGAGCTAGAAACTAAGACCACTTTAGTACCTTGTGGTGAGATGAGTGTAATTTTAAGATCCGCTAAAAAAGTGTGTGTTATATTTAAAACAACATTAATGTCTGCCACTGGTAAATCTTCAATAAAAGATATTACCGATGTAATTGTAGGTGTTCCTGATGCTGATATTGTTTGGGGTAAATTATTAGCAAACTTCTGCTTACAATCTATAGTAGGCGTTACAAAACTAAAAGGCATACTAAAAACTCCTTCTCCGCAGTTATTTTTCGGCTTTACGCGCCAATAATAGGTAGTTTCTGGTATTAAAGAACTCGCTTTATACGAATTAAAGATCACGGTTTCAGCAACAATTACGTTTGTGAAGGCTAAATCGGTAGCAATTTCAATATCGTAATTTGTGCTTATGGGTTCTTCTGTCCATTCAAAAACCTGATCGGTACTTGTGTCTGTAGCGCCGTCTGCAGGTGAATTTAAAACTACAGGTGAAAATTGATCATTAAAAATATTTAATTGTATAGGTACTTGTTTACTTGCGCTAGCGGCTGTTGCCGTAACTTCCAAAGAATATTCAGCTGCAACCGCCGCAGTAATATTTCCTAATGTAAGTGTTACGTTCGTATTATTGGCGGTAACTGTAGCAGGCGAAAAAGACGCGGTAACTCCAACGGGTAAACCAGTTACGCTAAAACTTGTTGCTTCAGAAAAAACACCATCGGTTTCATATACAAAAGGAATTACAAGGTTATTAGGCTGACAAACCTCGAATTGTAATTCATTAAAATTTAATATTATAGGAGATGTGGCAATAGTAAAATTAGTTGTGTTTACGGCAAAATAAATATTATCGCTTGCTTTAATCATTAACCTAGCCTGACTGGTGACTGTATTAGGAATCAAAATTTCGTGCTCACCATCATTCTTAACATTTTGCGCTACTAAAATAGGAAAAGTTAAACCGCCATCTGTAGATAAAAAAATATCAACTTCCGCGGTGTTTATTGGTGTTTGATTGGTGTTTGCAACATCCCAGATTACAGATTGTACAGAACCCGCGTCATAAGTAACCGCCGCATTTTGTGACAGTACCGAAAAGGTTCCTGAATTGTTAACTACATCAACCTTTAAAGTGGCGGCAGCAACTTGTCCACCACCTGTGCTATTATCACGCACGGTTAATGCAAAATTCATTTCTCGTTCTACATCAGACACCGTTTCCCAGGCAGAATTTATAGTCGGATTACTTTGGGTTAAATTACCTTGAAGGACTCTGGACAACATAGGAAAATAGCGCTCTGGGTTGGTCGTTGGCTGTTGAGACCTGAAATTAGCGCCACTAGGGTTATTTGGACCAAAGGTTAGATTGGTCACAATACCATCATCAATTTGCTCCCAAGCATAGGTTAAAACGTCTCCTAAATCGCTATCAGTGGCATTTCCAGAAAGCACAAAGGCCGTACTTTTTGGAATAACGTAATTGGTTAAAGGAGCAATAACTGGTGGTGTATTTAGTAAAGGAATCTCAACAGCACAGGTCGTTGTTGCTAAATTATCACTAATTTGTTTTATACTTATATAATGAAAATAATCTTGCCCGTTGGGCGCTACATTATTGACTCCCGTGATACCTGCATACCCCATAATCGTTGTACCGCTGCCTGGTTCTACTTGCACCAAAGAACCCTCAGATTCAAAAGACCATGTATGGTTTGCTCCTAGTTGATGCCCCATTTCGTGTGCAACAAAATCTACATCATAAAAATCACCTTCAGGAACTAAAGCCGACGAAAAAGCACTTCCTTTTTGAGCATCAATACAAACCGAACCAATAAAACCAGCATCGCCTGCATTATTTGCTCTATTGAATAGGTGTCCGATATCATAATTAGCAGCGCCAATTACATTGTTAAAATTATTTTGTGCTTGAGAATTTAAATTTCCGTTGTAAGGATCGGTAATAGCACTCGTATAGATAACTAAATCGGTATTTGCCACTAATTCTAATGTAATACCTAAATCGGTTTCAAAAACCATATTTATCCTTGTTAAAGTAGCATTAATAGCTGCCAAAGCATCTGGAACAGTACCTCCATGGTATTGAGTGTACTCGCCTGTCGCCGAAATAGCCACTCTAAATTTTTTAAGTACCTGACTTGTAACTATTCGTGTTCTAGAAGTGCTACTAGACTTTAAAAATGTTTCTTGTGTTTCGCAAACAAACGCTTTATCAACAGCGTCTAAGCCATTTCTAGCATACAAAATATAGGCTGAACCATTGGCTGTTTTTTGCATGAAGGTTGTTTGATCCGAATTTTTATCCACCAACATACTCTGTATTCCGTTTTGTGAAACACTAAAGCGAATACTTTTATTCGGATCCTCTAAACTAACCCCTTTGTACGATTTTATTTCTGGATATTTGGCAGCCAATTCAGGTGAAAAAATAGTGTTTTCCTGTACGCTAAATTCCGTCATTTTTCCGCTTTCATCCGGAAAAAAAACCAACTTTTCTTTCTTCGATGTAGCTGCTTTATTTGATAATTGTGCTTTAAACTGTGCCTCTTCTAATCGAAACACTTTAGCGTTCTGAACTGACAATTTTTTAATTGTTGTAGAAACCTCGCTATTTTTTATGTTCGATTCTTGCCAATAATCGACTTGAGAAAACCCACAAAACCCAATAAAAAATATGGGAATTGCAAAAAGTAAGCGTAAGTTTGTGGTCATTAAATTTGTTTAATAAACTATAAAAGTAAGGCTTTTTATTATTTTATTTTCGTGGTAACCATTCAAAACATTCTCAAATTCGACAAACAACACGCCACCGCTGTAACCATTGGTACTTTTGATGGTGTGCATATTGGGCATAGAAAGCTTTTAAATAGGCTTATTGATGATGCAAAATTGTATCATTTAAAAAGTACCGTACTCACCTTTTTTCCACATCCACGTATGGTTTTACAACAAGATGCTGATATAAAACTACTGAATACAATAGACGAAAAAAGGCAGATTTTAGAAAAAATAGGCTTAGATTATTTAGTAATACACCCGTTTTCTAAAAAATTCTCTAGACTCTCTGCTACCGAATTTGTAGAAAATATTTTAGTGAATGGCTTGCGTTGTAAAAAAATAATCATCGGATACGATCACCGTTTTGGCAGAAACCGAAATGCAGACATCACCGATTTAAAAGATTTTGGAACTACTTTTAATTTTCAGGTCGACGAAATTCCGGCGCAAGAAATAGATGAGGTATCGGTAAGTTCCACAAAAATTAGAAAAGCTTTAGAAGAAGGCGACATCAAAACCGCTAATACCTATTTAGGGTATAATTATATGCTTACAGGTGTGGTTGTAAAAGGTAAAGGTTTAGGCAGACAACTCAACTACCCTACTGCCAATATTTTTATTGAAGAAACCTATAAACTAATTCCTTTAAAAGGGTCTTATGTAGTGAAAAGTGAGCTTAATAATACCACCGTTTTTGGGATGATGAACATTGGTTTTAACCCTACGGTTTCTGAAACAAATGCCATACCGAAAGAAAGTGTTGAAGTCCATTTTTTTGATTTTAAAGAAGATTTATACGGACAGAAAATACAGGTTTCTATTTTAGAACGGATTCGCGATGAGCATAAATTTAAATCCGTTGATGCGCTAAAAGTACAATTAGCGAAAGATAAGGAAGTGGCGCTGGGGATTATATCTCAAAATCCCCTC
>JANQTG010000224.1:0-2085 GCA_030731855.1 Cellulophaga sp. | reverse complement strand
TAAAGAAAAATACAAAAGATTAAAAGAGTGTTGAGATTATTATAAACTCACCCCAGCGAAAGCCAATAAAAAATTCAATTAGGGAAAAGATAAAGAAACGGCAGGGGAGAATAACGTCCGATGATCCCCTCGCCGAAAGTAAGGGGACTTACTCCCCTCCTTTGGAGGGGTTGGCAGAAGATCCACAAAGCTCTTTTTAATCACTTCATATCAAATAAATTATTTCGTTTTTTTACTGTAAATTTGCAGGCTTAAATCAGAATTAAATGTTACAGCTAAATGCTATCCGAGAAAATAAAGAGGCTTTTATTAATGCCTTAAAAAAGCGTAATTTACGAGCTGATGCTATCATAGAAAATGTTTTGCAACTAGATGAAAATAGAAAAGCAACACAAACGCAATTAGATAATACTTTAGCAGACGCCAATAAATTATCTAAAGAAATTGGTGATCTTTTTAAAAGTGGAAAAGCAAAAGAAGCGAACGATCTAAAAGAAAAAACAGCCACTTTAAAAGAGGTTTCAAAACAATTAACCGACGATTTGAACAGCATAAGTACGGAGCTTCAAAATGCTTTGTATTTAATCCCTAATATTCCCCACGAATCTGTAGTTGTAGGAAAATCTGAAGAAGAGAACGAAGAAGTTTTTAAAGAAGGTACTATTCCCACTCTTTTTGAAGGTGCCTTACCGCATTGGGAACTCGCCAAAAAATACGATATCATCGATTTTGAATTGGGGGTAAAAATAGCAGGAGCCGGTTTTCCTGTGTATAAAGGAAAAGGAGCAAAATTACAACGCGCTTTAATCAACTATTTTTTAGATAAAAATACCGAAGCTGGCTATACCGAAGTGCAAGTGCCACATCTAGTCAATGAAGCCTCTGGCTACGGAACCGGGCAATTACCGGATAAAGAAGGTCAAATGTATTATATGCCCGAAGACGATTTGTATTTGATACCCACCGCCGAAGTACCTGTAACTAATATTTTTAGAGATGTTATTCTCAACGAAAAAGAGTTCCCGATTACCTATACCGCATATACCCCTTGTTTTAGAAGAGAGGCAGGTAGTTACGGCGCTCATGTACGTGGGTTAAACCGTTTACACCAATTTGATAAAGTAGAAATTGTTCGTGTAGAACACCCAGATAAATCTTACCAAGCTTTAAACGGCATGGTGGAGCATGTAAAAGATATTCTAAGAGAACTAAAATTACCCTACCGTATTTTACGTCTTTGTGGGGGTGATTTAGGCTTTACCTCGGCTCTAACCTTTGATTTTGAAGTATTCTCTACTGCACAAGACCGCTGGTTAGAAATCAGCTCGGTTTCTAATTTTGAAACCTACCAAGCCAACCGTTTAAAACTGCGCTACAAAGATGAAAACGGCAAAAGCCAATTGGCTCATACCCTAAACGGTAGCGCATTAGCCTTGCCCCGAGTATTGGCAGGTATTTTAGAGAATTACCAAACGGAGGATGGAATTACAATTCCAGAGGTGCTAGTGCCCTATTGTGGGTTTGATATAATAAACTAACTACAACTTAAACGTCACCGAAAACATCCATATTCTAGGTAATATAAAAATACGCTGATCACTAATAACAAAGTCTGAGAAGGAATTACGGTTTTTAAAATTAGTCCCAAAAATATTTGTTCCGGTAAGTTTAAGTGCCCACGGACTTTCTTTAAATTGATATAATAAAGAGCTATCTGCCAATTCGTAACTATTTTGTTGATCGTTATTGTCTTCGTAAATGGTCTTTTCATAATTAAACTCGAAAATAAAACCACCAAGAAAATCATAATCTAAACTGAAGCTTGGACTGGTGTTTGTAAATTTTGAAGTATTAGTCTCCGAGGTAAATGTATTATACCCGCTGTTTAAACCTAATTCTACATTAGGGAGTTTTTTAAAACTGGTGCTGATTTCAAATCCATAATCTTGAGAGCGATTTTTACTTTTAAAAACCTCGTTATTGATGATTTGTTGGTAATTATCGAATGAAACATCAGTATTTAAAGTGAAGGTTATCTTTCCATATTTTTTCGTAACCATAGCGTTCGCCAACCATCTTTCTTCG
>JANQTG010000223.1 GCA_030731855.1 Cellulophaga sp. | reverse complement strand
TATAAGGCAACACAAAATAACCATCTGCTAAACCTTGCATTAAAGCAGAAGCTCCAAGTCGGTTAGCACCGTGTTCAGAAAAGTTAGACTCTCCAATAGAATACAATCCTTCAACAGTAGTCATCAAATTATAATCTACCCAAGTACCACCCATGGTATAATGCACAGCAGGGTAAATCATCATTGGAGTTTTGTACGGATCTTGTGCTACAATCTTTTCATACATTTGAAAAAGGTTACCGTATTTAGCTTTTACCGAGGCACGACCTAATTCTAATACTTTTTCTTGAGACGGATTCTCTATATGATGAATTTTTGCTTGTTCTTTCCCGTAACGTTCAAAAGACGATGCGAAATCTAAATAAACTGCTTCCCCTGTAGCATTTACACCATAACCAGCATCACAAAGTTCTTTTGCTGCTCTTGAAGCCACATCTCGAGGCACTAAGTTCCCGAATGCAGGATACTTACGCTCTAAGTAGTAATCTCTTTCTTCTTCTTTTAATTCTGTTGGTTTTTTCTTTCCTTCACGAATTGCTTTAGCATCTTCTAAACTTTTTGGTACCCAAATACGGCCATCATTTCGCAATGATTCTGACATTAAGGTTAATTTAGATTGATAATCACCAGAACGTGGAATACACGTTGGGTGAATTTGCGTATAACAAGGATTGGCAAAAAATGCACCTTTTTTATGTATTTTCCAAGCTGCCGTAGCGTTAGATCCCATTGCATTAGTCGATAAGAAATAAACATTTCCATAACCACCAGAAGCAATAACAACGGCATGAGCAGAATGGCGTTCTAATTCACCCGTTACTAAATTACGTGCGATAATACCTCTTGCTTTTCCGTTTACCTTAACCACGTCTAACATTTCGTGACGGTTAAATGGGGTAATTTTACCACGAGCAATTTGTCTATTCATAGCAGAATATGCACCTAACAATAATTGTTGTCCTGTTTGTCCTTTGGCATAAAAAGTTCTAGAAACTAGAACGCCACCAAAGGAACGGTTATCTAATAATCCACCATAATCACGTGCAAAAGGAACTCCTTGTGCCACACATTGATCTATGATATTAGTAGAAACTTCTGCTAAACGATAAACGTTTGCTTCTCTAGATCTGTAATCACCCCCTTTTACGGTGTCGTAAAACAAACGGTAGGTGGAATCACCATCTCCTTGATAATTTTTAGCAGCATTGATACCACCTTGAGCAGCAATACTATGCGCTCTACGCGGAGAATCTTGATAGCAAAATGTTTTTACATTATAGCCCAGTTCCGCCAAGGTTGCCGCAGCAGATCCGCCCGCTAATCCTGTTCCAACAACGATAACATCAATATTACGTTTGTTGGCAGGGTTTACTAAATCAATATGATCTTTATAGTTAGTCCATTTATCCTTTAATGGGCCTTTAGGTACTTTTGAGTCTAATACAGACATAAGTATATAGTATTAATGATTAAAAAAATGATAGAGTGCAACAACAATAAATCCTAAGGGAATTGCAATAGAATACACTTTACCAATAGTTTGTAACTTTTCTTTTCTCATAGAAGAAACACCTGCGGATTGAAAAGCTGAACTAAACCCATGCATTAGGTGTAGCGATAAAAACACAAAAGCCACTACATAAGCCAAAACTCTTATAGGGTTTACAAATTTGTGTTGCAATTCTTCAAAATAGCGATACCCTTCACCATCAGCTAACAAACCAGACATATCACCTTCAATATATTTGATGTTAATTTCTGGAAACCAAAAATCAATAAAGTGTAAAACCATAAAGGCTAGAATTGCCAATCCGCTGTAAATCATGTTTCGGCTCATCCAACTAGAGTTAGCACCACCATTGTTTTTAGCATATTTTACAACACGTGCACTTCTATTTTTAATTTCTAGAATAAATCCCATCACAAAATGATAGATAACCCCAAAAATTAAAATAGGTTGTAAAATGTACTGTACTGCCCAAAAAGTTCCCATAAAGTGAGAAGCTTCGTTGAAGGCATTGGCACTGAAAACAGATAGCATATTAAT
>JANQTG010000222.1:40783-73120 GCA_030731855.1 Cellulophaga sp. | reverse complement strand
AATTTACGGTGCAAGATATAGCTAAATTTTTAATCGCTTATCTGTTAACACATACGATGTATGAAAATTCTGCAAAAAACATATTTTATCGACCAATGACGCAAATGTTATTGGAGTAATTACGTTTTTATCGGTGAAATGGATTATCTGGTTTTTAGTTTATCGGTGGATTGTGTTTTTAACCGAATTATCAGATGTTGAAAAGCCACAAGATAAAAAATAAATAACCCGTTAATAATCAAACCATTTCGAGTGAAATAAAAATTTTATTGTCCTCTTGAATTTTTTTAAAAAGTTAAAATTAAAATAAAATATTAATTTCCTTTAGATGGATGCTCAATCAATTTTAATGTATTTTTGCCGAAATTTTTTAGTATGAGTTTTGAGAGTGAAATAAAGAGAAGAAGAACTTTTGGTATTATATCTCACCCAGATGCTGGAAAGACCACTCTGACAGAAAAATTACTTTTGTTTGGTGGTGCTATTCAAGAGGCTGGAGCAGTAAAAAATAACAAAATAAAAAAAGGAGCCACTAGTGATTTTATGGAAATAGAACGCCAACGTGGTATTTCTGTAGCTACTTCGGTTCTTGCCTTCATTTATAGAGACAAAAAAATTAACATTCTAGATACACCTGGACACAAAGATTTTGCCGAAGATACTTTTAGAACCTTAACTGCGGTAGATAGTGTTATTGTAGTTATTGATGTTGCCAAAGGAGTCGAAGAGCAAACTGAAAAATTAGTTGAAGTTTGCCGCATGCGTAACATTCCGATTATCGTTTTTATCAATAAAATGGATCGTGAAGGTAAAGATGCTTTTGATTTATTAGACGAAGTAGAGCAAAAATTAGGATTAACGGTTACTCCTTTAAGCTTCCCAATAGGAATGGGCTACGATTTTAAAGGTATTTATAATATTTACGAGCAAAACATTAACCTTTTCAGTGGTGATAGCAAAAAAAATATTGAAGATGTTATTGCATTTAGTGATATTAAAAGTCCTGAATTAGAAAAAACAATTGGTGCTAAAGCTGCAAAAGAGCTAAGAGAAAATCTAGATCTTGTTCGTGGTGTTTATCCAGAATTTAATAGAGAAGATTATTTACAAAGCAAATTACAACCTGTATTTTTCGGTTCTGCCTTAAATAATTTTGGTGTACGTGAATTGCTAGATTGCTTTATTGATATTGCCCCGACTCCGAGACCTAAAATGTCTGAAGAAAGATTAGTAAATGCTAATGAAAAAGATTTTACCGGTTTTGTTTTTAAAATTCATGCCAATATGGATCCTAAGCATCGAGATCGTTTAGCCTTCATTAAAGTAGTTTCTGGTACTTTTGAGAGAAATACTTCTTATTTACACGTAAGAAGTAACAAAAAATTAAAATTCTCAAGTCCGAATGCTTTTTTTGCAGAAAAAAAAGAGATTGTTGATATATCCTATCCTGGGGATATTGTAGGTTTACACGATACAGGTAGTTTTAAAATTGGTGACACCCTAACCGAAGGAGAAATACTTCATTACAAGGGAATACCAAGTTTTTCGCCCGAGCATTTCAGATACATTAATAATGCTGACCCCATGAAATCTAAGCAATTAGAAAAAGGTGTCGATCAATTAATGGATGAAGGCGTTGCGCAATTATTCACCCTAGAAATGAATGGCAGAAAAGTAATTGGTACTGTTGGCGCTTTGCAGTACGAGGTAATTCAATACCGTTTAGAACACGAATATGGTGCAAAATGTACCTATGAAAATTTTCCAGTTTTTAAAGCATGTTGGGTAGTACCCAAAGACCCTAAAAATGAAGAATTTAAAGAGTTTAAGCGAGTTAAGCAGAAATTTTTAGCCAAAGACAAACGCGGACAATTGGTATTTTTAGCAGATTCTCAATTTTCACTGCAAATGACGCAACAAAAATATCCGTCAGTTGAGCTTAAGTTTACTTCGGAATATTAATGCTCCACTGAGCGATTCAAGAAAAGTCGTCCCCTAGCCCCTCCAAAGGAAGGGAACACAAATCGATAACAAAAAAAGGTTTACTAATTATTTAGCAAACCTCTTTTTTTATTTCCTAAAAAGTGTCATTTTTAATTTTTCACTTTTAATTTTCAATTAGTTTTTAGCATCTTGCTTTTCAGCGCGCTCTTTTGCTTTTTCTGAACGTTTTGCAGCACCAGGATGTGAAGACATTAACGAACTTTTTCCGCCATCGCTACTTAAATCTGCTAATTTTTGGAATGCACCTTCCATAGCATGATAATTTAAATTATGCTTTACCAAAAAATCAAACCCATATTCATCAGATTCAGATTCGTTTGTTTGAGAAAATTGTGCATTTAACATATTTTCCATAAAACCGCCTATTTCGTCATCCGCTAAAACTTTACCTGCGTTGGTGTTGGCAACCGCTAAATCTTTTGCTGCCGAAATTTTGTAAGCCGCTCTATAACGTTCTTTTGAATGGCCTAGTTTAACATGTCCTATTTCGTGACCAATTACGCTTAACAACTCATCATCAGTCATTAAATCCATTAAACCCGCCATTACTCTAACACTTCCGTCAGGTGTTGCAAAAGCGTTAATATCTACTACTGAATATACTTTAAAATTTAATTTTAAGCCGTCTTCTTCCTCAAAATCTGCCACTAACCTCGCCAAACGCGCTCCGTATGGGTCATCTTCGCCTGCAATTGGGTTGTTTTCATCCATCCATTGAACAGATTCTAAAGAAAGTGCTGCCATATCTTCATCAGAAAGTGTTGCTGCCTTTACTAACTTTTTACCAGCATCAATATTTCCTTTTTTCAAAACTTTACCTAATTGGGCTTGTAAACTAACTGTTGTAAATACAAGTACTAAAACTAAAAAAACTTTTTTCATGGGAACCTATTTATTTTATTGAGACAAAATTACATTTAATAGTAATCTTCTACATCCCCTTATTCAGGTATATTTTTTAAAATTTCTAAGGTAAATTTCCAAAATTTCTGAACTGAAGAAATACTTACCCGTTCGTCTGGAGAATGGGCTCCTTTAATGGTTGGCCCAAAACTTATCATATCTATGTTAGGATAGTTTTGCCCTAATATTCCGCATTCTAAACCTGCATGACAAGCGGCAACATTTGGCTCTGATTTAAAAATTTTCTTATACTCCTTTTTTAGCACTGTTAAAATTGCAGAATCAGGGTTCGGATTCCAACCGGGGTAGTCACCACTAAAACTCACTTTACAATCAGCAAGCTCAAAAACAGCACGCAGAGAATTTGCTAAATCAATCTTACCAGAATCAACCGAAGATCTTGTTAAACAAGCAATATTAATTTTGCCTTTATCTACCTCAACTCTTGCAATGTTGTTTGATGTTTCTACTAAATTATCAAAAGCAGCACTCATAGCATAAACACCATTTTGGGCAGCATAAAGCGCATTTAAAAGTTTTGTTTGTACTTCTTTAGGCAAAACTGACTTTGGTTGCTTTACCTTATTAATACTAATTTCTAAAGTTGGTTCTGTAATTATGAGCTCTTGCTTTATGGTTTCTATCCATTGTTCAAAATGGCTTTGAAACTTTTTCAGCTTTTTCTTAGTCTTAGGAAGCACCACAACAGCTTTACTTTCTCTTGGAATTGCATTTCTAAGGCTACCTCCATTAATTTTCGCAACTCTAAGGTTGTAATTCTCAGCTCCTAAATACAATAGTCTGTTCATTATTTTATTGGCGTTGCCTAGACCTTTGTGAATATCCATACCACTGTGCCCACCTTTTAAGCCTTTAACGGTTACTTCCAGCGCAGTATCTTTTTTTGAAGGAGATTTTTTCTTGTACTTTCGGGTCGCAGTTACATCAATACCACCTGCACAACCGATACCTATTTCATCATCTTCTTCGGTATCTAAATTTAAAAGAATTTCGCCTTGTAAAATATCGGCTTTCAGTCCTTTAGCACCAGTCATTCCAGTTTCTTCATCAATGGTAAATAACGCTTCTAAGGCTGGGTGCGGAATATCTGTACTCTCTAACAATGCCATAATTGTCGCTACACCTAGCCCATTATCAGCGCCTAAAGTAGTGCCATTGGCACGTACCCAATCGTTATCAATAAACATATCTATACCCTGCGTATCAAAATTAAAATCGGTGTCATTATTTTTCTGATGCACCATATCTAAATGCGATTGTAAGGTCACCATTTTGCGTTTTTCATAACCCTGAGTAGCAGGTTTTCTGATGATAATGTTGCCGACACTATCTTTTATGGTTTCTAATTGTAGTTTTTCTCCAAAATCAAGCATAAACTGAATAACACGTTCTTCTTTTTTTGATGGTCTTGGAACTGCATTTAAATTAGCAAAATTTTTCCAAACAGCTTTCGGTTCTAATTCTTGTATTGTTTTACTCATAGTCATTTTATTCTTCCTCAAAAATACGGATAGTTATAGAAAAGTCTATTTTTGGCAAAGAATTATTTTTGAATGAAAACAAAAATTAAAAATATAATAGCCTTTTCGTTTTTTCCGCAAATACTATTGGTGAAATGGCTGAGTTACTACCCTGAATTTATTGAGCAATATTATAGTTTAGGTTTATATCAATACATCACTAAATTTTTTAGGTTTTTAAATGGATGGATTCCTTTTTCAATTGGTGATGTATTGTATACATTCTTGGCGATTTATGCTATTAGATATGTTGTTACTAAAAGAAAATGTATTTGGAAAAAACCGGGTTACTTCCTAAAAAACGGACTAGTAGTCTTGTCCGTAGCTTATTTTATATTTAATATATGTTGGGGACTTAATTACTACCGTCTACCAGTTTCAACTGCTTTAGGTATTCAAGAAAATAACGATAGAAAAGATTTACTCCGTTTTGTTGAATCCTTAATTGATAAAACAAACGAAATTCAACTAAAGCTTACGAATGACAGTACTGCGGTAGTTAAAACACCCTACTCAAACCAAGAGCTTTTTTATAAAACAATTGATGGCTACGCAAGTTTAGAAAAAATTCATCCTTTTTTAAAATATGAAAATCCGAGTATAAAAAATTCCTTGTACAGTATTCCGCTCAGCTATATGGGTTACGGAGGTTATCTTAATCCGTTTACAAACGAAGCGCAGGTCAACGGTTTAATTCCGCCTTTTAGGTTTTCGGTAATTAGTGGTCACGAAGTCGGACATCAAATTGGCTATTCCGCAGAAAATGAAACAAATTTAATCGGCTATTTAGTAACGGTGCATAATAAAGATATTTATTTTAAATATGCCGCCTATGCCTATGCGCTAAGTTATTGTTTAAGCGATATTAAACAAAACGATGAAAAACTATTTAACAGCCTACTCCCTAAAATAAATTCAGGAGTATTAAAAAACTACCAAGAATTGAATGATTTTTGGGAAAAATATGAGAATATAACCGAACCTGTGTTTAAAGCTATTTTCAATTCTTTTTTGAAAGCAAACAACCAAACTGATGGTATTAAGAGCTATAGTAAGGTAGTATTATTACTGGTGAGCTATCATCAAAAGTATCCTTTATAGGTTTTTAAGTTTAGGAGTTTAGATGGTTAGATTGGTGTTAGGTTAAAAAAATTGATAGATATATGGTCAGAAAGTTAAGCTCTCAATTAACTTTTTACCTCTTAACTTCTTAACTTTTAAAAGAATAACGTCATAAATAATCGCAAAAATAAAATTTATATAATTGTTAAAAAAAGCTTAATACAAGTCCTAATTCATTCAATTCACTTATTTTTAGAGTGACTAACAAACTAAATAAAAATTTATGAAAATGAGACTACTCGTGCTCACCCTTTTATGGGGTAGCAGTCTTGTGTTTGCACAAGAGTATTTCCCTAAAAACGATGGGGTAAAATCAAAAAACAACAATTACACGGCACTTACAAATGGTAAAATATTTGTAACTCCTACTCAAATTATCGAAAACGGAACGCTACTGATCCAAAACGGAAAAATTGTACAAGTTGGTACATCGGTAACACTTCCTAAAAACACAGTAACTATAGATGTTAGTGGAAAATCTATCTATCCTTCTTTTATCGATATTTATTCTGATTTTGGTTTAGAAAAACCAAAAAGACCCTCTGGATCAGGCAGAACTACACAGTATGAACCTTCTCGAGAAGGTTTTTATTGGAACGATCATGTTATGCCAGAAATGAATGCCTTAACAAGCTTTAAATACGATGACAAAAAAGCTAAAGAACTTCGTGAAGCTGGTTTTGGAGTTGTAAATACACATTTACAAGATGGTATTGCACGTGGTACAGGCTCATTAATCACTTTAAATAGCGATGCTAGTGATGCAACACGTGTTATAGATGGCAAATCTGCACAATATTTCTCGCTAGAACGCAGTGTTCTATCCAATCAGGCTTACCCAAGTTCTTTAATGGGAACTACCGCCTTATTGCGACAAATGTATAGTGATATGAATTGGTATGCCCAAGGAAAATCAGATACGAAAGACCGCTCTTTAGAAGCTTTAATAGCCAATAAAAGTATGGTACAAATTTTTGAAGCAAAAGATAAAGGAAATGTATTATTAGCCGATAAAATCGGAGATGCTAATGCTATACAATATGTACTAGTAGCTGGTGGAGATGAATATGAAAATATTCAAGATATGAAAGCAACAAATGCTTCCTTTATTCTGCCTCTAAACTTCCCTGACGCTTATGATGTTTCTAATCCGTACCAAGCCGGTTATGTATCTTTAGAAGATATGAGATACTGGAACCAAGCCCCAAGTAACCCGAAAGCTATGGTAGATAACGGAATTACATTTTCTTTCACTATGCACGATGCGAAGTCTGCGGCTAAATTCAAAGAAAATTTATTAAAAGCAATCACATATGGACTTTCAGAAACAAAAGCTTTAGAAGCACTAACTACCATTCCGGCTCAAATTCTAGGAAAAAGCGCCCAAATAGGGTCTTTGCAAGTCGGTAGCTATGCAAACTTTTTAATAACTTCAGGGCCTATTTTTAATAAAAGCACTACGCTATTCGAGAATTGGGTTCAAGGCAATAAAACTATCGTTAATGACATAACCGTAAAAGATATTCGTGGTGATTATAATTTAATAGCAGGCGAAAACTCGTATCAATTAGCCATTACAGGAGATTTAAGTAAGCCCAAAGTAGAAGTAAAACAAGATACCTTAAAACTAAAATCTAAAATAAGCTATTCTGATAATTGGTTAGATTTATCTTTCTCTACAGATGAAGGCGAAAAAATATATCGTATGACTGGCATGGCGGCTAAAACTTCTGATGATATTTCAGGGAGGTTAATGCTACCAAACGGAAGAGAATCATCTTTCAAAGCCACCAAAACAAAAAGCTTTTCGGAAAAAGATAAAGAAGAAAAAACTGCTGAAGCACCAAAAATAATGCCTGTTACCTACCCCAATATAGGTTACGGAAATGCCTCAAAACCAACGCAAGAAACCATTTTATTTAAAAATGCAACAGTTTGGACAGGAGAAACTGCTGGAGTATTAAAAAATACTGATGTACTGGTTAAAAACGGAAAAATTAGTAAAATAGGTACAAACCTAAGTGCAAGTGGAGCAAAAGTAGTAGATGCTACAGGAAAACATCTAACCGCGGGTATCATTGATGAACATACCCATATTGCCTTAAAATCGGTAAATGAAGGCGGACAAAATTCGTCAGCGGAAGTAACCATGGAAGATGTAGTGGATGACGAAGACATGAACATTTATCGTAATTTGGCTGGTGGGGTAACCTCAGCGCAATTATTACACGGTTCTGCAAACCCTATTGGTGGACAATCGGCCATTATAAAATTAAAATGGGGTGAAACCGCAGATAAAATGATTTACAACAACTCTCCTAAATTTATAAAATTTGCACTCGGTGAAAACGTAAAACAATCGAACTGGGGTAGTTTTAGTCGTTTTCCACAGACTAGAATGGGTGTAGAACAAGTATTTATCAACTACTTTCAAAGAGCCAAAGAATACGACTTAGTAAAGAAAAGTGGAAAACCATTCCGTTATGATCAAGAAATGGAAGTATTGGCAGAAATTTTAAATGGAGAGCGTTATATCAGCTGCCACTCTTATGTGCAAAGCGAAATTAATATGCTCATGAAAGTTGCCGATGATTTTAACTTTAAAGTAAACACTTTTACCCATATTTTAGAAGGGTACAAAGTAGCTGATAAAATGGCGGAGCACGGTGTTGGCGGTTCAACGTTTAGCGATTGGTGGGCTTACAAATACGAAGTAAATGATGCCATACCTTACAATGCTGCCATTATGCACAGTCAAGGAGTTACGGTAGCTATTAATAGTGATGATCGCGAAATGTCTAGAAGACTAAACCAAGAAGCTGGAAAAATTGTAAAATATGGAGGAGTTTCTGAGGAAGAAGCTTGGAAAATGGTGACTTTGAATCCTGCTAAATTATTACATATTGATGATAGAACTGGTAGCGTAAAAGAAGGTAAAGATGCTGATTTAGTACTTTGGTCAGACCACCCTTTATCAATTTATGCTAATGCAGAAAAAACAATGATTGATGGTGCTGTTTATTTTGATATGGATAAAGATAAAATAAAAAGAGAAGCCATTATTAATGAACGCAACACCTTAATTAACATGATGTTGACGGAAAAAGAAGGCGGAAAACCGACTCAAAAACCAATGAAAAAAGATAAGGAAGAGTTTCATTGTGATAGTAATACCTATAGTAATTAGTAGTTAGGAGTTAGTGACTAGTAGTTCACTTCTACTCCGCTCAGTGCAAGAGTGGTTACAAAAAAGAGAAAAGAATAGAGAATAGAGAATTTATAAAATAGCTTACGGCATACAGCCTAAAGCATATAGCTAATTAAAAAGCCATAAAAAATGAAAAAATACTTATATACATTGCTATTGTTTTGTAGTGCGAGCATCGTTTTTGCCCAACAAACGCCAGCGCCAATTCAGAAAGAAGCCGTTAGTATTGAAGGCGCTACTGCGCATTTAGGAAACGGGCAGGTCATAGAAAATGCCCTTCTAATGTTTGAAAACGGCAAAATTACCTTCATCGGTAGTGCGAATGCTAAAATTGCCCGCAGTGGTAACGTAATTAATGCGTCAGGAAAACATATTTATCCAGGCTTTATTGCTCCTGCAAAATCTTTAGGTTTGGTAGAAGTAGATGCGGTACGCGCCAGTGTAGATGAAGATGAAATTGGAGAAATGATACCTCATGTTCGAAGTTTAATTGCCTATAATGCAGAATCTAAAGTAATAGAAAGTATGCGCCCTAATGGCATTTTAATTGGACAAATAACACCACAAGGCGGTCGTATTTCTGGTACCTCATCTATTGTACAGTTCGATGCTTGGAATTGGGAAGATGCCGCTTTAAAAGTTGATGATGCTATTCATATGAATTGGCCAAGCGCATTTAGACAAGGGCGTTGGTGGGCTGGTGAAGAACGCGGCTTTAAACCTAATGACAAGTACAAAGAAGAGCAAGATGAAATTAGTTTATTCATCAAAAATGCAGCTGCGTATGGAAAAGCGGCTTCAAAAGAAGAAAATTTAGCCTTCAAAGCTATGCAAGGTTTGTTTGATGGGTCTAAAAAACTTTACATTTACACGGATGGTGAACGTGAAATTATAGATGCTATCACTTTAGCCAAAGCACATAATATTAAAGATATAGTACTCGTTGGAGGTTATGAAGCATATAAAATTACCGATTTCTTAAAAGAACATAATATTCCAGTATTAGCCAACTTTACACATACCATTCCTGAGCATGAAGACGATGATTATGATTTACCCTATAAAAATCCTAAATTATTAATCGATGCTGGACTTTTAGTGGGCATGCAAAATGCGGATAAAGCGAATTTTCAGACTAGAAACTTACCTTTTTATGCGGGTCAGGTAGTAGGGCAAGGCTTAGATAAAGAAGTAGCCTTACAAATGATTACGGGTAACAATGCTAAAATTTTAGGAATTGATGCTGATTACGGCACTTTAGAAATGGGCAAAAGTGCTACCTTATTTATATCCGAAGGCGATGCTTTAGATATGCGCACCAACATTTTAACTCATGCCTATATTGATGGCAGATCCATTTCTTTAGAAACGCACCAAACAGAGCTTTGGAAACGGTATATGGGGAAATATGAAGGAGAATAAATCCTAATAATAATAATAGTTACTAACTAAAAGCATCAATTTTTTCATTGGTGCTTTTTTTTATTTCGTCCCCACAAAAACAACTAACTCACCTTTTTCATAATCCGTTTCTTTGTGTGGCAAACAAATAAACCCGTCAGCTTCTGATAGGCTGGTTAAATCACCTGATCCGTTATTTTTAAGTATTGAAACAAACAACGAACCATTTTTCCAATAGGTTTTTACAAGATTAAACAGCGTCATTCCTGTGGTATTGGCTACAGACTCATCTAGTTTCACAAACTGATCGCTATACCCTACGCCAACTGAACTTTTAAACCATGGAATAAAATACGCATAGTAATTTATAAAAGTAGAAACGGGGTTTCCAGGAAAAGAAAAAACTAAAGTTTGTAGTTTATCATGAATCCCAAACCAAAAAGGTTTTCCTGGACGCTGTAATACTTTATGAAAAACTTTCTCTACGCCTAAATCGTCCATCACTTCTGGTATAAAATCGAATTTTCCTTTTGAGACCCCACCACTAAGCAATAAAACATCATTTTGTTTTAATGCTTTTTTTACATTTTTTGTTATGGCTCTTTTACTGTCAGAAATATGGATATGCTTCGCTATTATTTGCTCTGCACTTAAAGCTGCTTGTAATGAAATTACATTCGAAGTTCTAATCTGATGTGGCTTTGGAGTTTCTGAAACTGATACTAGTTCATTTCCTGTAGAAATCACCACTACCTTTGGCAGTTTAGCAACCAGTACTTTCTTCTTTCCTACAGAGGCCAAAATACCAATTTCTGCTGGCGTTATTTTAACTCCTTTTTCTAGGAGCGCAGCACCTTTTAATTTATCAGCCCCTTGTTGATGAATATTTTGACCTTCTTTTGGTGTACTTAAAAGTGTAGCGATACCGTCTTTTATGTCTAAATCTTCATACATGATAATAGTATCGGCATTTTTAGGTAATACCGCTCCTGTCATTATTTCTATACAACAATTAGCATCCTTAAGTTCTTGCTGTGGCATCCCTGCATTTACGGTAGCTTCAATTTTAAAAGTAGAAGTCCCATTTTCGAAAGTAGCAAAATTTATGGCTATCCCATCTTTAGTTGCCCGATTAAACGGAGGAAAATCTCGATCTGCATGAATAGTTTCTGCTAGAATTCTAAAATTACTTTTTAATAATGGTACCGTTTCTGTACCATAATCTTTATCATAAAGCATCACCCTCCTAAAAGCTTCTTCGTATGTTATCATAATATTTCTAATCCGTTTTTTAATAATACTCTTAAACCTACGACCAAAACTAATAGTGCCGTTACTCGCTTAATTCCGTTTGGTGTTAATTTTTTTAAACTGATTCTAATACCTAGTTGTCCGCCTAAAAAAACCACAATTATTAAAATTAGCGCTTCTTTCCAAGGTAAAACTAAAGTGCCTGCATTAAATAAGCCCACCAATCCAGAAACCGAATTTACTAAAATAAAAAAACTTGCCAATGCGGCTATTTTTATGGGGGTACTCCATTTAAAATGATTCAAAATCGGTGCTAAAAAAATACCACCTCCAATACCCACTAATCCTGATAATAATCCAATAATTCCACCTATAGTAAAGCTAAAATAAGATGGATAGTTTTTTATTCTTTCTGCCGTCGCCTTTGTATAAGTTTGCCAAGCCAAGGTCAATGCCGAAATGATCAAAGACAAACCTAGAATAATAAAAAAGACTTTTTCACTTAATTTAAAGGATGCGCCTAAATAGGCTAAAGGTATACTGGTGACTAAAAATGGAAGAAAGTCTTTTAGTTTCGCATGACCGTGCTTAAAATATAAATAAGTACTGGTGCTTACAACCACCAAATTACAGACTAAAGCAATGGAGCGAATGGCAAAAAAACTGACAAAAAACAAGGTCAATAAAGCCAAATAACTAGAGCCCCCACCAAAGCCTACAGAAGAATACAGTGTAGCTACAATAAAAAAACCCAAACATAGCAGTAGTAGGTTTTCAGTGCTCAGTAACATAACTTCCTACATTTTGAATTCCTCCTAATACATTGATAAAATTTGTATTGGGATAATGCTTTTGTAACAATAAAATTGCTTGTTGACTTCTTTTTCCTGAAGCACAAAGCACATATATTTCTTTACTTAGCACTAATTCATTCAGGTTATTTTCTAAATCTGATAGTGGAATATGAATCGTATTTTTAAAATGAAATTCGTTAAATTCTTCTACGGTTCGCACATCTAGTATTTGAATCGATTTTTTGCTCAAAATAGCTTTAAAACTACTCGTATCGATGCTTGAAAAGCTAGATGCACATTCGAAACCATAATGTTGTTTTAGTTGACTTATTTTTAGGTTATCCATCACTTTTTTAAAGCTGATTTTCCGGTAGTTTTGTGTTAAACCATCAAAAAGTAATAATTTTCCAGAGAGTGCTTCCCCTACTCCTGTGATGACTTTAACGACTTCTAAGGCTTGTAAGTTCCCAATAATTCCTGGTAGCACTCCTAGAACGCCATTTTCATCGCAATTAGGTACGCTGTCAGCTTTTGGAACTTCAGGAAACAAACAACGGTATGTTGGCCCATTGTTATAATTAAAAGCACTTACTTGACCTTCAAAACCATGTAAAGCACCGTAAACAAAAGGTTTATTTACTAGCACACAAGCGTCATTTACTAAATAACGAGTCGCGAAATTATCTGATGCATCAACCACAACATCATACAAAGAAATCAATTCTAATGCGTTAGCCGTAGTTAATAATTCATTATAAATAGCAATAGTCGTTTCAGAATTTTGTGCTTTTAAAACATCGCTTAAAACTATTACTTTTGATTTTCCTATATCGGCTTCTCGATACGCGACTTGTCTCTGTAAATTAGTTAAACTAACCACATCATTATCTATAATACCAAGAGTGCCAACGCCCATAGCATTTAAATAGGTAAGCACCGGAATTCCTAGTCCACCAGCGCCAACCACCAATACTTTAGTATTAGAAAGCTTTTCTTGTGCCTTTTCGCCAAATTGGGAAAGTTGCGTTTGTCTTGAATACCGATTATTAGTCATTATTAGCTACTATTTTTAAAGCTTCTTCATATTCCGATTCTAAATTAGCATTTAAAAGTACCTTTTCATCTTTTGGAAAAACCAATTGTACTTCATTTTCAATTAAAAATTTACGTGGACAAGTACCTTTTGCGCTGTTCATAAAATTCAAAGCTTGCGATAATCCACTAGCTTCCCAAATTGCGACCAAAGGTTCGGGTAGCGGACTTTCTTTTAAAGCAAAAGCTGTCGCTAATGTATTCTGGTTTCTTTGCGAAATTAATTCTTGCAAAGACTCTTTTGTTATCAAGGGCAAATCACAAGCTAAGACTAACCAAGCTACTTTTGGGTATTTTTTATGCGCAGAAAGTATACCATTAAAAGGCCCTTTAAACTCGTCTTCATCGATTATAATTTTATAATTTTCAGGAACTTTGGTTAATTGATTTTGTCGAATACTTAAAAAAGTTTCATCACACACTTCACTCAATAAATGGTAAATATGTTCGCGCTGTGGTTTACCGTGATAGCTAATTAAACCCTTAT
This sequence comes from Cellulophaga sp., assembly GCA_030731855.1. Classification (GTDB taxonomy): domain Bacteria; phylum Bacteroidota; class Bacteroidia; order Flavobacteriales; family Flavobacteriaceae; genus Cellulophaga. The sequence continues at coordinate 59,317 of JANQTG010000222.1, read as the reverse complement.
CTTTTCCCATTCTAGTACTTTTACCGCCAGAAAGCACTAAGCCGCATAATTTATCTGCTAAAATCATTTTTTAAATACTATTTATTCTATTGAGACCTTTTAAATTTCTTAAAAAAAGGAGCTTCTTTACTTTTTACTCAGCTATTGCCAAGATTTTATTATTTATTCGAGAAAGTTAAGAATAATGGATGGTATTAAAAACCCAAAATTGCCAAATGTTTAAGAGAGACTTTCTGTAGATTTTGTTATACTTTTGACTTTCAAGGATGCAGCTCATAATTTGAACACATAAATATTTTTTATTGGTGAAGTTTAGTGTTGTAATCATTATTTAAAGTATGAATCGTTATAAAGAAATAAGCAGCGTACAAAACCCATTAGTTAAAAAGGTTTTAGTATTAAAGGAGAAATCTCGTGAACGCAAAAAAACAGGAGAATTTGTTTTAGAAGGTCTGCGCGAATTTCAATTGGCTGTAAAAGGCAATTATGAAATTAAAACTATTTTTTTTAATGAAGCTATTATTCCAATTAATCAATTAGAAAAAATTATTGACAGTAAAAAATCAAACATAGAACTTATAAAAGTGTCTAAAGATGTTTATCAAAAAATGGCTTATCGCGAAACGACTGAAGGGATTATTGCGCTAGTCAAAAGTAAATCGCACGCATTATCTGACTTAAAATTTAAAAATAAAAATCCCTTAATTTTAGTAGCTGATACCACAGAAAAACCAGGTAATCTTGGCGCTTTATTACGCACTGCTGATGCTGCAAATTTAGATGCGGTGATTATAGCGAACCCAAAAGGCGATATATACAACCCAAATATTATCCGATCGAGCATCGGTTGCGTTTTTACCAATAATATCGGTATTGGTACTACAGAAGAAGTTCTTGCTTTTTTAAAAGAGCGTAAAATTGCTATTTATTGTGCTGCACTCACCGCATCAGAAAACTACACAAAAATAGATTATAATAACCCCAGCGCCATTGTTGTAGGCACCGAAGCGACTGGCTTGCCACAAGAATGGCTTGAAAATAGCACGCAAAACATCATTATCCCTATGGAAGGCGAAATAGATTCGATGAACGTATCGGTCTCGGCAGCAATTCTGATATTTGAAGCAAAAAGACAGCGCGGAATAGAGGGTAGTCGCTAGTGGGCAGTGGGTAGTTCTAAATTTTTGACCTTTGACATTCGACTTTGTACTTAATATAATTTTCTAAACTACTTTCGTATTTCTAATTTCGTAATTCGTATTTTTCATCTTAATACTTAATACTTTAGACTTTTAAACTAAACAACAATGAATACCGAAATTTTATTTTATATCATATTAACCATTATTACACTTCAATTTATTGTAGAAACGTATTTAGACTTCATCAATTCAAAGCGCTACAAAGAAGAAATTCCTAAAGAATTGGGCGATGTTTATGATAAAGAAGAATACGCAAAATCGCAAGCCTACAAACAAACAAATTACAACTTCGGCTTATTAACCTCTACGTTCTCGTTTTTACTTACATTCTCGTTTTTAATTTTTGGAGGTTTTGAATGGATAGATAGCTTAGCGCGCAGTTTCTCGGAGCATCCGATTATCATCGCTTTGGTATTTTTTGGTATAATCATGATCGGAAGCGATATTGTTACCACACCATTTTCTTACTACGCAACCTTTGTGATTGAAGAAAAATTTGGTTTTAATAAAACCACTAAAAAACTGTTTGTACTCGACAAACTAAAAGGTTGGCTAATGACAGCACTTTTAGGAGGTGTTATTTTAGCCTTAATTCTTTGGTTTTTTGATTGGGCAGGTACTAATTTTTGGATTTATGCATGGATCGTTATTACTATTTTTACCTTAATCATGAATCTGTTTTACAGTAAATTAATTGTGCCCTTATTCAATAAACAAACCCCTCTTGAGGACGGATCTTTAAAAAGTAAAATAGAACAGTATGCGGTCTCTGTAGGGTTTGAGCTGCGAAATATTTTTATTATTGACGGTTCTAAACGTTCTACAAAAGCTAACGCCTACTTTTCTGGCTTTGGAAAAGAAAAAAGAATAACACTTTACGATACTTTAGTCAACGATTTAACTGAAGACGAAGTAGTTGCAGTTTTAGCCCATGAAGTTGGTCATTACAAACGAAAACATATTATTTTTAATTTATTTACTTCTATTTTATTAACAGGATTTACCCTTTTTATTTTGTCACTTTTCATAAACACACCACAAGTTTCTTTAGCCATAGGTGTTAGCATACCAAGTTTTCATGCCGCTTTGGTAGGGTTTGGCATTCTTTATAGCCCTATTTCTGAAATTACAGGACTAATCATGAATTACATGTCTCGTAAGTTCGAATATGAAGCGGATGATTATGCAAAATACACCTTTGCTGCCGCTCCGTTAATATCATCACTCAAAAAATTATCAAAAAATAGTCTGAGTAATCTTACCCCGCATCCTGCATATGTTTTTATGCATTATTCGCATCCAACTTTACTACAAAGAATTAAGAATTTAAAGGCATAATTTTTGTAGTTTAGTAAAATTATATCATTTAGATTATATGATGACCGAGGAAGCTATAGAAAAAGAAAACAAACAAATTGCTAAGCAATATAAAGAACTATTGCGTATCAGTTATCAAACACTTACTGACGAGGATAAAAAATTAATTCGGACTGCTTTTGATGTGGCTGTTGACGCTCATAAAGATCAAAGAAGGAAATCTGGCGAAGCCTATATATTTCATCCCATAGCAGTAGCCAAAATTGTAGCCTCAGAAATAGGCTTAGATGCAGTTTCTATTGCCTCTGCCCTACTACACGATGTGGTGGAAGATACTGAATACACCCTTGATGATATTGATAGAATGTTTGGATCTTCCGTTGCAAAAATTGTTGACGGTCTTACAAAAATTTCTCACCTGAAAAAAGATATGAACATATCGCAGCAGGCTGAGAATTTTAGAAAAATGTTGTTGACCTTGAATGATGACATTCGAGTTATCATCATAAAAATAGCAGATAGGTATCACAACATGCTCACTATGGATTCTATGCCAGAGCATAAACAAGTAAAAATAGCTTCGGAAACTTTATATATTTATGCACCGCTCGCGCACAGAATTGGCTTGTATAATATTAAAACAGAATTAGAAGATTTAAGTTTAAAATACACAGAACCAGAAGTTTATAATGATATTCTGGGTAAAATTGAAGAAACTAAAGAAGAACAAAAAAAATATATTGAAGATTTCTCAGCCGTTATAAGCGATTCTCTTGACAAAGAGAATCTAAATTATATAATCAAAGGTAGAATGAAGTCTATTTATTCTATCCGAAGAAAAATGGTGACTCAAAATGTGACTTTTGATGAAATTTACGACAAATTTGCGCTCCGAGTGATCTACAAGTCTGATAAACCGAATGAAAAATTCTTAGCTTGGAAAATTTATTCTATTGTAACAGACCATTTTACGCCTAATCCTGTTCGTTTAAGAGATTGGATATCTTCCCCAAAATCTACGGGCTACGAAGCTTTACATATTACGGTAATGGGCCCTTTAGGGAAATGGGTAGAAGTACAGATTCGTAGCGAACGCATGCACGAAATTGCTGAAAAAGGCTATGCGGCACATTACAAATACAAACATGGCAATCAAAAAGAAATTGGAATTGAAGAGTGGCTTAATAAATTACAAGAAGCTTTAGAAAATGCCAATACCAATGCGGTAGATTTCGTTGAGGAGTTTAAATTAAATTTATACGCGAAAGAAATATTTGTTTTTACGCCACAGGGTGAGTTAAAATCATTACCAAAAAACTCAACCCCATTAGATTTTGCCTTCAACATACACACCGAAGTGGGCATGCATACCCGAGGCGCAAAAGTAAACGGAAAACTAGTACCTTTAAATACTACCCTACATAGTGGCGATCAGGTAGAAATTATCACCTCTGAGAGCGCACAACCTAACCAAAGTTGGTTAGATTATGCCACGACAGCAAGAGCGAGAGCTAAAATAAAATCGGTTTTAAGAGAAGAAAAAAAGAGTGTTGCACTAGAAGGAAAAGAAATTTTAAGACGAAAACTACGCTCTCAAAAAATAAACTTCAGTGAAGATACCATCAACAAAATGGTTTCTTACTTTAAGTTAAAAACAAGTCTAGATTTGTTTTACAGGGTAGGAATAGGCACCATTGATAATCAAAAAATAAAAGATTTTGCCGCATCCTATAGTAATGCGTTTATCAGCTTTTTTAAAAATAAAATTCAAAGACAACAACCTTCTGGAGATATTGATAAAGAAGAAATTACATCAAAATACGATGTTTTAGTTTTTGGAAACGAAGAAGAGAAATTACCTTATAAACTATCGCCTTGTTGTAACCCTATACCTGGTGATGACGTTTTTGGATTTGTTAGTATTAATGAAGGTATTAAGGTGCACTCAAAAAATTGCCCTAATGCCATTTCATTGCAGTCTAATTACGCTTACAGAATTATGTCTGCTAAATGGATAGACTCTAGCCAACAAGAATTTACTTCTGAAATAAATTTAACGGGTATTGACAATTTGGGTTTGGTAAGCAAAATAACCGAAGTTATTTCGGGGAATATGCACGTAAACATGCGAAGTCTTAATTTTAGTACAGATGGAGGTACTTTCAAAGGAAAAATAACTGTTGTCGTAAAAAATAACGAGATACTAAAAAAAGTTATTAACAATTTAAAGAGTATCAATGGGATAGACAAAGTCAGCAGAATATAAATTTTAGCTGTACATTTGCACTTCGATTGTTGCAAAAGTTATCATGAATAACAATAAAAACCAAGACATCGTAAAAAATGTCTTCACTACTTTTTTAGAAGAAAACGGACACAGAAAAACGCCCGAACGCTACGCTATACTTCAAGAAATTTACAATAACGAAGATCATTTTGATATAGAAAGCCTCTACATTAAAATGAAAAACAAAAACTACAGGGTAAGTAGAGCAACACTTTATAATACTATTGAGCTTTTATTAGATTGTAAATTAGTACGAAAACATCAGTTTGGCAAAAACCAAGCACAATACGAAAAATCTTATTTTGACAGGCAACACGATCATGTAATTTTAACCGATACGGGAGAAGTTATTGAGTTTTGTGACCCTAGAATACAATCTATAAAAAAGACCATAGAAGAGGTTTTTGACATTACCATCAGCAACCACTCGCTCTACTTCTATGGAACAAAAAATAAAGACGAGAACAAAGAAGAAATTAACAACAACTAAGCAAATTACAAGAATGGCAGTAGATTTACTACTTGGGCTTCAATGGGGAGACGAAGGAAAAGGAAAAATTGTTGATGTATTAACCAAAAATTATGATATTATCGCCCGTTTTCAAGGTGGCCCAAATGCTGGTCATACTTTAGAATTTGATGGTATAAAACATGTTTTACACACCATTCCGTCTGGTATTTTTCATAAGGGTGCCATTAATATTGTAGGCAATGGCGTTGTTATTGATCCTGTTATTTTTCAAAAAGAATTAGACAATCTACATAAATTTAATTTAGATATAAAATCTATCTTATTAATCTCTAGAAAAGCACACTTAATTTTACCAACACACCGCTTACTGGATGCCGCCTCAGAAGCTGCCAAGGGTAAAGCAAAAATTGGTTCTACATTAAAAGGTATTGGCCCAACATACATGGACAAAACCGGAAGAAACGGAATGCGTGTGGGTGATTTAGAATTTAGCGATTGGAAAGAAAAATACCGCAACTTAGCCGATAAGCATGAAGCTATGATTGGTTTTTATGATGTAGATATTCAATATGATTTGCAAGAATTAGAAGCTGATTTTTTTAAAGCCGTTGAAAAATTAAAAGAACTTACTTTTATAGATAGCGAAGAGTATCTATTCAAAGCACAAAAAGAAGGTAAAAAAATATTGGCAGAAGGTGCTCAAGGTTCTTTATTAGATATTGATTTTGGGACTTACCCTTTTGTAACTTCGTCAAACACAACAGCCGCTGGTGCTTGTACTGGTTTAGGTGTTGCACCGAACCAAATTGGCGAGGTAAAAGGTATTTTTAAGGCCTATACTACCAGAGTAGGGAGTGGCCCATTCCCAACAGAACTTTTTGATGCTGATGGAGAAATTATGGGTCGTGTGGGTAACGAATTTGGTGCTACAACTGGTAGAGCAAGACGTTGTGGTTGGTTAGATTTAGTTGCCTTAAAATATGCTGTACAAATTAACGGGGTTACGGAACTAATGATGATGAAAGGCGATGTATTGAGTGGCTTTAAAAAACTGAAAGTATGCACCGCTTACAACTACAAAGGAGAAACAATTACACATTTTCCATACAATATTGAACCAGAAAGTGTAACTCCAATCTATACAGAAATGGATGGTTGGGCTGAAGATTTAACTAAAATGAGTACTGCAAGTCAATTACCCGCAGCGCTTAATACCTATATAGATTTTCTTGAAAAAGAATTAGAAGTGCCAATTAAAATAGTATCTGTTGGGCCTGATAGAAAACAGACGATTTACAGATAATCTTTAAAACGTCTTAATACATTAAAAAAGCCACTTTCGAGTGGCTTTTTTTGTTACGATAATTATTCACATTGACTATTATAATATTCAACAATAGCTTTAATTTCTTTTTTCTTAAAATCTCTATTTTGAATTTTAGCGACCAAATTTTCGCAATCTTTGAAATAATCCGAAGCTGCTTGCTTAAAATTTTTAGAGAATAATTGATTAGAACCTAAATGTGTTGCTTTAGCTTCACCTTGTTTTAAAACATATAAATTTTTAATTGAATAGTTAGTACCCATAGGATACATTGGTGCACCAGCCATGCCACCTCCCATAGGAACACCTGGGGAATACCCTTGAGTGTTGAGATTAAAAAGCGATACTTTTCCGCTAACAATTTCTTTTAAAACTATGGGCAAATCTTTGTCTAAAATGGAAACTAGTTTATACCTAGAAACTTCATCATTAATACTAATTTCAGCATATTCTAAATCAGTAAATTCATATTTTATAGCCTTATCTTTTTTATTGACTTTGAATTTTACTCGTTCTGAACTGGCTAATTGCACAAAGCCCTTTTTAATACTTCCATCTTTAAAGACTAAAGTTCCTGAAGTTTTTTGGGAATATAATATTCCAGATCCTAGCACTAAAAATAGTATCGAAAAAAATAATGGATTGTTATTCATAAGCATATTATCTAATAATTAGGCAATTTATTTAATTCTAAAAATAGTACCCTAAGAGATACATAACGTTTGTATTATTTCAAAAAGTATACACAGCGCTTAAACTAAATGTATTTATAACGATGATTATACTAAAATTATCCCAATCCGCTTTTGACTGCTTGAAAATTCGCTATTTTTGAGCAAAAATAAATTAAGTGCAAAAAATTCGCTTTTTTTTGTTTGCGGTATGTCTAATACATCTTGGTTTCAGTCAAGTTGAACCTACTGAAGGCAAACAAATAAATATCATTTACGGAGGTACTTTTAGCAAAGATGAAGCTAAAGCACCAGGGGCTTCTATTTTTAGTAAAGATGAAAGGCAAGTACAATTTGAACACCAAGGTGCCGATTTGTGGTGCGATTATGCTATTTTTTATCAGAAAGAAAACCGTTTAAAAGCGGTGGGTAATATCCGTTTACAACAAGGCGATTCCATACAAATGACCAGCGGCAAAATGGATTATGATGGGAATACCAAACTTGCCAAAGCATGGCAAAGTGTTATTTTAGAACAAAATCCTGGCATGCGACTAGAAACTGACACCTTACGTTTTGATCGTGAAAATCAAGAAGCTTATTATAAAGATTTTGGTACTGTAATAGATTCTTTAAATACCTTAACAAGCCAAATTGGTCGGTATTATATGGAAACTAAAAAATATCAATTTTTAGATAGTGTTCATATAGACAATCCTGAATATGTGTTAGATTCAAAGCAATTAGATTATTACACATCTTCAAAAAATGCGTACATGTATGGGCCATCAACAGTTACTGGTGAAACCTATAAAATTTATTGTGAACGTGGCTTTTATGACACTAAAATAGAAAGTGGTTACGGCATAAAAAATACGAGAATAGATTATAACAACCGTATTATTGTTGGCGATAGTGTCTATTTTAATAAAGCAAAAGAGTTTGCTTCAGCTACTAATAATATTAAAATTACCGACACTATAAACAAAGGTATTTTAAGAGCTCATTACGCAGAAGTCTTTAAAGCCCAAGATTCCGTTTTTGCAACCAGAAGAGCTGTTGCTGTAAGTTTGGTAGAAAAAGATTCATTGTATATGCATGGAGATACGCTAATGATTACAGGGATTCCTGATAAAAGAATTGTTCGCGCTTTCAGAAATGCAAAATTTTATAAAACCGATTTGAGCGGAAAAGCAGATTCTATTCACATCGACCAAGCTACAGGATTGACTAAATTGTTAGCAAAAAAAATACCTATCACCACTAAAGAAAAAGATTGGCCGAAGTTCTACCCTATCATTTGGAACGGTGAAAACCAAATGACAGGAGACACTATCCATTTATTATCCAATATAGAAACCGAAAAATTAGATTCGCTCAAAGTACTCAAAAATGCCTTTATTGTATCGCTCGATACCGTTGGAAAAACAGGTTACAACCAAGCAAAAGGGATTAATTTATTTGGTAAATTCCTAGAAAATGAACTCAAGGAAGTCGATTTAATTAGCAATACCGAAGTAGTGTATTGGATGTATAATGACGACCAAGAGCTTATCGGTATCAATAAAACATTGTGTAGTAAAATCAATATTACATTTGCTAATAACGATGTGGAAGATTTAACTTTTTTTACAGAACCAGACGGAACCATTTTTACGGAATCGAATTTAGAGATAGAACTTCGAATTTTAAAAGGTATGGTTTGGCGTGGAGAAGAACGTATTTTAACAAAAGACGATATTTTTGATGACGATGATAATAATATCGAGTTAGTTGTCATTCGAGGCATAGAAAACCCAATAGATATTGATGCTGAAGAAGCAGAACGGAGTAAAAACATTTCTGACCCCGTAAATCAAAAAATAGTGAAACCAGTAAAAAAAATAACATCAACAAAAGAACAAGCAGAACCAAACACTACATTAAAAGAGTCGAACGAATAGCATGAAAACTGACTTTTATAAACACCAAGCGCAAACAACGCCTTACCCTTTAGCTTTGGAAGTATCCCATGCTAAAGGAAGTTATATTTATGATACTCAGGGTAATGCACATTTAGATTTTGTTGCAGGTGTATCGGCTTGTAGTTTAGGACATTGCCATCCAAAGGTTAGCCAAGCAATAAAAGATCAGGTAGATTCTTATGCACATGTGATGGTTTATGGAGAATATATTCAAAAACCCGCTGTTGATTACACCAAACTTTTAGCATCACATCTTCCCGAGAGTCTACAAACTACGTATTTAGTAAATTCAGGAACCGAAGCTATTGAAGGTGCCTTAAAATTAGCACGCAGAGCAACAGGAAGAACCGAGTTAATTGCCGCCAACCATGCTTATCATGGAAATACCATGGGTAGTTTAAGCGTTATGGGCTTTGAGGAACGCAAATCTGTATTTAGACCATTGGTTCCTGATGTTCGCTTTATAAGCTTTAATAATGAAGACGATATTGCTAAAATAACCGAAAAAACGGCAGGTGTACTTTTAGAAACAATACAAGGTGGTGCTGGTTTTATTGAACCTAAAAATGGCTATCTGACTAAAATAAGAAAGCGATGCGATGCCGTTGGCGCTTTACTAATTTTAGACGAAATTCAACCTGGTTTTGGCAGAACAGGAAAACTTTTTGCCTTTGAACATTATAACTGTATTCCTGATATTTTAGTGATTGGTAAAGGAATGGCAGGTGGTTTACCAGCAGGTGCCTTTGTAGCTTCAAAAACTTTAATGCAAAACCTACAAGAGAGTCCAAAATTAGGCCATATTACCACTTTTGGAGGTAACCCCGTTATTGCCGCTGCGAGTTTGGCAACTTTAAAAGAAATTACAGAAACTACTTTAATTGCTGAAACTTTAGAAAAAGAACTCTTATTTAGAGCCTACTTAAAACATAAATACATTAAAGAAATTAGAGGTAAGGGACTTATGCTAGCGCTTATAATGGAAAATAAAGAACTTACTGACTATTTGGTTTTAACCGCTGCAAAACAAAATCTGATTCTTTTTTGGTTGCTTTTTGAGCCTAGGGCAGTACGAATTTCTCCTCCATTAACCATTTCTAATCAGGAGATTAAGGCTGGTTGCGAACAAATAATAAGTATTTTAGACCAACACCAATACTAATTTGTTAACTAATTTGTTAATAATATAGCTTACATCTAGGATGATAGCCCACTTCAAAATGGTATTTTTAAAAGAATTGAAAAACGAAGGCCTATGGCACTAGATGCAGAAGAAAGACCTAGCCAACCTATAACCAAATTCGAATCGATGTTAAAGACAGATGATGTCTATTTCTTTGATTCAGAAGATTTTGAAGACATTATTCACCATTATTTAAACAATGGTAAGATTTCTTTGGCCAAAAAAGCTATAAAAATAGGATTACAACAGCATCCTAATGCTATAGAACTTAAATTACTGCATGTTGAGGTTTTGGTGTTTGAAGACAAATTAGAAGCTGCGCAAAACTTATTAGATGAACTACAAATAATAGATAATTCTAACGAAGAAATCTATATTCAGAGAGCAAATATATTTTCAAAAAAAAATAATCACCCCGAAGCCGTAAAATTATTAGAAAAAGCTTTAGATCTTACAGACGATGCCTTTGATATTTATTCGCTATTAGGCATGGAGTATTTATTTATGGACGATTTTGAAATGGCTAAAAAAAGCTTCATGAAATGTGTCGATTTTGACGATGAAGATTACGCTTCGCTATACAATGTGGTCTATTGCTTTGAATTTTTAGAAGACCATGATGGTGCCATACTATATTTAAACGATTATTTAGAAGAGAATCCTTACTGTGAGGTTGCTTGGCATCAATTAGGCAAACAGTACTATTATAAAAAAATGTACAAAGAAGCTTTAACAGCGTATGATTTTGCCATTATTTCTGATGACACTTTTTTAGGTGCTTATTTTGAAAAAGGAAAAGTGCTTGAAAAACAAGGAAAATTTAACGAGGCTATTGAAAATTACGAGACTACGATCAGTATTGAAGACCCTACGTCGCACGCGTACTTAAGAATAGGAAAATGCCACGAGAAATTAGGAAATACTGAAATTGCTAAAAAATTCTTTTATCAGACTGTGCATGAAGACCCACAATTAGACAAAGGTTGGTTGGCCATAACTGATTTATATTTTCGATTGGGTAATTTTAAAAAAGCCGAACACTATATCAAAAAGGCACTAACTATTGATGAAGAAAATCCACAATATTGGAAAAAAAGCGGTAAGATAAATCTTGAATTACATAAAAAAGAAGAAGCCGAATATGCTTTTAAGCAAGCTGTTGAATTCGGTAATTATGATTTAGATACTTGGTTACTTTGGGCTGATTTAAATATTGAAAATAAAGAGTATCATGCAGCTATAGAAATTTTACTACAAGCAAGAATTTTCCATACCGATGAAGCGACAATATTATATCAATTATCAGGCTTATATAGCTTAGTGCATAATTCAGAAAGAGCTAAAATATTGTTAGCAGAAGCAATTATTTTAGATGCTGACGGACTTCCTGATTTTAAAATCGCCTATCCAATATTTTGCGAAACGGAATGGATGAAAATGATATTTGAAGAATATAAAAAGACTTCTAAATAAAAAAAGTATTTTTACCCGCAGAAATACTAAGCAATACTTTTAATTAAACAATACGAATCAGTAAATTTTAAAATCGGTTGATTTTATTATTTATGTGATTATAGAATTTTACCTGTATGGAAAACAGAAGTCTATTACACTATTTTTTTATTACTTTAAAGGGTCTTGCTATGGGCGCGGCAGATGTGGTTCCTGGAGTATCTGGAGGTACAATTGCTTTTATATCTGGTATTTACGAAGAGTTGATTACGTCTATAAATAATATCAACTTATCTTTATTTAAAACATTAAAAAAAGAAGGATTTAAAGCATTTTGGAAACAATTAAATGGCAACTTTTTATTAGCCCTTTTCTCAGGAATCGCCATTAGTGTGCTCTCTTTAGCAAAAGGAATTAGTTGGTTACTAGAAAATAAACCTGTGCTCTTGTGGTCGTTCTTTTTCGGATTAGTAGTAGCCAGTATCTTTTTTGTAGGCAAATCATTAGAAAAATGGAATTTAGCCGCGATTATCATGTTTATTTGTGGAACGAGTATTGCTTATTACATCACCACTATACCACCGGCTGAAAATACAGACAGTCTTCCTTTTCTATTCTTATCTGGAGCTTTGGCGATCTGCGCGATGATTTTACCCGGAATTTCTGGTGCTTTTATTTTAGTGCTTTTAGGATCTTACAAGGTAATTCTCGATGCTGTGCATGAGTGGGATTTTAAAATAATTATCACCGTGGGCTTAGGTGCTATCTTTGGCTTACTAAGTTTTGCCAAAGTTTTAAAATGGTTATTTACGCGCTATAAAGATATTACCCTAGCAACATTAACAGGTTTTATTTTAGGTTCTTTACCCAAAATATGGCCTTGGAAAAAAATATTAGAAACAAAGGTTTTTGGCGATAAAATAATTACGATAAGAGAACAAAGTGTTTCTCCGTTCGCTTTTGAAGGCGATAATCAGTTATTATTTGCTATTTTACTCGCTTTAGTAGGTTTTTCTCTTATTTTTATATTAGAAAAATCAGCTTCAAAAAAATAAGTATTATTTCTTATGTATGAACCTAGAACATCCACAGATAAGTTTTGGCTTATTATCAAAGGCTTGTGTATGGGTGCTGCGAATAAAGTACCAGGCGTTTCTGGTGGTATTGTTGCCTATGTTGGTGGTTTCTACGAAGAATTTATTTATTCGCTGCAAAAGATAAATTTAAAAGCCTTTAAATTATTAGTCAGCGGAAGATTAAAAAGTTTTTATCGCTATACAAACGGTCAATTTTTAAGTTTGTTAATTTTCGGAATGCTAGTAAGTTATTTTAGTGTTTCTAAAATACTTGATTACTTTTTAGAAGAAAAAGAACTTTTTGTTTGGTCTGCCTTTTTCGGAATGATTTTGGGCTCTATTTATTACATTGCGAAAGATTTTAACCATTGGCATAAGAAAACCTATACGGCTGGTATTATTGGACTACTACTAGGTATTGGCATCAGTTTTTTAAACCCTGCTAAAGAAAACACCAATTTAATTTTTATATTTTTTTGTGGTATTATTAGTGTGTCAGGCATGACCTTACCCGGACTTTCTGGTTCATTTATTCTGATTCTTCTAGGTAACTATGTATTACTTTTAGTCGATTCGGTAAATGCTTTATACGACACTTTCTCAGAAATAATTACTGGAGATTTTAGCTTTACAAAAAACACAAAAAGATTAAATGCTTTAACGGTTTTAGCGGTTTTTACCTCTGGCTCTGCGGTGGGTTTAGTTACCTTATCACATGTATTATCGTATCTACTAAAACACTTTAAACATATTACAAATGCATTAATTATAGGCTTCATTACAGGATCATTGGGCGTGGTTTGGCCTTGGAAGAAAACGATTTTTAAGACTGCAGCAAACGGAAGCTTAGTTTTAGACTCCAATAATAATGAAGTAATAATTAATTATGAACGCTATTTACCCAATTTTTCAATGGCCGAAACTTGGTGGGCGGTGTTTTTTGTGTTTTTTGGAGCAGGTATTCTTTTAGGTTTAGATTGGTATGGGAAAAGAAAATAAAATAGTTAGATTTGGCTTAATCGGAAAGAATATTGAATATTCATTTTCCAGAGTACACTTTACAAAAAAATTCAAAGATTTAAGCTTAGATAATTACAGCTACGAGAATTTTGACTTTCAAGATATCGCAGAACTAAGCGAAATTTTAAAAAATAACAAGAACATAAAGGGCTTTAATGTCACTATTCCTTATAAAGAGGCTGTTATCCCTTTTTTAGTTGAATTAGATGCAACTGCTAAAGAAATTGGCGCGGTAAATACTATTAAATTCACTGAAAAAGGATTAAAAGGCTACAATACAGACTATTACGGATTTCAAAAATCTATAGAACCGCTGTTAGATAATAGCCACACACATGCCTTAATTTTAGGAACAGGAGGCGCGTCAAAAGCAGTGGCGTATGTATTTAAATTACTAGGAATAGCCTATACTTTTGTGTCACGAAACGCGAAAGAAAATCAGTTTAGGTATCTTGACTTAAACGAAGAAATTTTAACAAAATACACTGTTATTGTAAACTGCACTCCTTTAGGTACATTTCCCGAAATTGAAAACAAACCAGATCTTCCTTATCAATTTATCAACAGTAAACATGTGTTGTTCGATTTAATTTATAATCCTGAAAAAACGGCTTTTTTATTGGCAGGTAAAGCTCAAGGTGCTCAAGTAAAAAACGGAGAAAAAATGCTAGAACTACAAGCAGAAAAAGCTTGGGAGATTTGGAATAGTTAGGTTTTGGGTGCTGGGTTTTGGGCTTTGGGTGAAAAAATTATTTAATCTAACAATGTAATAATTTTTTTACTTGATTGTTTTTTACTGGTAGTACTTCATTTAAGAAATCAACTTTCAGATTTTTTTATTCATATTTTTTTTCCCATTTCTAAGTGATCAACCTAATATTAGGGAGGTACGTTTTTCTAATTTCGTACTTCTAACTTCGTATTTCTAATTTTGTATTTCATACTTCTAATTTTTTTCTCTTGTTTCTTAATTCTTTTTGCTTTTGAAAAATAAGTTTGCTTTATTTTTTTGCTATTCACGAGGTTGTTACTATCTTACCCTAGAAATAGGCGAACTGCCAAATACGTACAAATATGTTGGACGAGAAAGATGACAAACTACAGAATGCGAGTAGTGATGACCAAAAATTAGCAACAAACGATGATGCTTTAATAAATACCGCAACAGACGATATAAAAATCGTTGATAGTGAAGCTATTGAAGTAGAAACGACAACCAATGAAGACATTACAAAACAAGCTATTGCTGTTGAAAATGCTAGTGAAAAGTCAGAAACTAAAGAAAAGGTAGAAGAAAAACATCCAGAAAAAGCAGAAAAGCCAGATGATGATCTACTTAATGAGATAGATGATGCTAATGCCGAAGATGCAGAGGATGCGGATAATCATCAACGTCATGTTATTCCTTTATTAGATTACCATGCTTTATCAATGGAAAACTTGGTAGGTGAATTACAACGTTTAGTAAAAAATGAAAAAGTACAAGCCATAAAAAAGCATGTAGACGGCATTAAATATGAATTCGATTTAAAATTCCAAGAGTTTATTGACCAGAAAAAAGAAGAATTTATAGAAAGTGGCGGCAATGAAATTGACTTTAAATACAATTCGGTTACCAAAAGGCAATACAATGAAGTGTATTCTGAATATCGAGAAAAAAGAAATCAGTATTATAAAAGTCTTGAAAATACTTTAAAAACTAATTTAGAAAATAGACTTCAAATTATTGAAGATCTTAAAGGATTAGTATCTATTGAAGAAGATATAAACACCACCTATAAAACCTTCAAAGAACTTCAGGAAAGTTGGCGCCATGCAGGGCCAATTCCTAGAAATAATTACAATGATGTTTGGAGAACCTACCACCATCATATCGAAATATTTTACGATTTTTTACACTTAAACAGAGAACTTAGAGATTTAGATTTTAAACGAAATTTAGAAGAAAAAGAAAAAATTGCAGAAAGAGCTGAAGCCCTAGAAAAAGTAGAAGACTTAGGTGCCGCTTTCCAAGAGTTACAAACACTCCATAAAATATGGAAAGAAGATATTGGCCCTGTTGGAAAAGAAAATCGAGAAATTATTTGGGAACGTTTTAGTAATGCTACAAAAGCCTTGCACAACAGAAGGCAAGAGTATTATGCTGAAGTAGAAAAAACATACGAAGCAAATTTAATTAAAAAGAACGAAATTATTGAAGCTATTGATGCGATTACAGCAAAGGCGGCGACAAATCACAAAGGTTTACAAGAACAGATTACAACGATTGAAAAACTAAGAGATCAGTTTTTTAGCGCCGGCAAGGTACCTCAAAAAGTAAATGAAAAAACTTGGGCGCGCTTTAAAAACAGTGTTCGTTCATTTAATAGAAAAAAGAATAATTTCTATAAAGATCAAAAAAAGGAGCAACAAGATAATTTAGACAAAAAAAGAGCCCTTTTAGACCTAGCGCTAAGCTTAAAGGATAGTGAAAACTCCCCTAAAGTAACTTCAGAAATGAAGCGTATTCAAAACGAATGGAAGCAGATTGGACATGTGCCTAGAAAGTATTCTGATAAAATTTGGAAACAATTTAAAGATGCTTGTAACCACTATTTCAATCAATTAAACGCTACTAAAAATGAAGCTCAAAAAGAAGAGCTAGAAAATTTTGAATTGAAAAATACCTGCCTTGAACGTTTACAAAGTTTTACCATGTCTGGCAATAGGGTGAATGATTTAAATGCCATTAAAGGTTTTATTGCAGAATGGAAAACCTATGGAAGGGTACCTTTTAACAAAAAAAGTATTAACGAGAAATTCAATAGAATTTTAGATGCTTTGTTTAAAAAGTTAGATGTCGATAAAAAAGAAGGTGAATTATTAAAATACGGTAATAAAATTGAAGAGTTATCTAAAAATGAAGATACCGAATACGCCTTACAAAGAGAGCGTACTTTTATAAGACGTAAAATTGATGAAAGCAAAGATGAAGTAAGACAGTTAGAAAACAACCTTCAGTTTTTCTCTAACGCTTCCGAAGACAGTCCTATTGTAAAAGATGTTATAAAGAAAATTAATGCACATAAAGAAGATTTAGCCACATGGAAGGCAAAATTAAAAAAGCTCAATATTTTTAAAAATAACCTAGAAAAAGAAGCAGAAGAAGAAGTTAATGTACAAGCAGAAGACGATACTCCTGAAAATTAAAAAGTTACAATTTATTGTTATTAAAATCCACTAAATTTTTAGTGGATTTTTTTTATAAAAAAATATAATACTAATGATAAATAAATACTAGTTTTAAGAATCGTTAATTAACAAAATATTGATAATACAATACCTTAATTAATAGTAACTTACATCAATAAAAAAATATTGAGTTATGGAACAAAAAATTATAAAAAATAAACTAAAATACTTTGTTAGTGCTCTTTTTACTCTATTTGTCTTAGGAGCAACAGGCGTCTTAAATGCAGCAGTATTTCAAGATCAAAACAAACAGATTGAGAGCTTTAAACAATACAAAGGAAAAGTTGTTGATGCGTCGTCAAATAAGGAATTAATATTTGCCACAATTTCTATCGAGAATACAAATATTACAACGGTGACCAATACTGAGGGTGATTTCTCACTTAAAGTACCTACAAGCATTAAAAATGCTAATGTTCATATTAGTTTTTTAGGCTATAAATCTAAACAAATTGCGTTAGCTGATTTAAAAGAAAATAACAATAATATAAGTCTAGAAACTTCAATTTTAGAATTATCAGAAGTAAACATTATAGTACCTAAAAATGCAAAAGAATTAGTACTAGAAACCTTCAAAAAAAAGGGAGATAATTATTTTGAAGACCCTACACTAATGACAGCATTCTACAGAGAGACTATTAAAAAAAGACGTAAAAATGTATCGCTATCAGAAGCAGTAGTGAATATTCACAAAACATCATACGCATCAAATCAAAAAGATGATGTAGAGCTCTACAAGGCTAGGAAAAGTACGGATTATGATAAATTAGATACACTAGCTTTAAAGCTACAAGGTGGACCGTTCAATGCACTATTTGTTGATGTCATGAAATATCCAGAATATATTTTTACAGATGAAACCTTAGAATTGTACACGTATACGTTTGACCGTTCTACAAGGATAAATGGTAAACTTATTTATGTGATTAACTTTAGGCAAAAAGAGGAAATGTTAGACCAACTATATGAAGGCCAACTTTTTATTGATGTCGAAAATAAAATATTAACCAGTGCTATCTTCAACTTAAATATTACAGATAAATATGAAGCTGCAAGTATGTTTGTTAGAAAAAAGCCTGCAAAAGCCAATGTTTTTCCAACGGAAATTGCCTACCGAGTAGATTATAGAGAAAAAGATAATAAGTGGTATTACGGATATAGCAATGTTATGATGGAATTTAAAATCAATTGGGATGACCGTTTATTCAATTCCGTTTACAGCATGACCTGTGAAATGGCAGTAACCGATTGGGAGAAAAACGTAACTGATCGTCTAAAAAACAAACAGAAATTACGAAAAAACATTATTTTAAGTGATGAAGCCATTGGTTTTTC
>JANQTG010000222.1:18075-40683 GCA_030731855.1 Cellulophaga sp. | reverse complement strand
ATTTAGGGTTTAAGCCTTTTCACACAGATCGTATTTCAGGAAATCACGGCTATTTTAGCAATACAGACGAAGAAAGAGCAGCAGACGTCAACGAAATGTTCGCAAACCCCAACATCGACGGAATTTTATGCGCACGAGGTGGCTATGGTTGCACGCGAATTATGCATCTTATTGATTTTAAAATCATTAAAGAAAACCCAAAAGTATTGCTTGGTTTTAGTGACATTACTGCGCTGGCCAACGGAATCTATAAAGAAACTGGGTTAATTACCTTTCATGGCCCAGTAGGTAGTACCTTAAATGATGAGTATAGTATAGAACAACTAAAAAAAATACTCGTAAATCCTCAAGAAAAGCTACTTATCGAAAATGTCTTATTAAGCGACACTTTGGCCAAAGATTCAGAATTTGAGCGCTATACGATACATTCGGGCAAAGCTACTGGCAAATTAGTCGGCGGAAGTTTAACGCTCATTACGGCAATGATGGGTACTGCTTATGAAATAGATTTTACAGATGCTATTGTTTTTCTTGAAGATGTTGAAGAGGCGCCATACAGAATGGATCGCATGCTCACCCAACTTTTAGAAGGCTCAACTTTTAAAAACGCTGCGGCCGTGATGTTTGGCGTTTCAAAAGGATGTGATAAACCATCAAAACCTGATAATTTTACCCTAAAAGAAGTGATACTAGACCGACTTAAACCAATGAATATTCCTGCGGCTTATGGGATGAGTTTTGGCCATGTAGATCAAAACTTTACCATCCCAATAGGTATTACGGCCACTTTTGATGCCGATAACATGACTTTAGAATTATTAGAAACAGCCGTACAATAAAATACCATAAGTAAGCTGCTGGCCCCTAATTCAAAAAAATAACACCGGCTAATTGCTCTAAAATTTAGAATCTGCCAACTGTAACTGTATACTTCAAGAGGGTTTAATTAGCCACTTCGCTGATAAATTTAATTCGGAATAAGCGTAATTCTTCATCTTCATAATCGCCGTCAAATTCTTCAATAGCAGCGTCAATACCATCAGTTTCTGCTTCTAAGAAATAATCGTGTAGCTCTTCTTGTTGGTCTTCATCCAAAATATCATCAATCCAATAGCTGATATTTAGTTTTGTACCGCTATAGACAATCTGTTCCATTTCTTTAATCAAATCTGGAAAATCTAAGCCTTTGGACGAGGCTATATCATCTAAAGGCAACTTGCGATCTACATTCTGAATTACATATAATTTTAAGGCAGAATTGGCCCCGGTGCTTTTTACAATTAAATCATCAGGACGAATAATATCGTTTTCTTCTACATAATTTTTGATGAACTCGATAAAAGGTTTCCCATATTTTTTAGCCTTTCCCTCACCTACCCCATGAATATGAACTAATTCATCAATAGTTATAGGGTATTTTAGTGCCATATCTTGCAAAGAAGGGTCTTGAAAAATAACAAAAGGAGGAACTCCCAGCTTTTTTCCTTCTTTTTTACGTAAATCCATTAAAACCTTAAGCAACTTTTCATCAGCAACACCGCCACTAGTTTTGGCTGCGCTAACGATGGCATCGTCCGTTTCTTGGTTATAAATATGATCTTTAGTCATCATAAAAGAAACCGGATTTTTTAAGTATTCCTTTCCGTTTTCAGTTACGTGTAAAATACCATATTGCTCAATTTCTTTTCTAAGGTACCCTGCAACTAAAGCCTGACGAACTAAAGCCATCCAGTATTCTTTGTCTTTATCTTTTCCTATACCAAAAAAGTCTTTTCCTTCAAGTTTATGAGATGCTATTAAAGCGTTACTTTTCCCAACTAATACTTTTACAACTTCTTTAGACTTAAACTTTTCAGCTGTTCCTTGTACTACTTGAATTACCTTTACTAAGTCGTTTTTAGCTTCTTGTTTTTCTTTAGGATTTCTGGTATTGTCATCCATAGAAGCACCATCGCCATTTATTTCATCAAAATATTCACCAAAATAATGGAGGATAAATTTTCTTCTAGACATTGATGTTTCAGCAAAAGCAACCATTTCTTGCAACAGAGCATTCCCTATTTCTTGCTCTGCTACTGGTTTTCCAGACATAAATTTCTCTAATTTCTCAATGTCTTTATAGGAGTAGAATGCTAAACAATGTCCTTCACCGCCATCTCTACCTGCCCTACCTGTTTCTTGATAGTAACTTTCGATACTTTTAGGAATATCATGGTGAATTACAAAACGAACATCGGGCTTATCAATACCCATTCCGAAGGCTATTGTAGCAATGACTACATCAACATCTTCCATCAAAAACATATCTTGATATTTAGATCTTGTTTTAGTATCAAAACCCGCATGATAAGGCACTGCACTTACGCCGTTTACCTGTAAAACCTGCGCTAATTCTTCTACTTTCTTTCTGCTCAAACAATAAATAATACCCGATTTACCAGAATTTTGTTTCACAAACCGAATAATATCTGATTCTATATTTGCCGTTTTAGGTCGTACTTCGTAATATAAATTAGGACGATTAAATGAGGCTTTAAAAAGAGACGCGTCAGGAATACCTAAATTTTTAATAATATCTTCCTGAACTTTTGGGGTTGCCGTAGCGGTTAAAGCCATTATAGGAATG
Organism: Cellulophaga sp.; assembly: GCA_030731855.1. Classification (GTDB taxonomy): domain Bacteria; phylum Bacteroidota; class Bacteroidia; order Flavobacteriales; family Flavobacteriaceae; genus Cellulophaga. Next base: position 38,057 of record JANQTG010000222.1, on the reverse strand, counting down.
TTATCTCCTAGCTTACTAATAATTTGCTTTAGGTTGCGGTATTCAGGTCTAAAATCATGACCCCATTCTGAAATACAATGCGCTTCATCAATAGCCACAAAAGAAACGGGTACGGATTGTAAAAATTCTACGTATTCGTCTTTTGTTAAAGATTCTGGTGCTACATATAATAATTTAGTGATACCACTGGTAATGTCACTCTTTACTTGTTTTATTTCCGTTTTTGTTAAAGAAGAATTTAAAACATGTGCCACGCCAATTTCTGAAGAAACACCACGAATGGCATCAACTTGGTTTTTCATTAAGGCAATAAGAGGAGACACAACAATGGCTGTACCCTCTTTCATTAAAGCAGGTAACTGGTAACAGAGTGATTTTCCGCCTCCAGTAGGCATAATAACAAAAGAATTTTTGCCCTCAAGAATGGTTTTCATAACGCCTTCTTGAAGTCCTTTGAACTTAGAAAAACCAAAATATTTTTTTAGTGAGGAATGTAAATCAATTTCATTCGAACTCATAATACGCTATACTATTTATATGTTTTTGCTTTTGATAAACTACATCAAATAACAATTCAAATTTAAGATAAAAAACAATTTTTTACTTTACCGTCTATTACATATCTTAAAAACATTTAGTTTATGTAATTTTGTAACTAAATATAATACATTCTTTTAGGAATACCATCAAATATTTGATTTTATTACGTTGAAAAATAATACTACAATACTTAATATTGCCAGAAATACTATAGAAAACGAAGCAAAGGCCATTCAAAACCTAAGCTCTCTTTTAGATACTTCATTTGCTGATGCCGTTACACATATTTTTAATGCAACAGGCAGAGTTGTAATTTCTGGGATTGGAAAAAGTGCTATTATTGCTTCTAAAATAGTGGCTACGCTAAATTCTACAGGAACACCTGCTATTTTTATGCACGCTGCCGATGCCATTCATGGCGATTTAGGTACTATTCAAGAAAACGATACGGTGATCTGCATTTCAAAAAGTGGCAACACACCCGAAATTAAAATGTTAGTCCCTTTAATTAAAAAAGGAGGCAACACTTTAATAGCTCTTACGGGTAATTTAGAATCTACTTTGGCAAAACAAGCAGATTACATATTAAACAGTTTTGTAGAAAAAGAAGCTTGCCCAAATAATTTAGCACCCACAACAAGTACTACTGCGCAATTGGTAATTGGCGATGCCTTAGCAATTTGCCTTTTAGAACTCCGCGGTTTTAGTAGCAAAGATTTTGCCAAATACCACCCTGGTGGTTCTTTAGGTAAACGACTCTATTTACGTGTGTCTGACATTGCAGAAAACAACATGAAACCTCAGGTAGATAGTAACGCCGACGTAAAAGAAGTGATTATTGAAATCTCTAAAAAAATGCTAGGCGTAACCGCAGTACTTGAAAATAATAAAGTTGTTGGCATTGTTACCGATGGTGATATCCGAAGAATGTTGAATAAATATGATGAAATAAAAGGACTTAAAGCGAAAGATATTATGACGCCGAATCCTAAAACTATAGCATATTCTATGCTCGCTGTAAAAGCGCTAGAAGCAATGCAATCTAAGGGAATTTCTCAAATACTTGCCATGGAAAATGATACGTATATGGGCGTAGTACACTTACACAACTTAATTAACGAAGGAATTATATAATGGCAAAGAAAAAAACAACGGAAGAGATGTCTTTTTTAGATCATCTAGAAGAATTACGTTGGCATTTAATACGATCAACGATGGCTATTTTGATCGTAGGTTCAGCAGCATTTGCCTTTAGCAAAATTATTTTTGATAAAATTATTTTTGCACCTACTCGAATGAATTTCCCAACCTATGAATTCTTTTGTAGTATTGCTACCTATTTTGGATTTGAATCTGATTTTTGTGCAGAATCTTTACCCTTCACTATTCAAAGTAGAACCATGGCCGGGCAATTTTCTGCGGATATTTGGACATCCGTTTGGGCAGGATTTATCGTTTCTTTTCCCTACGTATTATATGAAGTTTGGAAATTTATAAGTCCTGGTTTGTATGAAAAAGAGCGTAAAAACTCTAGAGGGTTTATTATTATTGCTTCCTTTTTATTCTTTTTGGGCGTATTATTTGGGTATTATGTAGTGGCACCCTTATCAATTAACTTTTTAGGCACCTATTCTATTAGCGATGTGGTGACAAATGAGTTCGACATTGGCTCATATATATCCACCTTAAGAGCATCGGTTATTGCCTGTGGAATTATTTTTGAGTTACCAATAATCATTTATTTTTTAACTAAAATAGGTTTAGTAACTCCTGAAATTCTTAAAAAATATAGAAAAATAGCACTAGTAGTAGTTTTAATCTTATCAGCGATTATTACGCCGCCAGATGTTGCTAGCCAGATTGTGGTAGCGATTCCTATTATATTTTTATACCAGATTAGTATTTACATATCTGGGTATGTTTTACGAAAACAAGCCAAGCGAGAAGCCAGAGCAAAGAAAAAAGCTGGGACTGCATAATTTTCTATTACTTAGTATCAATAGAATTGATAAGGTTAAATATTAGCAAATAAATTGAGTAGCTATACTTTTTAACTTAGTTTTGATTTTTATACTTAAAATTGGCTTCTTTTAGTGATTAGTTTTTAAGTATTTATAAAGTGGAATTCGTTTTTAAAAAATGATACGAATTTCGCGGATAGTCATGCTTATTACGAGATAATAAAAATTTACATAAACGAATAACCATTTATGAAGTTACGTGCAGATAATATAATGAAGTCGTACCGATCACGACAAGTGGTTAAAGGCATCTCGTTAGAAGTAAACCAAGGGGAAATTGTGGGTCTGTTAGGGCCAAATGGTGCGGGGAAAACAACATCGTTCTACATGATTGTGGGCTTGATAAAACCAAATGGTGGCAATATCTATTTAGATGATATGGATATTACTAAATTTCCCATGTACAAAAGAGCACAAAATGGTATTGGATATTTAGCACAGGAAGCTTCTGTTTTTAGAAAATTGAGTATTGAAGATAATATTTTAAGCGTTTTACAACTTACAAAGCTCAGTAAAAAAGAGCAAGAAATGAAAATGGAATCGCTTATCGAAGAGTTTAGTTTAGGTCATATTCGAAAAAACCGTGGCGATTTATTGTCTGGTGGTGAGCGTAGAAGAACTGAAATTGCGCGTGCCCTGGCTACCGATCCTAAATTTATTTTGTTAGACGAACCTTTTGCAGGCGTTGACCCTGTTGCTGTTGAAGATATTCAGCGTATTGTAGCGCAATTAAAAGATAAAAATATTGGTATTTTAATTACCGATCACAACGTACAAGAAACGCTAGCCATTACAGAACGTTCGTATTTAATGTTTGAAGGCGGTATTTTAAAATCAGGTATTCCTGAAGATTTAGCTGCTGATGAAATGGTGCGTAAAGTGTACTTGGGTCAGAATTTTGAGTTGCGAAAGAAGAAGTTGTTTTAGGTGTAAATTATCTTTTTGCTATTAGGAAGAAAATAAACCAAAATAAAGACCAAACAAGACCTAAACTATTTATCATTAAAAATGGTCTACTTTTTTGAAATCTGCTTGTTAAACTTGCAATAGCCGGAAGCATTAAAAAATTAATAGAAATTGTTATGGGAACAATTAACAAACCATAACCCATTGGCCCACCTTGACCAATTAAAGTAATTATGGTGTAGGGTATAAAATAAAAGTTAAGTATAATAACTAAACTTGATATAATCCGTTGAACAATTTTAATTTTTTCCAATTAATTTTTCCAAGTTTCTTAATTGCTAAGGTATTTTAATTCCTTAATTTGTGGCTGTACCGAATAAAAAAATTTGAATACCATTTTAATTAAAAAAACCAGAAATTTAGTTGATCATAAAGCTTTTAAACGCCTAATTTCAAACAAAATATTTCTTCTTCAACCAAAAAGAAACTCTTACCAGTAAAATTAATGCTGGTACTTCTACTAAAGGGCCAATAACCCCTGCAAAAGCTTGACCAGAATTGAGTCCGAAAACTGCAATTGCGACAGCAATAGCCAATTCAAAATTATTACCTGCTGCAGTAAATGCCACTGCTGCTGTTTTATCGTAATCCGCACCCATAGCTTTGGTGACAAAAAAACCAATAATAAACATTAGCGTAAAATAAATAAGTAAGGGAATCGCAATAATTACCACATCCATAGGTATTGTTACGATTAGTTCACCTTTTAAAGAAAACATAACTACTATGGTGAATAAAAGTGCTATCAAGGTTAGTGGAGAAATAGTAGGTACGAATTTTTGAGTATACCATGCTTCCCCTTTTAGTTTCACTAAAATAAATCGACTTAAAATGCCCATAACAAAAGGTATTCCCAAATATATTGCTACACTTTCTGCTATTGTTCCGATGGAAATATCAACGATAGCGCCTTCAAAACCGAAATAAGGAGGCAATATGGTTATAAAAAGCCAAGCATAAAAGCTATACGCAAACACCTGAAATATACTATTGAGTGCCACCAAACCAGCTCCATATTCGCTGCTGCCTTCCGCAAGATCGTTCCAAACCAATACCATAGCAATACAACGTGCCAAACCAATTAATATAAGCCCAACCATATATTCAGGATACTCACGTAAAAAAGTGATCGCCAAGACAAACATTAAAACTGGACCTATAATCCAATTTAATATTAGTGAAATTGATAAGATTTTGGTATTTCTAAAAACCTTGGGGAGTAAAGAATAATTGACTTTTGCCAAAGGCGGATACATCATTAAAATCAACCCAATAGCAATAGGAATATTGGTGGTGCCGCTATTAAAAGAGTTAATAATATCTGGAAATGTTGGTTTAAAATAGCCAAGACCAACCCCAAATGCCATAGCTACGAAAATCCACAGGGTTAAATTTTTGTCGAGAAAACTTAATTTTTTTAAAGCCATTTTTTAAGCGTTGATTTGTGAAAAAACATAAAATAATTCAGTGGCGATTTGCAGACTTCTTTCTTTGTATTTTTCGGCCTGTTGTGGGGTATTATCAAAAGCTTTTGGATCTTCAAAAGTTATTTGGATGCGTACTTCTGCTCCAGAAACAAAAGGGCATGCTTCGTTTGCTGAATCACAAGTCATAATTGCAGCAAATTTAGACGAAGGATTAAAATCATCATCTAAGCGCTTTGAAAACCCAATAATAGGGTGTTCATTTTCGGTATATTTTATACTATAGACCGGATTGTTACCTTCTGAAAGTTTTTTAACACCAAAACCTGAATTTCGTAAAGTCTCTCCCGCCATTGGAAAAAGTGCGGTAGCTTCAGTACCGCCAGAATAGCATACCACATTTTTAATATTAAAATAGCTCGCCATAGTTTGTGCCCAAACTTGTGATAAATGACTTCTACGTGAATTATGGGTGCAAATAAAGTTTAAACGAATTTCTTGTTGCGTAGAAACTTTTTCTTGAATGAATACAATTAATGGCTGTAGCACTACTTTTCGCTCCAGAGTAATTGTTTCAGGTTTTAAATCCTTAATTACCTTTGTAATTTCGGAAAATAGCATAGAATTTGTTGCCTTCATTTATTTTAAATTTAAAGTAATTAGCAACAGTTTCCACCTGGTGAACAACATGGTTCATTATTGAGATCTGCTAGTTTTACTTTAGATTTTTCCACGGGAATTCCACAGTTATCTTTTGCCAAACAATCGGTTTGTTTATTGGTTAAAAGAAAATGCGTCCCATCAAAATCTAACCCAAATTTGCCTATGGTATCACCTTGGTATTCTACCTCAATATCTAAATCTTCGATACCCAATATGTTCTCAGAAAGTTCAATAATGTTTACTAATTTTTCAGGGTGCAATCTGTGATCATAGTCGTTTGCATTCCATAACTGAAAATTCACGACTTCTTCTTTGCGAACCGTTCCGCCACAATCGATAAAATGTTTTGTTATTTTACCCACTTCGGTCACGTGAAAATGATTTGGAACAAGTTCTCCGTTGGGTAAACGAAAAGAAATGGTCTTTAATTGATTCAGTTTTTTTTTAACTTCTGATAGTTTCATACTTAACTTTATTTGTGCACTATTTTTGTGCGATTACTTAATTGTTTTTTTAGCAACAATCTTTATTTTGAGATACATCTTGGTTTAGAAACTGTAGCATGGCTACTTTCATTTTCGACCAGTTTTCGGTGTTAATGCAATAGCAAACACTGGTACCTTCTACGTTTCCTTTAATTAGCCCTAAATGTTTAAGTTCCTTTAAATGTTGCGAAATTGTCGGCTGTGCCAAGCCTATTTCATTGACCAAATCGCCACAATAACAGCCTTCTATTTTAAATAGTTGTTGTAAAATAGCCACTCGCGCTGGATGTCCAAAGACTTTTGCAAAAAGTGCAATTTCGTTTTGTGCGTCGGTAAACATTTCTGTTTTAGCTAATCCCATTTTTTATTCATTATATTATTGCAATATTACGATTAATAATTCATACATAACTAAATAATTTTAGTATTTAGCGCAAAATATATATAACTGACGAGATAAAATTTTGTGATTGCTACTGATATTTAAAAGCTAAAATGCTTTAATCTCTACTTTTAAATTCTTTAAATGGATCTTTAAAATTGCCCAAACTATAGAGTTGTCTATGCTATCATAGGCATGAACTAATCTATTTCTAAATCCAATAATCTGTTTATCATTTTTGATTTCTAAGGAAACATTTATTTTTTTTAGCTGATTTAAAGCTTCCCCAATAACAACAAGTTTTCTTTCAACAGCACTTTGCGTTTTTAGATCACTTTCATACTGCTCAAAATCAGTAATGTCAGAGGTAAATTCTTCTATCAATTCGATAGCGATTAAAATATCAGAAAGATATTTTTTGCTTTTTTCCATCGTAAATTAAGATTTTAGTAGCATCGATATTTTGCCTTAAAATAGGGTTCTTTAAGGATGAATTAGTTAATAAATCTACTTTTCTTTGAAATAAAATTTCAAATTTATCCCAAATACTCATTAAATTTTCACCACGCTCAATAGGATCAGGCGTATTTAGCTCTATCAGTAAATCTATATCACTATCATTTTCATCAAAATCGCATGTGATAGATGATCCGAAAGCATAAATTTCTTTTACATGATGACTTTCGCACAATGCTAAAAATTCATGTAGCTTAAGTTTTATGGTTTCTTTTAAATTCATTTTACTAAGATAAGAATTTTTAGCCTACGACATACCTACTTCTTCCCCTGAACAGAAGTTGCAACCGACAACAAAATATAAAGCCCAATTATTGCTGGCACTGCCAAATACTTCAAAGTCGCTAAAAGTATTACACAGATGATTAAAAATACATATCGAATTTCATTGCCCTTAAAACTCCAATTTTTAAATTTTAACGCAAAAAGTGGCAGATTAGCATTCAATAAAAAAGCACTTAAAAAGGTAAGTCCGATTAAAAACCATTGGTTTAAAATAATGTGGTTTAAGATGTCATTATTGTGGTAAAATAAGATTAAAGGTAAAGAGATAATCAACAAAGCATTAGCTGGCGTGGGCAAGCCAATAAAAGAATCTGTTTGGTTTTCATCGACATTAAATTTTGCTAAGCGATATCCAGAAGCTAATGTGATAATGAAACCCAAAAGCGGCCATAAATTGCTTATTTCTAAGCCTTCTGAAAAAGTTCCGCTTGTTTCCCAACCATTAGAGAACGACATTTCTAATAATTTAAACATCACAATCCCAGGTACTACGCCGCTGGTTACCATATCGGCAAGAGAATCTAACTGCAAGCCTAATTCACTTTTCACATTTAATAAGCGTGCTGCTAAACCATCAAAAAAATCGAATACAATCCCTAGAAAAACAAAAAGTGCCACCATTTCAAACACGCCATGAACTGCAAAAATTACGGCTACACATCCGCAGAATAAATTTAGTAAGGTTATTAGGTTAGGGATATGCTTCTTCATTTTTCGGTTTATTTCTTAATATAGTGGTAAAAATAGAATAATTTTTGCTCAAAATATTTAATGAATAAAATTCTTCGCATATTTGTGTTTCGTTTTGATGTTTGCTTATGTTGTTTAAAAAATCAATTCTTTTATATACACTTTTAATAGCTGCTTTTGGTTTTTCACAACCCGAGTTAAGTTCTTCATCAACTATTAGCATCCTTACTGTTGGCACCGCGGACGAATTGCATTCAAAATTCGGGCATAGTGCTATTAGAGTTCAAGACGCTGTTTTAGGGATTGATGTGGTGTATAATTATGGTTTTTTTGACTTTAGTACGCCTAATTTTTATGTAAAATTTACCCGTGGTAAATTATTATACAGGTTAGTTCGAGAACGATTTTCTGACTTTTTATACGGCTATGAACTCGAAAACAGGTGGGTTAGAGAGCAAGAATTAGACCTTTCTACCGATCAGAAAAATGAATTGCTGAAATTTTTAGAAGTAAATTATCTCCCAGAAAACAGGTATTATAAGTACGATTTTTTATTCGATAATTGTTCTACCCGATTACCAGACGCCTTAAAATCTGTTTTAAAAGAAGACTTAGTATTTGATTATTCTCATATTCAAAACAGGTACACATTTAGGGAATTAATCCATCAAAATTTGGAGGTAAATTCATGGTCTAATTTCGGAATAGATTTGGCCCTAGGGTCTGTAATTGACCGAGAAGCAATGCCTTACGAACAATTATTTTTACCTATTTATGTGTATCAACAACTTCCTTACAACACCTTAAATTCAAAAAAACTAGTCACAAAAGACACCTTATTATTAGATGAAAAACCTACAGAAACAAAAGCTAATTTCTTGCTTTCTCCGCTATTTTGGTTAACGATTCTGGGTGTTATAATTCTCTTTGTTACCTACAAAGATTACAAGCACAAAACCAGAGCGAGATGGTTAGATTTTGCCTTGTTTTTTATCACAGGTTTAGCAGGTATCTTAATTCTATTTTTATGGCTAGGTACCGATCATAAAGCAACGGCCAATAATTATAATTTTTTATGGTCTTTTCCATTGAATATTATTATTGCGTTTTTACTGGTTAAAAAAGGGACTATTGCTAACTGGATTTCAAAATATCTACTCTTACTTATTGGCTTTTTAGCTTTAACGCTTATCATCTGGGTTTTTAAAGTTCAGGTATTCTCGCCATTAATAGTGCTCATCATAGTGCCATTAGCGCTTAGGTATCTATTTTTAATTTATAGCCAGAGGTCTGGTTGAGTTCACTAACTTTGCAGCAGCAAAAAAATAAATTTTTCAGTTTAACTTTCAATTTCATCAATGAACCTTCTCTCTGTAGAAAATATAGCCAAAGCTTATGGCGAAAATGTGTTGTTTTCAGACTTATCTTTCGGCATTAATAAAGACCAAAAAATAGCTTTAATCGCTAAAAATGGTACAGGAAAAACATCTATCTTAAATATTCTTTCGGGTTTAGACAGTCCTGATGCGGGACAGGTAAATTTTCGAAAAGGCATTCGCGTTTCATTCTTAGATCAAGAACCCGAATTGGATGAAAATTTAACGATTGAAGAAACTATTTTTGCTTCAGACAACGAAGTATTGCAGGTAATAAGAGCTTACGAAAAAGCTTTAGAAAACCCCGAAGATGCAGACGCCTACCAAAAAGCCTTTGAAGGTATGGAACGTTTTCAAGCCTGGGATTTTGAAACGCAGTACAAACAAATTCTTTCTAAATTAAACCTAAACGATATTCACCTAAAAGTAAATATTTTATCAGGTGGACAGAGAAAACGTTTAGCGCTAGCCAATGCACTGATTAATAAGCCAGATTTACTCGTTTTAGATGAACCTACCAACCATTTAGATCTTGAAATGATTGAGTGGTTAGAGCAGTATTTTGCCAAAGAAAATATGACGCTTTTTATGGTTACGCACGACCGTTACTTTCTAGAACGTGTGTGTAACGAAATTATGGAGTTAGAAGAGGGTGTTTTATACAGCTACAAAGGCAATTACTCTTACTATCTTGATAAAAAGGAAAACCGAATTGAGCAAGAGGCTACGGAACAACACAAATCTAAATTACTCTTTAAAAAAGAGCTCGATTGGATGCGTCGCCAACCAAAAGCGCGAACTACAAAGTCGAAATCTAGAATTGACGATTTTTACGAAATAAAAGAACGTGCCAGTAAACGTAGAAATGATAACGAAGTTGAGCTAGAAATAAATATGGAGCGCATGGGAAGTAAAATTCTGGAGCTTCATAAAATCTCAAAATCATATCCTGGAAAACCTATTTTAGATAAGTTTGAGTATAACTTTTTACGTGGTGAGCGACTTGGGATTATCGGTAAAAACGGTACAGGAAAATCGACATTCTTGAACTTAATAAGCGGACGAGATGAACCTGATAGTGGAAAAGTTATTGTGGGTGAGACCATTAAATTTGGGTATTACACGCAAAAAGGGATCAATATAAAAGAAGGACAAAAGGTTATTGATGTAATTCGCGAATTTGGCGATTATATTCCTTTAATGAAAGGGAGACAAATATCAGCACAGCAGTTATTAGAACGCTTTTTATTCGATCGTAAAAAGCAGTACGATTTTGTGGACAAATTGAGTGGTGGCGAACGAAAACGCTTGTACTTGTGTACTATTTTAATCCAAAATCCTAATTTTTTAATTCTCGATGAACCTACAAACGATTTAGATATTGTTACCCTCAACGTTTTAGAAAGTTTTTTAATGGATTTCCCTGGTTGCTTACTTGTAGTGTCGCACGACCGTTATTTTATGGATAAAATTGTAGACCACCTTTTTGTTTTTAGAGGCGATGCAGTGGTTGACGATTTCCCTGGTAACTATTCTGACTTTAGAAGTTATGAAGATAGTGTGGTGATGGAAAATAGAAATACGAAAAAAGAAGTAGCAGCTCCAGTAAATACAAGCACAACAGATAAAAGTTCTAGAAAAACGGAAGAGAAGAAAAAGCTATCTTTTAATGACCAGAAGGAATACAATAATCTAGAAAAAGAAATAAAAAAACTAGAAGCTAAAAAAGAAGAAACACAACATAAATTTGCTGACAATTCACTTTCTGGAGAACAAATAGATAAACTTTCTATTGAATTAAAAGAAATTGAAAACCAGATTGAAGCAAAAACAGAACGTTGGTTCGAATTATCTGCGATGATTGAGTAGTTGTTCGCAGCTTATGGATGGTTGATGGTTAGACAGTGGTCTGTAGTCAGTAGTCAGTAGTCAAAAAAAATATTAAAAACTAAAAGTGTACTTTTTTAGCTATTTAAAGTTCTTATTTTCAGCCACTAATCAGCACGGTGTTCACTCGCCTTTTGTGTATGCTTTGGTCACAAAAGGTTTATATAGTTCAAAAAAGTATACTACAAAAAAATCGCTGAGTACGCTCTTAAATGTAATTACTTATTTTAAGATTGATGCTGTGAATATTACGAAAGAAGATAAGGAAGTAGGAGAATCTATTTTAAAAACCTTTCCTAAAATTGAAGTAAACAAGACTACTCAAGAATTTTTCTATTTTAATTCTGTAAATGAAGCTCGACTTTCAAGATTTATTAATGACAATCAATTCCAAAATACAAGCATTGTTTTTGTTGACGCTATTTATAAAGATCAAAAGAGTTGGAATAACTTAATTAAGTCTGATAAAATTACCGTCAGTATTAACTTTTTTTATGGTGGACTTCTATTTTTCAGAAAAGAGCAGGAAAAAGAAGATTTTAAAATTAGAATTTAAAGGTTTATTTTTGAGAATAACCAGTAATAATAGATTTGTTTATGAAATACGGATTATACGTTCTCTTTTTTTTGCTAGCCGTAGTTTTTGTCTTCAACATTGTGAACAACAAAAAAAGATCTAAAAAAAGAAGAGATCGAAAATTTATGGACAGAAAGTAGCGTTTAAAACTTGATTAGAAAATAATTCAAATTAGGTACTTCCATTTATATTTTTAAACTTCCTCAAAAATTTTAACTACATATCTCTATATAATATATAACCGCTGTTATAAATCCCTTTAAATAGTCTTTTATACTTCCCCAGAATTAGCATTTTTTAATAGCTTAAAACCTGAACTAAGCGCATAAAAAATAATATCTTGTTAGATTTTATGCACGTGAAATATAATTAAATTTACTATTATTGTACTACATATATTTAATCTATGTAGTTTTATTAGTACAGTTTTACAACAAAAAGTAGTACTTATACAACATAAATAGTAATAATATACTTTCATAATACGTATTTAGAGGCTTATTAACCTTAAAAATAATATTATGAAAGCTAAAAAATTTTTAATTGCCTTGGGCTTTATGTTAGGTCTTGCAAGTTTTGCATCATGCACTAACGAAACCGCTTCAAGCGATGAACAACTTTATGAACAACAAGCCATTGACGCTAGCGAAATCAAACTACAAGATACCTAATAGTTTTTGGGGAGCATTGCTTATTATTTTAATCTCAATACTCCCCTATTTTCATGATATCATTACCGATTCCAAAGGTGTAAAAAATTGGGTGCCAGTTTTAGGCATCGAAAACCTTCTTACGGACACGACCAATAGCATTTTAGGTTTTTCTAGCTACCGTGTTTTTTTATATACTTTTTTAATCTTTGTTTTCGCCACTATCGGCTGGCTTGGTTGGTATCGAAATAGTACAACAAAATACTATTCAAACTCTGTTTTACTTGCTGTATTATCTTCTTTATATTATCTTACAATCATTAGCCTAAATTTACGCAGAACACTTTGGAATGATACCAATTTTAAGCTAATAGCTCTCGCGGTCTTATTTCTAGTATTAAATTATTTGACTTTTAAAAACCAACAGGTAAGCTTCAAAAAAATAACTGTTTGTTTACTTTTTTTATTTATTGCCTTACTGCCTTTTTATCATGATATCATTACCAATATCGATGGTAGTCTAAAAAACTGGGCACCAAACTTAGGTATTCAAAAAATATTGACCGACAGTGAAGGAAAAATTCGTGGATTCTTCAGTTATCGTGCACTTATGTATATGTTTTGCATTCATTTATTTTCGCATATAGCTTGGTTTGGATGGTTCATGAGTAGCCAAGGCAAAAGATACCGTCCATTTTTACTAGTTCCGGTAGCATTAAGTCTTTATCAAGTAATTGTGATAGCTATGTCCTGGAACGAAACAGAATTCAATAGTCCAAGTCTTAAACTATACATTACTTTAGGTTTAAGTATTTTATTAGCCCTAAATTTCTTTTACAACAACACAAAAGTTCCCCAAAAAAATAACGTCCCACTAAAAACACTAAAAAAATCAACCAATGAAAATTGACAAAACAAGATTTAGTTTTATTGACGAGCAAAACCCATTATTCATCCACAAAATATTAAAAGGTCTAAACAATGTTATGGAAATAATAGTAGAAGCAAAAACTTATGAACTCGATTGGGATCATATTCTTGCTGAATACGATAGTTACGGAACGGGAGATGTTTGTGATTTTAGTTTTAATTATAGCTTAGGGTGGCACCTTTTAAATTATAAAGCTAGTGACGGTATTAGCAAACAAGAAATGTACAACGATATTATAGACGGTATCATCTTACGCAGAGAAAACGTAAAATAAAATGCGAGCCTATTGCAAAAGGCATCTTAATTATTTTTAAAAACTTTATTTCGTTAGTTTTGCTAAAAAATAGCAACTAGGAAAAAATGAAAATATATACAAAAACAGGTGATTTAGGGACTACTGCATTATTCGGAGGTACACGAGTTGCCAAACATCATATTAGAATAGAAAGTTACGGCACTATTGACGAACTAAATTCTTGGATTGGATTGCTTCGCGACCAAAATATACAGCAACACTCTAAAGATATTTTGATGAATATTCAAGATAAACTTTTTGTCATTGGGGCCGTTTTAGCCACCGATCCTGCAAAAGCTATTTTGAAAAACGGAAAAGAAAGACTTAATATTGACCGCATTAGCGATAGCGACATTACGCTGTTAGAAGATGAAATGGACGCCATGGATGCCGAATTAGCACCGATGACACATTTTGTGTTGCCTGGAGGTCACACCACCGTGTCATACTGTCATATTACAAGAACAGTATGCCGAAGAGCAGAACGATTAGCTACTCATTTATTTGAACTAGAACCGTTTGAAAAAAACGTGCTCTCGTATATTAATCGTTTGTCTGATTATTTATTTGTTTTAGCACGAAAATTAGCAGTGGATGTAAAGGCCGAAGAAATAAAATGGATCCCAGAAAAGAAGTAATTAGTGGTTAGTGGTTAGTGCATTATTTATTTTATTAAATTAGGATCAATCTGGGGCCGACATGTATCGTTGAAAAATAGTAATTATGCTCCTCCATTAAAAAAATTCGAACAATTTAAAAGCTAGGAAATTGAAATATGAATAACTTTTAATTTGAATAAAATTATTTGTTTTTTCTGTTAATTTTTAATTTTTCTTACCCAAAACCGAATACCCAGCACCCTTATTTTCAACTTAATAAAATAAAAAGCAAAAAAATCTTGTATATATCAATTTAAAATTTATTTTTGCAAAAATTTAAAATTATACTACTAACATGTATTGGACTTTAGAATTAGCATCTTATTTAAGTGATGCACCTTGGCCAGCTACCAAAGACGAATTGATAGATTACGCTATTAGAACCGGTGCTCCTTTAGAGGTTGTAGAAAACTTACAATCTATGGAGGAAGAAGGTGGCGAAATTTACGAATCTATCGAAGAGATTTGGCCAGATTACCCAACGGAAGAAGATTACCTCTGGAATGAGGACGAATATTAAAAATAGTAACGAATAACATTAAAAAAGTCTCATCTGAGGCTTTTTTTTTACTTAATTTTGAACTAAATAGTTTAGCAAACGCTAAATGATAGAGAAAGTTCATTTTGTCATGATTTTTTTACCAAAAATCGTTTGGTATGGTTATGGCATATTATCACATAAATAAATCCGTAGTATGAGTATTTTAAATTCAGTTTTAAAAGTTTTTGTAGGCGACAAGGCAAAGAAAGATGTTAAGGTGCTACAACCCATTATAGATAAAATACACTCGTTCGAAAAAGAATTAGAGCGTTTAACACTTGACGAAATTAGAAGTAAAACTTTAGCATTCAAGGCGCAAATAAAACAAGACTGCCAGGCCGTTAACGATAAAATTGCAACACTTCAGGCCGAAGTAAAAGCATCAAAAGATATCGACAAGAATGAAGATATTTATGCTGAAATAGATAAACTAAAAGAAGAACTTTATACCATTTCTGAAAATACTTTAAACACCATACTTCCCGAAGCTTTTGCGGTCGTTAAAGAAACAGCAAAACGTTTTAAAGACAACCAAACGCTTACCGTAACAGCGACGGAGTACGATAGAGAATTGTCTGGAACAAAAGACTATGTAAGCCTTGACGGTGATAAAGCCATCTGGAAAAATTCTTGGAACGCCGCAGGTAAAGAAGTAACCTGGGATATGGTGCATTATGATGTGCAATTAATCGGTGGTATCGCTTTGCATCAAGGTAAAATTGCCGAAATGCAAACGGGTGAAGGTAAAACTTTAGTCGCTACCCTTCCACTCTATTTAAATGCACTTACTGGTAATGGCAACCATTTAGTTACTGTTAATGATTATTTAGCCAAACGAGATAGTACCTGGATGGCACCTATTTTTCAGTTTCATGGCATGTCGATTGACTGTATCGACAACCATCAGCCAAATTCTGATGGCAGACGAAAAGCATACAATGCGGATATTACTTATGGTACCAATAATGAATTTGGTTTTGATTACCTAAGAGACAATATGGCACACGCGCCATCAGATTTGGTGCAACGACCACATAATTTTGCCATTGTCGATGAGGTCGATTCTGTATTGGTCGATGATGCCAGAACTCCGTTAATTATTTCTGGTCCAGTACCTAAAGGAGATATACATGAGTTTGACCAGTTAAAACCAAAAATAAACGACCTAGTAAACCTTCAAAGACAATATTTAACAGGTGTTTTAGCAGAAGCTAAGAAATTAATTGCAGCCGGAGATACCAAAGAAGGTGGTTTTCAATTATTGAGAGTTTACCGTGGTTTACCGAAAAATAAAGCATTGATTAAATTTTTAAGTGAAGAAGGCGTAAAACAACTCCTTCAAAAAACTGAAAATTTTTATATGCAAGACAACAACCGAGAAATGCCTAAGGTAGATGAGGAATTATGGTTTGTTATCGATGAAAAAAATAATCAAATAGAACTTACCGAAAAGGGAGTTGAACATATTTCTGGTGAAGATGATCGTGAGTTTTTTGTGATGCCTGATATTGGTGGAGAAATTGCAAAAATTGAAAACCAACATCTTGAAATAAAAAAAGAAGCAGAATTAAAAGAAGTACTTTTTAAAGATTTTGGGATAAAAAGTGAGCGAATTCATACTTTAAATCAATTACTAAAAGCCTATACCCTATTCGAAAAAGATATAGAATATGTAGTAATGGATAATAAGGTAATGATTGTTGATGAGCAAACAGGCCGTATTATGGACGGCCGCCGTTATTCTGATGGATTGCACCAAGCTATTGAAGCAAAGGAAAATGTAAAAATTGAAGCAATGACTCAAACCTTTGCTACAGTTACCTTACAAAATTACTTTAGAATGTACCGAAAGCTTGCGGGTATGACAGGTACTGCCATTACAGAGGCAGGCGAGTTTTGGGAAATCTATAAGTTAGATGTAATGGAAATACCCACCAACAGACCTATCGCCCGTGCCGACCGTAACGATTTAATTTACAAAACAAAAAGAGAAAAATACAATGCCATTATTGAAGAAGTTACCAAACTTTCTAATGCAGGCAGACCTGTGCTTATCGGAACCACGTCGGTAGAAATCTCCGAACTTTTATCGCGAATGTTAACCATTCGAAAAGTACCACATAATGTACTGAATGCTAAACTACACAAAAAAGAAGCCGATATTGTAGAAGAAGCTGGTAAAGCTGGTATTGTTACTATTGCCACCAACATGGCAGGTAGAGGTACCGATATTAAACTTTCTAGCGACGTAAAAAAAGCAGGTGGCTTAGCGATTGTAGGTACTGAACGTCATGACTCTCGTAGAGTTGACCGTCAGTTAAGAGGTAGATCTGGGCGTCAAGGAGACCCAGGAAGTTCACAATTTTATGTTTCTTTAGAAGATAACCTAATGCGTTTATTTGGTTCTGACAGAGTTGCTAAAATGATGGATAAAATGGGCTTAGAAGAAGGCGAAGTAATTCAGCATTCTATGATGACCAAATCTATTGAGCGCGCACAGAAAAAAGTAGAAGAAAACAATTTTGGTGTTCGTAAGCGTTTATTAGAGTATGATGATGTCATGAATGCACAACGTGAGGTAATTTATAAACGAAGACGCCATGCACTACAAGGAGAGCGTTTAAAAGTAGATATCGCCAACATGATTTACGATACCTGCGAGGTAATTACTGAGACTAATAAAAATGCCAGTGACTACAAGAATTTTGAGTTTGAATTGATAAAGTATTTTGCCATTACCGCTCCAATTTCTGAAAACGATTTTGCAAAAAAAACCATTCCGGAAATAGCTAATATAGTATACAAAAAAGCCTACCAGCACTACCAAGAAAAAATGGATCGTAGTGCTACTAATGCATTCCGAGTTATTAAAAATGTATACGAAGAAGAAGCGAATAAATTTGAACGTATTGTAGTTCCTTTTTCTGATGGAATTAAAACGTTTAATATTGTTACCGATTTAAAAGAAGCCTATGAAAGTGATGGAAAACAATTAATTAATGATTTTGAAAAAAACATCACATTAGCCATAGTTGACG
The DNA here is from genome assembly GCA_030731855.1 of Cellulophaga sp. Classification (GTDB taxonomy): domain Bacteria; phylum Bacteroidota; class Bacteroidia; order Flavobacteriales; family Flavobacteriaceae; genus Cellulophaga. Next base: position 20,131 of record JANQTG010000222.1, on the reverse strand, counting down.
ATGCTTGGAAAGTTCATTTACGCAAAATGGATGAATTAAAGCAGTCGGTACAACTAGCAGTTCACGAACAAAAAGATCCGCTGTTAATTTATAAATTCGAAGCTTTTGAATTGTTTCAAAAAATGATTGAAAAAGTAAATAAAGAAGTAGTATCGTTCTTGTATAAAGGAGAAATCCCGAATGGTAATAACACCAATATTCAAGAAGCTAGAAGCGAAAATCGTCCTAAAGAAAAACTGAACTTAAATAAGGAAGAGGTTTTAAATAGTGATGAATTAGCTGCCCAAAACCGCAGTGTAGGTCAAAACCAAGGAAATAGACCTCAGGTGACCGAAACTATAACGCGAGAAGCGCCAAAAATTGGTCGTAATGATAAGATTACCATAAAAAATGTAATCTCAGGTGAGAGTAAAACCTTAAAGTACAAACAAGCGGAACCACTTCTTATTAAAGGAGAATGGGTAATTACCGAACATTAAGTATTTAGATTGACAAATATTTTAAAAAACGACAGCAAAAAATGCTGTCGTTTTTGATTTTCACCAAAAACATAATTAGCTTTACAGTATATTAATAAAATAATTTTTTTAATAAGAAATTACCTATCTTGATACTTCTAAGAGTGCTTAGAAAAAAACGAATACCGAATAAATGCCATACAAACAACAACTCAAAACAAAAACTCACTTAACCTTAAGAGTAAGTTATTTTTCGGCTGCACTTTCTTTTTTGTTTGGGTTGGCATGTATCTATTTTTTAGATATTTTTAGAGTTATCCCTTATGTTTTTTTTACTTTTTCGTTCCTGAACCTTATAAATAGCTACGTTTATAGATTTCATAATAAAATAACACTTACGTATAATATTACCTCAGCCATGGCGCTTATAGGTGCTGTGCTTGTCACTATTTATAGCGGTGGGATCAATAGCGCTTTTATATTTGTTTTAGCTTTAATTGTATTCGCAGGGTATGTTACGACAAAAAAATATGGCCGTTTTTATTTGTATCTCGTCTTTATTATTGTAACGCTCATCTATTTTAAAAGTATTGCAGATTTTAAGTTTCTCGAAAATGTAGTCCCTGAAGCTTCTAAGGATTCTTTCAACTTTTTGAGTATTTTATTTTCTATATACTTATTAGGAGGCGTATTTGGAAAGGTTTTGACCAAAACACACAATAATTTATATAAATCTAAACTAGAAGTTGAACAACAGGTAAAAGAAAAAGAAACCTTATTAAAAGAAGTACATCATAGGGTTAAAAACAATTTACAAACCGTATCAAGTTTATTAAGTTTACAGGCACGTAATATGAACGATCCTGAAATGAAAAGCATGATAAAAAGTAGCCAAAATAGAGTAAACTCTATGGCTATGGTACATGAAATGCTATATATGCGCGAAGATTTATCGAAAATAGAATATAAATCTTACGTAGAAGAGCTTAGTGATTATTTGGTTCGGTCTATAAAAGGCACTGATAATAGAATTAAAGTGGCCATAGATATTATTGATATTAATTTAGGTATTGATACGGCTATTCCCTTAGGTTTATTAATCAACGAAGCCATTACTAATTCTTTAAAATATGGTATTAAAGATAATGGTGAAGGGGAAATTAATATTACTCTAAAAAAAGAAACTGAAGATAACTATGTATTAAATATTGGTGATAATGGAGAAGGGTATGCCGAAAATATTACGCCGCAAACCACAAAATCTTTAGGTTTAAAACTTATTTACAACCTGACAAGGCAACTCAAAGGCTCTATCTTAAGAGATGCTAATAAAAAAGGTACTAATTACATTATTACCTTTAAAGAAATAGGGCAACACTTTCAGCCTATTGGCTAAGGTTACTTTTTATTTCCTTCAATTTTTATAGGCTTTAAGTATCCCGTTTTATCTTTAAAATAGATCAATGATACTAGTGAAGAAATTACTGCGAGGAGTAATATGGCTATCATAATTACGCTAATTTAGATTTGTTTGCTTTAGTTGTAAAAGACAACTCTTTTTTTACTTTGTAATTCTTATCCATATATAAACGAGCAAC
>JANQTG010000222.1:0-17975 GCA_030731855.1 Cellulophaga sp. | reverse complement strand
TAAAAGACAACTCTTTTTTTACTTTGTAATTCTTATCCATATATAAACGAGCAACCTTAGTTTCGTTGTTATTCAAAACTGTATTAATGGTTGGTATTACTAAAACAACTGTTTCAACACTTACCGCTACTTTTATATGTGTAGTATTTTCTTGAGCTTGAGCGAAAAGACCTGTAGAAATAATAAGTAAGATAGTTAACATTGTTTTCATGACTTGGGGTTTAATTACAATGTAAATTTACTCCCAATGCAGCACCTGCTTGGCAAAAACTCGGTCAGCACCGTTTATCTATCGGTGAATGAAAATTATCTAGATGTAAGTAACATTTTTACCGTTCACCGAAAATGCACTAAAAATACGTTGACCGAAGTAATGTGTTATTCATCGGATTAGCCGTTTGGTTAACTTTTTAAAAAATAGAATAGTACTAAGCTTTAAAGCTTAAAATGACCTGAAAAATAAGGAATAGAGAATAGTATATCTCTTAAATTGTTTTGAGTGGCAAGCTAAATGTAAGGTTAGGTTTCTGTGAAACTCATTTTTCTACTTGCAACTTCCTAAAATAGCAAACGTAAATAGTGTTCGCAGCGTTACATAGTAATCTCGTAACCTTGCAAAAAGAAATTTTCAACACTTTATTAAGTTTTGATAACACGTTTTAAATATATCGGAGCTGAAAGTGTATTCCTACTATATGTAACATAGAATTACTTTCTTTGAGTATTTTTAGGTAAGTAATGGAGATGATTTTTTAATACTGATGGTAATAGGTTAAAATAAAAGTCTTGTTTTAGATGCTAAAAACGTAGTCACTAAACAGAGTTAAAATAAGGCGAATCAATTTCTTATATAAACCAGTGGTAATAAAATTTAAAGGTGATAACGATTATGCTAATTTAGATTTGTTAGCCTTCGTAGTAAAAGATAATTCTTTTTTTACTTTGTAATTCTTATCCATATATAAACGAGCAACTTTAGTTTCGTTGTTATTTAAAACCGTTTTGATAGTTGGTGTTACTAAAACAACTGTTTCAATACTTACTGCAACTTTTACATTTGTAGTGTTTTCTTGTGCCTGAGCGAAAAGAACTGAAGAAAGAATAAGTAAGATAGTTAATATTGTTTTCATGATTTAGGGTTTAATTACAATGTAAAATTACCCCGAACGTAGCGCCTACTTGGCAAAAAAACGGTCAGTACCGTTTAGCTATCGGTGAATGGAAACTATGTAAGTGTAAGCTGTAGATTTAGTTTTTACCGAAAATGTATTTAAAACACGTTCACCCGATTAAAATGTTTTTAATCGGAAACTAGAATTAATGAGAAATTATCTTGAGTGTATAATGTTTGTAATAAAATCTAAAATCACCAATCATATGAGCTTTTTTAGATTTTGCAAGGAAACGCTAAAACATCAAAATATTGAATTGGAATCTGGATAACTATTCTAAAAGTTGAAGTTTTATATGGTGCGTAGTCTAATTCTTAAAGATAAATTATGCTAATTTAGATTTGTTAGCCTTAGTAGTAAAAGATAATTCTTTTTTTACTTTGTAATTCTTATCCATGTATAAACGAGCAACTTTTGTTTCGTTGTTATTTAAAACCGTTTTGATAGTTGGTGTTACTAAAACAACTGTTTCAACACTTACCGCTACTTTTACATTTGTAGTATTTTCTTGTGCCTGAGCGAAAAGAACTGTAGAAAGAATAAGTAAGATAGTTAAGATTGTTTTCATGACTTAGGGTTTAATTACAATGTAAAATTACCCCGAATGCAAGGCCTAGTTCGCAAAAAATCGGTCAGTACCGTTTATCTATCGGTGAATGAAAATTATCTAGATGTAAGTAGTTTTTTCTCCGTTCACCGAAAACTCCCTAAAAATACCTTAACCGATTTTATGTGTTATTCATCGAGAATTGGGTTTCGCCATTTTTAAAAGATCACATAACTTTTGCGGTTTGAATCAATATTATATGGGAATAAGTCCTGCCAAATGATACCGTTTAAAGACCTTTAAAAAAATTATGAAGATGATACAGATAGGAACTAAAGTAAAATGGAAATGGGGCAACGGGTACGGTAAGGGTAAAGTAATAGCAACTTATAACTCATCCATGACTAAAACCATCAAAGGCTCAGAAGTTACTCGGAATGGAGAAGAAGGCAACAAAGCGCTGCTTATTGAACAAGAAGATGGTGATCAGGTACTAAAAAGTGAGAATGAAGTGGAACGCGATGATTAAAACTGATTCTTTAATAAAGAAAAATTTTCTAAAAATATTTGGATACTAATTGTTTTCCAAATTGGGCTCAACACTTTTATTTATGCTGTTCTCTGTAGCGCTTATATTTTGATGTATTTTTTTGTATGTAATGATAAATCTGCCTATAATTAAGGAATAAAATAAAAGTAGCGGTATTTTTATATAGCTCCAATACGGGTTAAGGGTTTCCGAAAATATTTGAAGTATTCCAAAAACAAAAATTACAAGAACTAAAGGAATAAGGTATTTGTAATTTTTAAGCTTATTATTCAATTTTTTAATCATACTACTTAACTCAGCATTTAAATGTTCAATACCATCAAAATCTGACGCATTATTGATTTTTTTAAGGTGATTCAATAGCTTTAATTCATAAATACTCTCAGGTAATCCTAAAGTAAAGCTTACACTAATAATAACTAAGAGACCCATTTTATCCCACTTAATAAACGCTGATCCTAATGATTCGAAAATAATTACATACAAAACAATAGCAATACATAAAACAGAAATAAATCCATTAAAAATGTTCAATCCTGTAAGATTTTGAATTCTTTTATCAATACCTCTATTTGGCAAACTTAAGTTCGATTTTAAAGAAACTATTAGATTTTTTCTTTCGTTTATTTTGGGATTCATGATTTGTGAAATTTGTGTTGTAAAATAAGTTAAACATATATTACCCTATCCAATAATGCTGAATTCTTGTAGTTCAAATTCATAGTTATATTGAAATTAATAATACTTTAAGACTTCCACCTCGTTATTCTCCATTCTTTTTGCTCTTCTTTATTTAAGAAAGTCCAAGCAACAATTCGGCCCGATTTATTGCCTGTTCCTATCGGGATAGTTTTTACTTGCTTCGCCTCTACTTTTTCTAAAGCTTTATAAATCCCTGTTAAGTTAGATTTCTTAGAGACTAAAGTGGTAAACCAAAAACAATTTTTACCAAATTTTTTACTTTCTCTGGTCAGGTTCGTAATAAATTTAAGTTCCCCGCCATCACAAACAAGTTCATTGCTTACTCCCGCAAAATTAAGCTCGGGTGTTTTCTCTTTTTTCCCTGTTAAATTCTTGATTTTTCTAATCGTTCCTTGGGCAGCCTCCTCGGCGGAAGCATGAAAAGGAGGATTGCAAATAGTCATATCAATTTTATCTTCCCGATCTAATATTCCGTATAAAGCATCGTTTGCATTTTCTTGTAACCTACATTCAATTTTACCTTTAAGAACCATATTGGCTTCAACAATGTGTTGTGCCGATGCAATAGATTTAGCATCAATATCCGAACCTATAAAGTTCCAGTCGTATTCGGTAACACCAATAATTGGATAGATGCAATTCGCCCCTACGCCAATATCTAGAAGCTTAATTTTATCCCCTTTAGGGATAAGACCAAAATTACTTTCCGCTAACAAATCTGCCGCATAATGAATATAATCTGCCCTTCCCGGTATCGGCGGGCATAAGTTTTCATCGGGAAAATCCCAGTTTTTTATGCCATAATAATGACTTAATAAAGCTTTATTAAGAAGTTTAACAGCTATAGGATTCGAGAAATCTACAGTATCTTCTCCATGCAAATTAGGTTTTACATGTGCTTTCAACTCAGGTATTGCTATAATTAAAGCCCTCAAATCATACCTTTCTCGGTTTTTGTTTCTATTATGGAGTCTTTTCTTTTCTTGTGGTTTTTTTTCTTTGGGCATAGTTTTTAGATCGTTGCTAATATTGTGTATTTTAGAAAGTCCTCTTTTAAGCTATTTTAAAAGATTTAAACTATTTATAATCAATATTTTATATAAACTTAATCGTGGTATTTTGATACTTTTTTTAAAGTTTTAAAAATAAAATCAGTACTCATTTCATAATTTACAAAAGACCACAATTTATGTTTGCAATATCCACAAAATCTGCATCAAATACTACGAACACGAATCCAATTGTTTTTTGTAAATCTTCAATGAATAGTTTCTCGGAGCAATTCGCTTATGTATTATTATACTTTTTAGTATGGTCTTTATCTGTTTCAAATAATCTTCGGTGAAGTTCTAATAGTAAAGTTAGCTCTTATCAATTATTAAATATATAATGTCATTTATTCCTTTTAGCTAAAAATTAACAGCGGTAGCAGTAACAAGTCCGTAAGTAATCCTTTATTTTTACTACAAAAAGAAAAAACATATTATGAAAGTTATTAAAATATCAATAATCCTATTTTTTACTTTATTGACGACCAGCTGTAATTCTAAAAATAAAGCCGAGAATAAAGACACTAACGCGATTGCCAACACCGAACAAGATTTATCTACATATGAAACTGCTTATTTTGCGAGTGGCTGTTTTTGGTGTGTAGAAGCCGTTTTTGAGAGTGTAAAAGGGGTGCAAGAAGTCGTATCTGGCTATTCTGGTGGTAAAGAAAAAAACCCAACCTATGAGCAAGTAAGTTATGGCAGAACCACACATGCCGAGGCAGTTAAAGTATATTACGACCCAAAAGTGATTTCGTTTGAAACCTTGGTAAAAGTCTATTTTGGTTCGCATGACCCAACCACCGTAAACGGACAAGGGCCTGATATGGGGCCACATTACCGTTCTATTGCTTTTTATAAAAATGATGCAGAGAAAAAAATCATTACAGACTATATGGCAAAACTAAAAGCTGAGAAAGTGTACAGCAAGCCATTAGCGACTGAAGTTACTAAATTTGAGATTTTTTATGATGCGGAAGACTATCACCAAGATTACGAAAAAAACAACCCGAATAACGGGTATATTAGAAATGTTTCTGTACCAAGATTAAAACGTTTTCAAAGTAAATATCCTGAATTATTAAAAAAGGAGGCACATTAATCTAAAACCACTTCACTAAATTTAGCATTTATACTGATATTTTTATTAGTGTTTTTAGATTTGTTAAACCCTTTATATAAAATAGAATTAAAATTTTTGATCTTTTCAATATTTAAAGTAGAGGGATAAACAATTTCTGAACTTTCCCCATTCACAGTTACTGTAAATGGGGTTTTTGGTGTTTTACAAACTAAATCTCCGTTTTTTATCGAAACATCAATCGCTGTAAACGTATCGCTAACGTCATTAATTGTTAAAACACCAAAGCTATTTTCTGAGAATATTTTATTTAATAGTTTACCTATCGTAATATCAGAAGAAACTGCACTTAACGTTAAATTACCAACCTGATTTATGGCTACTTTATCAGCGTAGTTTACCTTCAGTTTTCCGTAATTCCAATTCTGAATTTTAATAGGTGAATACGAGGCACTAATCTGAGTTTTATCGCCTTCAATAGTTGTTGCTGATAAGCCAGCATAGGCAAAGGTCCCGTTCATGTTTTTTGTGCTTTCTGCAAGCTTTACTTCGCCATGACGGACATTCATTTTTAAAATAACTGATTTGGGCATTTTAATTTTTAAATATTTCTTGACTTCAACTTTAACACTATTACCTTTTTTATCAGTATTGAAATAATACACATTAGGACTCAATTTTTTTAAAGGTGTAGTATTAAAGTAAAGTGAATCTGTGGTAAGAAAATACTTTATATCGTTTAAGGTATCAGTAGTCTTTCTTAAAATTGCTCTTCTTTCTTCTACATCTTTTCGGCGCTTTTCATAAGCTTCATTTCTTTCTTCCATTTTTTCAGCTCTTGCTTCTACTAACTTACTTCTACGTTCTTCATAAGCCTTTCGATTTTCATCATACGCTTTATTTCTTTTTTCAAGCAACGAATTTCGGCGCAATTCATACGCAATCGCCTTAGCATTTAAAGTATCTTGCCTAGCTTTATCCATAAATTTACGTTGTACTTCAAATGCTAAAGCCATTTTATTTAAAGCTTCTTGTTCCTTTTTTGGGAATTTTGTTTCGAAATTTTTCTTCCATTTTTTTAAATAAGCCTCACCGTCTTTTTCAAATGCCTCATAATCAAAATCAGGAATTACCAAAGTTGAAAAATCAGGAAAACGAATAGAATCTAGCATAAAAGATAAATTTTCAAGCTGCGTTACTGTTGTCGAAAGTTCTGGAAAACTCAAATTTTGAAGATTCGAAGTATTATTAAAGCCACCTGTAGCGTGTTTAAAAAACCAAGTGTTTTCCACACCTGTGGTAATATCAATCTGTTTACTGTTTCCTAGAATTTTAATTTCATTCTGTTTAAAATAGGCTTCCATTTGTTGGGCGTCAGCACCTTCAATTTCTATAATTACCTCAATAGCAACTTCGTTCTTATCCCAGGTCTCAAACTCAATATCGGTATGTGTGGTATTAATATTTATGATGGCATCATCTAACACTTTATAACTTTCGGTAAAGGTTTTTATCTGTTTTTGTGCGTTACCATACGTAAACATTAAAAACAAGCAGAGTACTATTTTATATATTGATTGTTGTTTCATTTTTAGATTCTTTTAATTCGTTTAATTTTTCTTTAAGTTTTTGTAACAACTGCAAGCGAAACTGTAGGTTTTGTATTAAAGCGGTAATTGTTTGATCGTTTGGCCCAATATCGGTCAACTCTTTATTTAGGCGTTGGTATTCCTTATTTAGTACTGCTAACTGCTCCATATACGCTTTTACTAACTCTTCATTCTCTGCAGAAAAATCGAGTTGTGCCAACTCCAAATTAATGGTAGCTAAATAATACTGCTCTACTTTTTTTAAATCGGGCGATAAATCACTTAAAGAAATATGGGGAATTTCTTCAGGTTTTTTGGTCGTTTCTACTAGTGTAGGATTTGAATTTTCAACTTTTTTTGACGAAGTACTCCAATAAAATCCAAAACTTATTAGCAATAGAAAAGAAGCTGCCATAGCTGCATAAAACCAATAATTTTTGCGCTTTTTAGGCATTTCTTGCGCTAAGCTTTCTGAAAATCGGGCTTTATGCCCTTTTTTAAGGCTAAAACCTTCTGTAGCTTTTGCTTCTTTAAATAGCTTTTTAATATCGGTTTTCATACCCTTTGATTTTTCTTTTTAAGTAACTTTTCTTTTAAAATAGCCTTACCTCTCATCAATTGTGTTCTGCACGTTGCTTCAGGAATCTTTAAAATTTCTGAGATTTCCGCATGGTCATAACCTTCTATCAGAAAAAGCAATACCACAAATCGGTACTTTTCTGAAAGCTCCAAAATCTCTTGTCGTACTTCATCAATCGTAACAACACTTTCAATTTCCCAATCATCGTCTTCCACTAAATGCATTGTATTTTTTTCTAACGGAATATATTCGTGCCGCCTCGCTTTTAAAAAATCAATACAGCTATTGACTACAATTCGCTTTAACCAAGCCCCAAACGTAACCTCGCCATTAAACTGCTCCATTTTCTGAAAGGCTTTTATAAACGACTCTTGCAAAACGTCTTCTGCATCATCGCTATTTCGTAAAAAGCGCATCACTACCGCAAACATACCATCGCAATACCTTTCATAAAGCTGCATTTGCGCTTTACGGTCGTTTTTTTTGCATTGCTCAATTAAGTTGGTATGGAATTCTGGCAAACTTTCCTACTTAGTTATTAGTTGTTATTTAAAAGACGATAGAAAAAAACAGATGTTTCAAAAATGATTAAATTCGTGCCTTAAATTACATCTTGTGCATCAAATTACCATAAAAAACAAACATATAGCCTTAACAGTGCTAGATTACGGCGCTATCATTCAAAAATTAGTCATCAAAGATAAAAATGGAAACCCCACCAATGTAGTTGTTGGCTTTGAAAAACCCGAGGAATACCTACAAAACCCGATGTATTTAGGGGCTTGTATTGGGCGGTACGCAGGAAGAATTACCAATGGCGAATTTTCACTTGAAGGCAAAAAATATAGCTTGCATAGCGAAGACGGAGTGCATTTACATGGTGGGAAAATCGGTTTTGATAAAAAATTATTTACGATGGATGCCGTACACGAAGGCGAAAATCCATCTGTAAAACTATCGTATTTAAGTGCTGATTTGGAAGAAGGCTATCCTGGCAATTTAGCTGTTAGTTTAACTTATAAACTTATAGCCAACGAATTACATATTATTCACGAGGCTACAACAGATAAAACAACGATTATCAATCTAACAAACCACTCTTATTTTAAGTTAGATGAAGAACCAACCGTAAAGCATTACGAATTACAATTAGATACTGAGGGCTTCATAGAAACTGATGCAAAATTACTCCCTACAGGTAAAATAGTTTCCGTTAAAAATACCCAATACGATTTTTTAGAAGCAAAAAAAATCAAAGATATTCGCTTAGATTCTCCTTTTGCTATAAAACCAGCTAAAGAATTTGGAGGAAGTGCCTATTCTAAAATTTCAGGAATTTATATGCGTGTAGAAACTAACCAGCCTTGTTTGGTTATTTATACGCCGCCCACCACAGGCTCTATCTGTTTTGAAACCCAAAATTATCCAGATGCTCCCAATCATTCACATTTCCCATCAAGTGTTTTAAAGCCAGGAGAAATTTATAAGAACGAATCTGTTTTTAGGTTTTCAGTTCAATAACTTATTTTATGAATAAAACTTTGTCAAAGTTTGAAACTTTGAAAAAGTTGATGCAATCAAAGCCAAAAAAACCCGCTTAAATTTAATTATTTAAGCGGGTTTTTATCAAAAGTTCATTCCCCTCTTGTGGAGGGGTCAGCCTGCCTACCGGACAGGCAGGGGGAGAACTACTCCTCCAACAATAAATTAAGTTTTACGGTAATATTATCGCGAGTGGCTTTGCTGTAAGGACAAATTTCATGGGCTGCGTTGACTAATTTTTCTCCAACTTTGGCATTAACGGTAGGTAAATAAGCATCTAAAGTAGCCTTTAAAATAAAACCATCTTCATCATCTTTCTGAAATGCAATGACCGCCGTAACACTAAAATCGCCTAAATCATCAACTCCATGATCCTTTGCTACAGCTTGTATAGCTCCTGCAAAGCAGGTGGAATATGCCGCTGCAAAAAGTTGTTCCGGATTGGTATATTTATCTTGAATTTCATCTTTACCGTTCGGCATTTTAACATCCAAATCTATTAATCCGCCTTCACTCGTTACATGTCCACTTCTACCACCTTTATTTGTTGCGCTTGACTTAAATAGTGTCTTCATTTTTTGTACATTTAAAATTAAGTCGATAATATAGGAAGAGATTCATAGCTTACGAAAAATGAATTATTAAATTTGTGTGAATATTTTAGTCCTCTCCCGAAAATAACTAGTAAACTTTTGAAAAAAAATAAAAACACCTCAGCATTAGAAGAAAAAGACGGAGTAAAAGCTCCAGAAATTTTCAATGCTAGTGCTATTTCAAAAATTAAACATTCTAGAAAAGTGCAACCCAGCGCTACGGAATTAATTGATGGCATTCTAAAAGGAAATAAGACTGCTTTAAGTCGTGCCATCACACTTATAGAAAGCAAAAATCAAAATCATCTTCAAAAGGCAAATACGATTATCGATGCGTGTTTGCAAAAACAGTCAAAAAGCCTACGCATTGGTATTACTGGCGTTCCTGGCGTGGGTAAAAGTACTTTTATTGAAGCTCTAGGCATGTATTTAACCTCCATAGGAAAAAAAGTAGCCGTTTTAGCGGTGGACCCAACCAGCTCATTAAGTAAAGGAAGTATTTTAGGCGATAAAACCAGAATGGAAGCCTTGGTAAAAAATGACGCCGCTTTTATTCGGCCTTCGCCCTCCGGGGAATCCTTGGGTGGTGTGGCGCGTAAAACTAGGGAAAGTATTGTACTGTGTGAAGCGGCCGGTTTTGATATTATTTTAATTGAAACCGTAGGCGTGGGACAAAGTGAAACGGCTGTACATAGTATGGTTGACTTTTTTCTTTTACTGAAATTAGCAGGTGCTGGAGACGAATTGCAAGGCATTAAAAGAGGTATTATGGAAATGGCAGATGTTATTGCCATCAATAAAGCGGACGGAAATAACATACAAGCCGCCAAAATAGCCAAAGTAGAATTTAATAGAGCTTTACATTTATATCCTCCAAAAGAAAACGGTTGGACACCCAAAGTATTGCAATGTTCCGCACTAGAAAATACGGGTATTGATCTTATTTGGGAAACGCTTCAAGAATATTTGCATCAAACTAAATCTTTCTTCAAAGAGAAACGAAAAAAACAAAATGAATATTGGTTGCTACAAACCATTGACGACCAACTAAAAACAAATTTTTATCAAAATAAAAAAATACAAGTTCGACTCCAAATTTTAAAAGAAGAGGTCATGAATAACAAAATTTCTCCTTTTATCGCCGCAGAGCAATTATTGACGATGCAGCAAAAAGGATAATCATTGAAATAGGGTTTGCAAAAAGCTGGTTCTAATTGAAAAAAATTAATAAAATTCATTCCTAAGAAGTTTTTGACAGACCCCGCTAAAAAGCGGGGTTAACCTGCCTGCCAGCATAGGCAGATTCAACCATCAATTTCAATATTTCTGACTAAGGCAGAAAATTGAAATAGGGTTTCATTAATTTACTATAAATTTGCAGTTGTAAAATATTTCCTATGAAAGTGTTGACCGATGAACTCTTATCGATTGTTGTTCCTTTATATAATGAAGAAGACAATGTGGTACTACTCACTCAAAAAATACACGAAAGCTTAGTCGGTTATACCTATCAGATTATTTATATCGATGATTTTTCTACGGATGCGACACGAAAAGTAATTAAAAAGATGAATGATGCTAAAGTTCATTTAATCGCTCTAAAGAAAAACTACGGCCAGAGTTTGGCACTTGCAGCAGGTATAGACTATGCCAAAGGTGAATATATCATTACCATGGATGGGGATTTGCAAAACGACCCTAGTGATATTCCTCAAATGCTAGATTATGCGGTAAAAGGCGAATATGATTTAATTACGGGAATCCGACAAAAACGAAAAGATTCTTTAGTTAAGAAAATCCCTTCGAAAATCGCTAACTTTTTGGTAAGGCGTGTGACTAAGTTAGACATAAAAGATAACGGTTGTGCCTTAAAAGTGTTTACGAAAGATATTGCGAAGGACTTAAATTTATACGGCGAAATGCACCGTTTTATAACCTTGCTTGCCTTTTTAGAAGGAGCGCAAATAAAACAAGTGCCTGTAAAACATCATGCACGAAATGCTGGTGTTTCAAAATACGGATTAGAACGCGTTTTTAAAGTGGTAGCAGATATGATGTTACTGCTTTTTATCCGAAAATACTTCCAACGCCCTATTCACTTATTTGGCATTTTTGGAGTGCTACTTATTATGTTGGGACTTATTATCAACGCCTATTTATTGGTCGTAAAATTTATGGGCGAAGATATTGGCAACCGACCTTTGTTAATCTTTGGTTTGATGTTTATTTTAGCGGGAATTCAATTGTTTACGATAGGGATTGTGATGGAGTTACTCATCAGAACCTACTACGAATCGCAGCAAAAAAGACCTTACAGAATCAAAAATATAAGTATCGGTGACGAAACAAAATAAAAAACTGATTACCGCACTAAAATTTATTATTAGTGCCGTTTTAATCTATTTTATTTTTACAAAAATTTCTTTTGAGGATGTGTTACAAACCTTAAAAAAAACGAAACCTTTTTATCTTTTTTTAGCGGTACTTTTTTTTGTGTTATCGAAAATCGTAGCGTCGTTTAGAGTCAATTTATACTTTCATACATTACAAGTGTTTTTAACGCAGATGAGTAATTTAAAACTCTATCTACTAGGCATGTTTTATAATCTTTTCCTACCAGGTGGCATAGGCGGCGATGCGTATAAGGGGTATCTAATAAAAAAGGAATTTGAAGTCCCTACAAAAAAAATAGTATCCGTTTTAGTTTTAGATCGTTTAAGTGGACTCTTATTTCTATTTATTTACGCCTGTATTTTAATTCCGTTTTTAAGTTTAAACATGATATCAAATGTTGAATACTATAGCATTGGATTAATACTACTAAGCATACTTGTATTTTGGGGTATCAATAAAAAGTTTTTTAAATACGTTTTGCCTATATTCTGGAAAACCTTTGGTCATTCTGCGTTTGTGCAATTATTTCAATTGGTCAGTGTCTATTTTATTTTAGAAGCACTTCAAATTGAAATGAATACCGTCTCGTACTTATTTATTTTTTTAATTTCTTCTATTGTATCGGTTATTCCATTGACAATTGGCGGTATCGGAAGCCGAGAACTTACCTTTTTTTATGGAGCAACTTTGTTGAATTTAGATGAAAACACCTCGATTGGAGTAAGTATGGTTTTCTTTTTAATCACCGCGTTTGTGTCCTTCTTTGGAGTTTATTATCACTTTAAAAAGCCAGCATTAAAAGTGAGATAGTTGTTGGTTTTTAGAGGGTAGCGGGTAGACGGTAGTATTTAATAAAATTCAAAATCTTAGGTTTATCACTTTTGCTGTGTTTGTGCTATTTTTAATTCTTACTAAATACGCCTTTTACAGATCGTTTTTCAACTTTTTTAACTTGTCATTTAGTTTAATTAAAACAATCTTAATACTTAATACTTAGTACTTAATACTTTATTCTTAATACTCTTTTCAAATTGAACAGTTGTATCATTTATAAATATGCACTAAATACTTATTCCGAAGTGTTTTTTGCCGTGTCGCGGGGTTCAAAAATTTAGCTTGCAAACGGGTGATTCTAAAATCGATAACTGAAAATTGTTTATCCCAATCAAAACCAGCATCTTTTAAGGCTTCTATTTCTTCATCAGAAACATACAACCAAATATTATTATTACTCACTACATCATCAATAGACGTAATTTTAACAGGAGTTCTATTGTAAAAATCTAAGGCCCAAGTATTTTCTGCTGATATTTTATAAATGTTATCAACGGGTATTTGTTGCTCTTTAACCACATCAGCCATAGAAGAACCTGCTTGATACTCTAGTAGATTTGGATAAAAATGAAAATTCAAAACCAGATTCAATAAAATAGAGGCTAAAGCTGCCATGGTAATAATGCGAATACTATATAAACCACGTTTTAGCGTAAAATAAATAATAATAGCCCCTGCAACAGCAAATAAAATATAAGATAATACAGATGCTATTTCAAAAACGAAAAAAGAAATTAATGCTGAAACAATAAAAACTATAGCTAAAATAAAATACTGGATACTCAACAGTACCTTTATGGCGCTATCTTTCACGAATACATTTAAACTATACAAGTAAGAAGCTGTTAATATTGAAAATAGTGGCATTACAATATTCAAATAATGCGGTAATTTAAATTGGGCAAAACTGATTAAAATAAAAATCAAAGTGATACCTCCTAAAGTCAAAAACTCATATTTAGAATTGTATTTGAATTTTAAATTGATAAATGTTCTAAAACGTGCATAATAAGCTGCCAAGCCTATCAATGTCCAAGGTAAAAAAGTCCATAAAAAAGTATGGAAAAAGAAAAAATAATCGCTACTGTTCTTCCCTACTCCTTCTCCACTCATGCGCTCAAAACTCTGTTCCCAAAGAATGAATAAAATACCGCTACGATTACTTCGACCACGAATTACTTTCTCAGGATGTAAATCAAACTGAAGATAGTAAGCATACAATATTGGTGTAATCGTAATTGCAAAAACTACTATTGCGACTAGCACACGCCAATTTACAAAGCGCATCCAGTTACGCGTATACGCTAAATGACACAAAATAGGCAAGCCAATAACCACCAAGGCAATTTGCCCCTTGGTAGAAAAAGCAATTCCTGCACCAAAAGCACCTAAAATAATATGTTTTAAAGAGTTTTTATTGATATATGCCGCTAAATGCCACAGCGAAAAAATGGTAAATCCTGTTAAAACAGCATCGGTTCTTACATCAATAACTGATAATACAATTGTCTGTGAGGTCAAAAATATTAAGGCTGCAATTTTACCAACGTAGTGGTTGTACAATAACTTTCCTAATCCGAAACAGCTGTAGGCACCTAAAATAGTGGCTAATAATGCGGGTATGCGATAAGCCCAATCATATAAACCGAATATTTTAAACGATAAAGCTGCCA
The DNA here is from genome assembly GCA_030731855.1 of Cellulophaga sp. Classification (GTDB taxonomy): domain Bacteria; phylum Bacteroidota; class Bacteroidia; order Flavobacteriales; family Flavobacteriaceae; genus Cellulophaga. The sequence continues at coordinate 3,669 of JANQTG010000222.1, read as the reverse complement.
GCCAATAATGCATGTGGGGTTTATCGAGATACTCATTGGGACCTTTAAATAGATTGATAAAATCATTTTCTTGCACCATGCGCATAGCCATCACTGCAAATTGTGCAGAATCGTTTTCAAATAAGGTTGAGAAAAGTCCGGCACAATAAATAATAAGCACTAAAAAAAGTAAAAACCAATACCTGGCGTTTGAAATCATAGCTTAAATTTAAGCGTTGCAAATATAAATAACTTTGCAAACAACCAGCTAAAAATCAATCCAATAAATGTTCCTGTTACAATATCTAAAGGAAAATGCACCCCAATATAAACGCGACTATAAGCGACCAAGCAAGCCCAAGTCATTAAAAAGAAACCAATGTATTTATATTTTTCTTTCAAGAGATAGGTAAACAAAAAAGCCACTGCGAATGAGTTGGAAGCGTGTGCTGAAAAGTATCCGAATTTTCCACCACAAGAGCTTTTAACCAAACGAAATAATCCGCTTAGCTCTTCATCATAACAAGGCCGTAAACGTTGTACCCCATATTTAAAAAAGTTGGCTAGTTGGTCGGTAAGCGTAATTAAAAGTGCAACTGTGAGTATTAAAAGAAGAAATTTTTTGAGTCCGTATGCTTTATAAAACAACCCTGCTAAAAGTATATAAACAGGAATTGCACTAAATTTATTCGTAATAAAGAGCCAAAAACCATCCCATGATGAAGTGCCTAAATTATTTAGGAAAAGAAAAAGTTCTTTATCATATTGGATTAATTCTTCAAGCATAAATTAATTTAAAAATGAATTGCTGCAACAAAAAATGCTGCCCTGATCAAAAAATAGTTTTAAAATTTTTTATTCTTCGTAGCGAGAAACTTCTCGGTCGTAAAAAGCAGTTGCTTGTTCTATTAAGGTTTCAGCTTCTGCCTCTAATTCTTTTTCATCTTCCTGAGAAAAATCTTCTAACCACTCTACCTCATCATTTTCTAAATTGATAATAAAACGAGGGTATTCAGTATGTACAATAAATATTGCGCTTGGATAATCGGTGTTATCGCCTAGTAAAAATTTCGGAAAGTCCATAAACTAAAATTTATAATGATAAAAATACTATTATTTGTGTTGTTTAACTGCTTTATGCTTTGGCATTTGCAATTAGTTTTAAGCTTAGGCTATTGAATCTAATGTACAACAGAATCGCCGATGTGGTTAAACCAGCTAACAGGCCAATCCAAATACCGGTACTTTTTAAATCGGTATATAAACAGAGGTAAAAACTAGTGGGAAAACCCACTAACCAATACGCTATAAAGGTAATTACTGTGGGTATTTTCACATCTTGCAAGCCACGTAATGCGCCTAAAATAACCACTTGCAAGCCGTCAGAAATCTGAAAAACAGCAGAAACAATTAATAGTTGTGCTGCAATTAAAATCACCTCTGTATTGTCTGCCTGATTGGCTACATCATTTACATCTAAATAAATACTTGGCAACCAATTATTGAAAATTAAAAAGATAGCTGCAAAAACAATTTCTAATAGAAAAGTTAATAGGAAAATAGAAAAAGCGATGCGCCGTAATTCTTTAAAGTTGAGTAATCCTTTTTGATTTCCTACACGAATCATAGCTGCGACTCCCAGGCCCATCCCGACCATAAACGTCATACTCGACAAGTTTAAGGCTATTTGGTTCGCTGCTTGATGATTTTTACCTAAAACACCACTCAACCAAACCGCTGAAGTAAAAATTGCGACTTCAAAAAACATTTGTAAAGCAGATGGAAATCCTAAATTAAAGATTTTCTTCATCACTTTCTTTTCTAGCACTTTAAAATTAAAACCAGTAACATAGTGATGGAATTTCTTTTTGTTGCGCATTAAAACCCACAAATAAATAACCATCACCAATCTTGAAATTAACGTGCCAATGGCCGCACCAACGATGCCCATTTCTGGAAAACCCCAATTCCCAAAAATCAATACATAGTTCAAGAAAATATTGACTACGTTCGCAATTACCGTTGCGTACATGGGATATTTGGTCTGAGATAAGCCTTCTGAAAATTGTTTAAAGGCCTGAAATATAATTAAAGGCACTAATGAAAACGCTACCAAATCTAAATATGGCATGGCTAATTCAACCACTTCAATAGGTTGTTTCATCATGTACATTAAGGGCTTGGCGACTAATATTAATCCGAATAAGCTTAAACCTAAAATAGTACAAAGCACCAAACCATGTTTAAAAGCACTTTTTCCAGCGTCTATATTCCCTGCGGAATCTGCTTCGGCAACTAAAGGAGTTATGGCTGTAGAAAAACCGATACCGAGTGACATAGCGATAAACACAAAACTATTCCCTAATGAAACCGCTGCTAATTCTGCCGTTCCCAACTGGCCTACCATAATATTATCAGCAAGCTGTACGAAACTATGCCCCAACATTCCTAAAATAACAGGGAAGGAAAGCTTTAAATTATATCTAAATTCTTTGGTGTATTCTGAAAACAAGGTAAAAAAATTTTGTGCAAATATAGGGTGTTCTTTTGGGTAAAAAAATCGTTGATCGTTGTCCGTTGACGGTGAGAAAATATTTCGCACTACAATTATGCTGAGTAAAAATTATCTTTTGGAATTTGGGTATTGGGTATTGGGTATTGGGTTTTGGGTTTTGGGTTTTGGGTAAAAGTTTAAAGTTACTTTTTAATTTAGAATTTTCGTATTTCGTATTTCTAATTTTTTTCTTATTACTTTGCACTTAATAGGTTATACTTTCTTTGCTTCATTCCAAAAAACATCCATCTCGGCGAGCGTCATATCTTTTAAGTCCTTACCTAGCTCTTTTGCCTTAGCTTCTAAATATTGAAAGCGACCAATAAATTTTTTATTGGTGCGTTCTAGAGCGTTTTCTGGATTAATTTTTAAAAAACGTGCATAATTTATTAATGAGAATAGCACATCACCAAATTCGGCTTCCATAGCATCGGTATTATTTTTTGCTATTTCGTCTTTAAATTCTTGAAGTTCTTCTTGTACTTTTTCCCAGACTTGGTTTGGATGTTCCCAATCAAAACCTACAGCAGCAACTTTATCTTGAATTCTGCTAGCTTTTACTAAAGCTGGTAAGCCTTTTGGAACACCTTCTAAAACACTTTTTTTACCTTCTTTAAGTTTTAATTGCTCCCAGTTGCGTTTTACTTCGTCTTCATCTTTTACTTTTACATCACTATAAATATGCGGATGCCTATGGATTAGTTTTTCGCAAATTTCATTACACACATCGGCTATATCAAAATCGTTCGTCTCGCTCCCAATTCTGGCATAAAAAACAATGTGCAATAAAACATCTCCCAATTCTTTTTTTACTTCTTGTAAATCGTCTTCCAAAATAGCATCGCCCAACTCGTACGTTTCTTCAATGGTTAAATGACGAAGGGTTTGCATGGTTTGTTTTTTATCCCAAGGGCACTGCGTTCGCAACTCATCCATAATGGTTAATAAACGGTCGAATGCTTTTAATTGGTCTGCTCTGGAATTCATAAAAAGTTGTTAGTTGTTAGTCGCTAGTTGTTAGTTGTTAGTTTCGGGTTTAAGGTTTAAAGTTGATTTCAAAAACAAAAGTTGCCGGTTGATGGTTGTCGGTTGTTGGTGAAAAATTGAAAACGTTCCATAAGAATATAAGCATGTTC
>JANQTG010000221.1 GCA_030731855.1 Cellulophaga sp. | reverse complement strand
TCGAAGAAAGGATTGACATTTGGACAGTGGCGAACTACAAGTTGTTTGAGAAACGATGAGAAAAGATTCCAGAGTCTGAAAGCTAGAATGTTTTTTATTGAGTTGATTTTTAGAATTTTGGGGTGAATGGCAATTGCAAGGCAAAGTTTCTAATATGATATAAATTGATATAATAATCAAGATTCTCTTTTAAAAAAATAGCATGATTGGCATAATCATTCCCCCTGGGTAAATTAAAAGTACCCTTTTTAATACTCAGAGCTTGTCGAGAAAACCGCCCAGCATGTTGCTGCTAATGGCTTGTAATTCGAAAAAATGATTTTATAAAGGCAGCACCATAATGCAGAATTCACTTTCCTCCACAGCGATAATCCTTACAGAGCCTATTACGACCACATGGTTGCTGAAATCAGCAGAAAAATACTACAAGAAGCTCAACAAACAGATCTACAAATTAATACTGTCCAGCAAGAACAGTAGGCTATCAAATAAACAGTTTAAATAAAAATTGAAGAGCCTAAAAACCAGCAAGCTTAATTCCTTGAAAGAGTTTTTGAATAAATTGTCTTACCAAATTAAAATTAATAAAGATTATTTTGAGGTGCTTTTAAAAGAAGCTTTACATCAATCTTTTGAATATCTAGAAAGCCCAGTGTATTTTTTGCAGACGGAGATTTTTGATTTTAAGGGTAATACTTTATCTAATGCAGAGATTGTTTCGAGAGCTAAATTCTTAAAGTTATATAGCAAAGAAATTCAGTCTTTTTTGAGCAATCCAAAGATTATGCAAAATGAAGTGCGCTTAGATGTTTTAATGAAAGTCATTGAAGATGAATTTGATCACATCAATTTGTTAGAGGAAGAGAAAAGTTTTGTAGATCAAATTTCGAAGGTTGTTCCAAATAACTTTATCAATCTTACTGAGACTAAACCTGCGGTAGAAAAGGTAGATATAAAACGTAATTTCATTGATGATTTAGAGTTTGAAGGTATAGATTTGGAATTGCCAGTAGATGAAATAAAGGAAGAAGAACCAACCCCTAAAGAAGTAATAAACGAAACCACCGAAGCGAAGATTTTAGAAATCCCAGAGGAAATCAAAGAGCAGAAACCCATAAAAAGAGAAATTCCAAAGGTAGAAAGAGATGCAGCAGCACAGCTAGTGCCTATCGAGAATTTTGAGGATGGCATAAGTCTACAGCAGAAGTTTTATTTTATAAAAGAACTTTTTGTAATGGATGAAGAGATGTATCAAACTGCTGTTGATCAGGCGAATTCAAAAGAAGATTTTGATGAAGCCTGTAATTATTTATGGGATCATTTTTCTGAGAAGAATAATTGGATAGAAAAAGAAGAGGCTGTTACGGAGTTTTTATCTATTCTAAACAGGAAATTTTAAACCCTAGCAAAAGTTTCACTTCTATGCATATCTAACTTAAGTAGAATAAAGATAAGTATAGTAAACGCTAGTAAGGAAGATCCTCCGTAGCTAAGCAAAGGAAGCGGAATTCCGATTACAGGTAAAAAGCCTATCTCCATTCCTATATTTATCAAGAAATGGAAAAAAAAGATAGAAGCTACCGAATAACCGTAAACTCTAGCAAAAACTGCGTTTTGTCTTTCAGCAATAAGTACAATTCGGATTAAAAAAGTAAGGTATAACCCGATGACAAAGGTAGCTCCTAGCCAGCCGTGTTCTTCTCCGATGGTACAAAAGATAAAGTCTGTAAATTGCTCTGGTACAAGTTCAAGCTGTGTAAGCTCACCTTGCAGATAACCTCTACCACTAAAACCTCCATGACCTATAGCTTTAAGTGAATTCATGGTTTGGTAAGCAACATCGTTAGCGTAATCTTCTGGATGAAAAACTGCCAAAATTCTAGCACTTTGATATGGTTTTAGAACATGGTTTACCACATAATCTGTTCCATGTACCACCCCTAGACATAAAAGTAATAGTCCAATATTAAGTAGAATATTCGCCTTTTTTTTTCGCATGACGAGAAAAGCAATAAACGAACCGAGAAGTAAACCATAGGTGAGATAGGTGGTGCCAATGATAAAA
>JANQTG010000220.1:4167-9932 GCA_030731855.1 Cellulophaga sp. | reverse complement strand
ATAATTTTGATGCTTTTTCAAAGTTTCCTGTTTTAAGGTAGGCATCTGCCAAGTTTAAAACCTGTTGGTTGCTTAACTTATTTTTTCCTTGTTCTTTATTATATTCCTTTATAGCATCTTTGTAAGCATATTCATAAAAAAAATAATCTCCTTTTGAAGCCTTCTGTCCAAAACTTAATACAGTGGACAATAAAAAAAACAATATGATAGATTTTAGTTTCATTTTCTCGGGTGTTAAAAAAACCTTGGGGTATCAATTTGTTTAGGTTTTCCTTTGGTATTTTTAGTATTTTTATTGGTAATGCTATCTCCTTTTCCAAAATAGAATTTAAGAATAATTTCGTGAGATCCGTCATTAAAGCCAGAAAAACCATTTACACTATAATCGTAAGAATATCCCACAAACATATTATTCGCAATTTGCACACCGGCCATGCCGCTAACGGCATTATCAAACCTATAAGATGCGCCTAAGGTAACTATATCACTAATTAAAAAGTTGGTTGAAAGGTTAGCGTTTAAAGGTAATCCTTGTAAATAATTTAATAGAAAAGCAGGTTTAAATTTTAGCCCTTCAGATAAGTTAAATACATAGCCCCCAATAAAATTAAACTGAGGTTTATCTTCTATAAAAACCGAAACCTCATCATTATAAACCACATCAGTTAAGAAATTAGGAATAGAAACTCCTGTATACCAGTTTTCTCCATATAAAAAGACACCTGCACCTATCGTTGGATAAAAATTATTGAAGGTATTTTCGTTTAATAATGGCTCGTTAAGTATTTCAAAATCTCCTTTAGAATAGTCTACGTTTAAAATAGCACCACCCGCATCAACTCCAAAAGATAACTTTGTATTGTCTGAAACCTTCACTTGGAACGAGTAAGCAATATCAAAATACGTTTGGGTTGAAGGACCTAATTCATCGTTTACGATGTTAAAACCTAGTCCATTTTTTTCGTTTGAGAAAGGTAAATTTAGGCCTAAACGTATCGTTCTGGGTGCGCCAGGTACAGAAATCCACTGAGAGCGATAAGCGGCAGCAATTTCGGTATGTTCAACTGAACCTACGTAAGCTGGGTTAAAACTCCCAATATTATACATATATTGTGTGTATTGAGGTTCGCGTTGCGAGTAAACATGATTAAGCACTCCAAAAAGGAGCATTACAAACCAAAAAATATTTTTATTTAAAAAATTCATTTATAAATGCTTATCTAAATTATCGAATAATTTGAATCCATCCTTTTGTAGTATCGGAACCATCGCCTAAATTCAAAACGTAATAATAAGTACCTTTAGGAACATCTCCATTTTTTCTAACACCATCCCATGAATTATTATAAGGGGCTGCTCGATACACCTGATTCCCATAACGATCAAAGATCTCTAAGGTATTATTAGGATAATTTTCAATACAATTAATAACTAGAAAATCATTTATACCGTCGCTATTTGGAGAAAATTGATTGAATAAGAATCCGCATTCATTATTAGAACGTTTAATTACGTCAACTGTAATTGTTGAAATATCATTTTCATTATTACTATCTCTTGGAAAAGATTCTTTAATTTCAGCAGTATTAACGTAATCACCATTTTCTAAAACTCTTACATTAATTTCTAGGGTATTAATTTCATTAGCTAAAATTTCATCTATTCGCCATTCACCTGTAACATTATCAAACAAACCATTGGTTACGGTATGTGAACGATATTCAAAACCTCTTTCATCTGTAATTAATTCGTTAATTACGATGCTAATGACTCTGTCATCACTCAAATTAGTTAGTCTAATTATAAATGTAATTTCGTCAGCTACCTCAGGTCTTGAAACATTTACCGTTTTAACAATCTCTAAATCGATAGGGTCTGGTGCACAATCTGGGGTTAAATTAGGGTCGCAAGGATCAAGAGGATCTGTATTATTAGCTATTTCTGTGCCATCGCTAATTCCATCGCCATCAGTATCGCACATTCCTACCGTATTGTCTGGAATACAAGGGTTTGTATTTGCTGGATCTAACTGATCTACTACACCATCCATATCAGCATCTAAAATATTAGAATCTAAAGCATCAATAATACCATCTAAATCTGTATCTATAGGATTGGCTACATCATTACCAACCTCATCGGCATCTAAAATTCCGTCATTATCAGAATCCTCCTCATTTGGGTTGGTACCTATCGCTATTTCATCATCATCACTTAAACCATCATTATCAGTATCAATAATACAGGCAATAACAGTTACTGAAATGGTGACCGATGTTTCAGAACATGGAGCCACAGCAGTATTTGTTGTAAATGTAAATGTATAAGTACCTATTGACGCATTTTCAAAATCTACTATGCTGGTGTTGCTAATAGTTAAGGAAGTGGAAGGTCCTGAAGTTAGTGCCCAAGTTCCTGAAACATTTTGAGTAAGTCCGGAATATAAATCTAAAATAGTAGAAACATTAGCCCCTATAATATTGCACGCTTCAATAGGTGTCGGAACAGCTTCAACCACTGGCGCATTATTTATTGTTGCCACTACAGCTTGTCTTTCAGAAATACAACCATCTAGCGTAGCCTCGGCATAAAATGTAGTCGTAGTTGTCAAATTCGTAGTTGTAAAACTAGTTGAATTTTGTTCTAAAGGAATGGTACTCGTTAAAGAGCTATACCAATTAATGGTACTGCCCTCTGTTGCGGTAGCATTTAAAGTCATAATACCCTCAGAACAAAGTGCATTCTCCGTAAAAGTTAAAATTTCAGGATTAAACTTAAATACTAAAGAAACTGAAAGAACAGGACTGGCACATCTATTTTCTCTGTCTAAGAAAAAAGCGTAATATACTCCTGTAGTTTCTACTAAGGTATTATTTAGGTAAGCGTCTTGCCTATTAAAATCGCTATTTCTACTCCAAACCAATGTACTTCCGCTTGGTGCTGGACTATTGGTGTAAATACTTAAATCTATAAAAGTATCTTCGTCTATGCAAAAAGTAGAAGCAACACCTGCATTTAATTGAGGAGGTCTGTTACCTGCCAAACAATTAACATTACAGTTCGACACAAATATGGTTATTTCAATACTTTCAATACTACAATTAGGTGTTAGTAAATAATTGGGTGTATACTCATACACGTAAGACCCTACAGGAGCATTATTAAAGTTGACGAAATTACCAAAAGTAATACTAGTAGTGTGAGTATCGGGTGCGCTTATGAGTAACCAATCACCTCCTGGCGTTTCACCATTTAGCATATCATCTAAATCTTTAATAGAATTTCCCGACAAAAAAGAATTACAAGCCTGGTTATTATTTGTATTTGGTGTCCCTAGAGATGGCCTTTGTTGAAATCTAATTTCGGGCAAGCTTACAACTGGACTAATACAAGGCGCACCATTAAATGTACCATAATAAAACCCATAATAGGTACCTCCCGTATTAACGATAGAAGTCGGTAAAAAAGAATTTGGATTATTAGGGTTAGGATTGGCTGATATGCTCCAACGTAATGTAGTGCCCACAGGAGTTTCGCTGGTTACAAAAGTCGTTAAGTCTAGATCAAAATCTGAACAATATTGAGTTTGTATGGATACAAAAAGTTCAGGTGCTCTCACTCCCGCAGAGCAAACATCATCATCGACAAGTATTATTAAGGCGTTACTACTAGAATTCCCTGCTATTTGAAAAGTGCTATTATTCGTTCCGGTAAGCCTAATTCGTATGCTTTCATTCCCTTCTGGGTCGGCATCATTTATGGGAGTCACAAGGATGCTTACCGTTCTTGCGCCAACAGCTATGACTGCGGTACTACCTATTGCGGTATAATCTACACCTTCGGTAGCCGTGCCGCCTAGAACATAATTAATTATAATTGGAGTACCCGTATTATTTACGGTACCTAAGTCTATTATAAAAGTTCCAGTATCGGTTGGAATACCATTTTCCGTAGCTTGTGCGTCAGTGGCATTAACCACAACTGTAGATGACTGATTAAATCCTAAGGTTGGTATCAAAAAAAAACCTAGAACCATTAAACTCTTTTTTATATTGAGTTTGGTTGCTAAACTAAATACTAATTTATTTAGGTTTTTGATTTTCATGTTTTTAAAGTTTAAAAAAGAAATGAAAAAAAGTTAAAAAATATTTATAATAAACATCAATATTACTTAAAAAAAAAGCAATTTGTTAACTTAGAAGATAAAATGCGCTCTTAATCGATATAAAATAAATATTTAGATTGATTATCAGTAAATTATAAAATTTCTGCTGAGATAGCGTTAACATTCGCATCAATCTTTTTCACTAAACCTTGTAATACCTTTCCGGGACCAACTTCAGTAAATAACGTTGCTCCGTCTTTAATCATATTTTGAACACTTTGTGTCCATTTTACAGGTGCTGTTAATTGCAATATCAAATTCTTTTTTATCGCTTCCGCATCGGTTACCGCAGTTGTAGTAACATTCTGATAAATAGGACATAAAGGCACACTAAACTTTGTGTTCTCAATAGCTGCTGCCAATTCTTCTCTAGCTGGCTCCATTAAAGGTGAATGAAATGCACCGCCTACAGGTAATACTAAAGCTCTGCGTGCGCCAGCTTCTTTAAGTTGTTCACACGCTATATTAACGGCATCAATATCTCCAGAAATTACTAATTGACCCGGACAGTTATAATTTGCTGCCACCACTATGCCAGGTACTTTTGCGCAAATATTTTCTACAACATCGTCAGCCAGTGCAAGTACTGCTGCCATAGTGCTTGGAGTTATTTCACAGGCTTTTTGCATTGCTAAAGCCCTTTTTGATACTAGCATAAGTGCATCTTCAAAATTTAGAGTACCATTGGCTACCAAAGCTGAAAACTCGCCTAAAGAATGGCCTGCAACCATATTGGGTTTAAACGCATCACCCATAACTTTGCTTAAAATTACAGAGTGTAAAAAAATAGCAGGTTGAGTTACTTTAGTTTCTTTTAAAGTTTCCGCTGTACCTTCGAACATAATATCTGTGATGCTAAAGCCCAGAATGGCATTCGCTTGTTCAAAAAGTTCTTGTGCAACGGGGTATTTTTCGTAAAGATCTAAACCCATTCCTACAAATTGCGCTCCCTGCCCTGGAAATATATATGCGTTCATATTTGTCTATTTTTAATGAAGAACAAAAGTAATAAATTTGAAATAGGAAACAGGAAACAGTTTCTTTAATTAAAAGGCCACTTATTAAAAGTAACTACAAAACTACCCAATTTTTATTTGAACCAACTTGAGTACATTACATAGCTTTCGGCAATTCTATCTATCTCGCCTTTACTTAATTCAGGACTCATATCTTTTATTTTTTTGGCGGGCATTCCAGCGTAAATACTATTAGCCTCTACATGTGTTCCTTTAGTAACTACGGCACCTGCGGCAATAATACTATTACTTTCTATAATACAATCATCCATTACAATACTGCCCATGCCAATTAGTACATTATCTTTTATAGTGCAACCGTGAACTATGGCATTATGACCAATAGATACATTATTACCAATAGTAGTTGGCGATTTTTTATAGGTGGCGTGTATCACAGCACCATCTTGTACGTTTACTTTATTGCCCATTTTAATAAAGTGAACATCCCCACGGAGCACAGCGTTGTACCAAATACTACATTGTTTTCCCATACTTACTTCACCTACTATTACCGTATTTTCAGCAATAAAGCAATCTTCACCAATTTCTGGGGTTTTTCCGTTAATCGTTTTTATAATCAT
>JANQTG010000220.1:1528-4067 GCA_030731855.1 Cellulophaga sp. | reverse complement strand
TTACTCAAAATAAGCCAATAAATCTTTTTTCTTAGAGCTCGATACTAAAAGTTCTTTTCCGTTTGATACAATAACACTACCGCCTTTTCCTTTTACATATTTTACCACTTCGTTTACATTTACTAAGTACGATTTGTGGATTCTTGCAAACGGAAATTCTAACAAAGCATCTTCAAAATATTTAAGTGTTTTGCTTACTACAATTTTTTTATTTTCTAAATATATTTCCGTGTAATTATCATCTGCTTTGCAGTAAATAATATCTGCAATATTTAAAACTTGAAAACCATCTAGCTGTGGTAAGGTAATTTTACCTTCGACACTTTTTAGGTTAGTTTTTAAAATTTTATCTTCTAATGCATTTTCTTTCTGTCTAATTTCCTTTACGTAATCTACTGCTTTTATTAATTCATCGATACTGATGGGTTTCATTAAATAATATGCCGCATGGTTATTAAGTGCATCTAAAGCGTAGTGATTGTAGGCCGTTACAAAAACAGTTTCAAACTTACGGTCTGGAACTTGATCGAGTAGATCAAAAGCGTTGCCAAAAGGCATTTCTACATCTAAAAAAACCAAATCTAAGTCGTTTTCTTTTATTAGCGCTAAACCTTCTTTTATACTAGAAGCCTCACCTACCAAATTTACTTCCGGACAATATTTGGCTATATAATTTCTTAAAATTTCTCTACTATTTGCTTCGTCTTCTACCAGTATTGCTTGTAACATTTAGCTGTCCTTTTTTAGAGTGAAAATTACTTTTGTTCCTGTTCCATCTGATTCATAATCATCAATAAAAACATCGACTTTGTCTTTATACATGTCATTCAAAATATCGATTCTTTTTTTAATATTGCCCATTCCTTTAGACTTTTGCTTTTTCTGATGGGTTGTTTTTAGCTCCGCTGATTTTTGCCTTCCTACACCATTATCAATAATACTAATTTCAATAGCATCTTTATTTTTCGATTTCAAATTTATCTTTAAAAATCCTTTTTGTTCTTTATACCGCAAGCCATGCCAAATGGCATTTTCTATGTATGGTTGTAAAAGCATAGGCGGAATATCAAACGCGGCTACATCAATATTTTCCTCTACCGTTATTTGATAATCGAACTTATCAGCAAAGCGCGAATGTTCTAATTTTGTATACAATTCTATCAATTCTATTTCTTTACTTAAAGGAATAAAATCTTCTTCTGAATTTTCTAAAACTGCTCTCATTAAAGTAGAAAACTCACTCAAATACCTGTTCGCACTCCTTTCGTCACTTTTGGCTATAAAATTATTGACCGAGTTTAACGCATTAAAAATAAAATGCGGATTCATTTGTGAACGTAACGATTTTAGTGCGAGTAAGTTATTCGCTAGTTTTTGCTGCTTATTACTTCTATAAAAAAAGTAGGTAGTTAAACCCAAAAGTAACATTCCAAAAACCAGGGAATAAATCAACCATTTTTGGCGTTCTACCAATTGTTCGCTTGTTAGTGCTAAATCGAACTTACTTTGGTATAATTCGCGCTCTTTTTCTAAACCTGAAATTCTGTTTTGCTTGGTGGTAATTTCTCTGTTAAAACGTGTCGCTCTTGAAATTTCTTGTTCTTTTCTAATGTATAGCGTATCGACTAAAGCTACATATTTTTGGTAGGTTTCATAAGCTTTTGAAAAATCTCCTTGGTACTCAAAAACTTCTGATAATTTGCGAGTGGCATCTTTTTCTACGATCAAATCATTATCATCATTCGCCTCTTGTATACTTTCTTGTAAAAAGGGTATGGCCTCGTCGTACTTTTGTTGCGCTAAATACGCATTACCTATTTTATATTTAATACGTTGTGAAGATATGGAATCAGAAGTTACCGTAACATTTGAACTTTTTGCGACTCTAGCCACAGGTTGTTTAAGCTCCTTTAAATCTTCTAAACTTTTTTTGCGCAATACCACCTCTTTATCAAACTGATTCTGTTGGTTGTAAAAATCAGCTACTTTTTCTTTTTCTTGTACTGCTCGTTGCGGTGTTTGTTGTTTTGAAAGTTCTAGTGAGTTGCCATAATATACTTCGGCCTTTTCTATATTATCGTCTGCAACGAGTGCATCACCAATTTTAGAATTAAAATCTGTTACTTTTGAAGCGTTTGCATTTGTTTTTGCAATACTTAAGCCTTTTTTATAATTTTCAATGGCTTTGGCACTATTATTTAGTCCTTTATAGGCATCGCCTAGACCTTCATAAATTTGTGTTTTCTCTAAAGCAGAAACTCCTTTTTTTCTTAAAACTGTTGAATAAATAGTTTCGGCATTGGTATAGTCTTTATATAAGAGATAATTTTTAGCTAATAACAATTCGGTTTTTGTAGATTTTTCGCTTGATAAAGCATCTTTAAAGGCATTAATTGCCAAATCGTATTGTTTGTAGTATTGGTATATTTCTCCTAAAGTAGTGTAAGCGTTTGCCAATGCAGTTTTATTTCCTCTTGCCCCAATTTCTGAAATTGCCTTGGTTACAAAATCGATACTTTTATCAATATTTGTCTTTTTA
>JANQTG010000220.1:0-1428 GCA_030731855.1 Cellulophaga sp. | reverse complement strand
ACAATAACTCCCGAAATGGCTTCTCTTTTTTCTTTTCCTTTTACGGTGCCTTTTATTTCATAGCTATAGTTGGCTTGCCTATTCTGAGAAAAACTCACAAAACAGCTTAAAAAGAAAACACTTATCAGTAGTACAATTTTATTCATCACTAGTAAATAGAGGATAAACTTAGTTGTTTTAAATGATATTAAAAAATGGGTTAACGACTGTTTGTTCTAAAAATAAGTCAGTTTTTGATGCTTTACAAAGTCAAAGGATCTTTCTACTCGTTCAAAAGGTACATTCCCTCATTCCTTATTTTTTTTAAAAAACTTTGAGTATAGTTTTACGACAGCATTTAACATATAAAAATAGTAATCATGAAAAATATTAAGAAAACAATCGGATTAGGAATTTTGGTACTAAGCTTTACATCAATTCAAGCTTGTGAATTTAAAGCCAAAGAAAAAAAAGCGCAAATTGTTATGGCACAAGCCACAGTAGACGCGCATAAACATGTTGAGAATACGGTAAAAATCGCTTTACTTTTAGATACTAGTAATAGTATGGACGGACTTATAGACCAAGCGAAATCGCAATTGTGGGATATCGTAAATAAATTCGCTTATGTAAAAGCACAATGCGGAAATGGCTCTGATTATATACGTCCTAATTTAGAGATTGCATTGTATCAATATGGTAATGATCAACTTTCTTCTCAAGAAGGTTACATTCAACAAGTTTTAGGTTTTACGGGTGATTTAGATGAAATTTCTGAAAAATTATTCTCTTTAACCACCAATGGTGGCGAAGAATATTGTGGTACCGTAATACAAACCTCCTTAAACCAATTAGATTGGGGTAAAAATGCAGACCATCTTAAAATGATTTTTATTGCCGGAAACGAACCTTTTACACAAGGAAAACTGAATTATAAAGATGCCGTAACTAATGCCAAAGAAAAAAATGTAGTAGTAAATACTATTTTTTGCGGTAATTACGAACAAGGTATTTCTAGCCAATGGAAAGATGGTGCAATTTTAACGGGTGGTGATTATATTGCCATTGATCATAACAAAAAAATTGCCTACATAAACACCCCTTATGATGCGGATATTGTAAAACTAAATTCAAAACTAAACAACACCTACATTTCTTATGGCTTATTAGGTAGTGCGAAGCTAGAAAAACAATCGTTACAAGACGCGAACGCTATGGAAGTTGAAGCAGAAGTTGCTGTTAAAAGAGCCGTAAGTAAAAGTTCCAGACTTTATAATAACTCTTCGTGGGATTTAGTAGATGCAGCAGACGATAAAGAATTTGATGTTGCTACAATAGATAAAAAACAACTTCCTGAAGAATTAAAAAATAAATCGAACAAAGAAATTGAAACTTTTATTGCTGATAAAAAAGCAGCAAGAGGTAAAATACAGTCTGAAATTCAAGAGC
>JANQTG010000219.1 GCA_030731855.1 Cellulophaga sp. | reverse complement strand
GTCCGAATAGCGTACCCTTATCATGCACCAAGTTAAACTCTACGTAACGTCCACGCCGGATTTCTTGCCAAGTTCTTTGTGCTGGGGAATAGGGTAGATCCTTTCGTTTTGTAACGATTGGTATATAGGCATCGGTAAAGCTACTACCTACTTCAGTAACAAAATTATACCAGTCTTGCATTTGCATGTCTTCGGTAGCTTTTAGGTAATCGAAAAACAGGCCACCTACGCCACGAGCTTCATCACGGTGAGCATTCCAAAAGTATTCATCACATCTTTTTTTATAGTTTTCATGGAAATCTGGATGATGTGCATCACAAGCTTTTTTACAAATAGCATGAAAATGAATCGCATCTTCTTCAAACAAATAATAAGGGGTTAAATCTTGACCACCACCAAACCATTGATCTACGATGTTACCTTCTTTATCATACATTTCAAAATAACGCCAGTTGGCATGTACGGTTGGTACCATAGGATTTTTAGGATGCAAAACCAGACTTAAGCCACAAGCAAAAAAATCAGCATCTTTTACCCCAAAATACTTTTGCATACTTTCAGGTAAAGCACCGTGTACGCCTGATATATTAACGCCTCCTTTTTCAAAAACGTTTCCGTTTTCAATAACGCGTGTTCTTCCACCACCACCTCCTGTGCTGAGCCCAGTCGAAGTATCGGGTCGTTCCCAAATATCTTCTTGAAATTTGGCTTTACCATCCACTTTTTCCAAAGCTGAGGTAATAGTGTCTTGTAGATTTTGAATATAGGTGTAGAATTTATCCTTCATAATATTTTTCAAATAACTCCATGTCTAATGGTTTTTCATTGGGTGGAGTATGTTCGTTTTGTAGCGTTTTTTGCCAATGGAAACCGCATTTTTCAGCAACTGCAACACTGGGTAAATTCGATTTGTGAGTAATGATTTTAAGTGTTTTCAATCCCATTTTTTCAAATGCCCAATTAGAAATATACCGAATAGTTTTAGTTGTTATTCCTTTTCTTTCGTATTGATAACCAATACAATAGGCTAATTCACCCTCTTTTTTATTCCAGTCAAGTTTTTTTAAATAAACTAAGCCGATTATGGTTCTATCTTCTTTTTCTTTAAGAGTAAATAGAAATTCTTTTTTATCGTTAAAAGCTCTAAATTTTTCATCAACAAAAATCTTAGATAAAGTAGGGTTTAAGTTTTGTTTTAAGGTTTTTGGAAAATATCGTTTAAATCTTTCCGAATTTGAAACCATAAAATCACAAAGCCGCCAAGCGTCTTTCTCTTGAATAGCCTCAACCGTATGTGATTCCAAATCAAATATCAAAATAGATTTAATTTTTTAAAATTAAATTACACTACAAAGTATATTAAATTTTTTGGTTTTCCACACTGATTAGAATTCCCCCTTTGGGCGTCGCACTGAGCGCAGCCGAAGTGAGTTAGTAAACAATACACTTTTTACCCACAGTGCATTAAGCTCCCCCTTTGGGGGTTGGGAGGCAGTACTCCTTCACCGCATCAATAAACGCCTTTGCATTTTCTACAGGAACATTCGGTAAAATACCATGACCTAAATTCACTACATATTTATCTTTCCCGAATTCATTAATCATTTGTGTCACCATGCGTTTAATATCTGCGGGTGGCGATAACAAGCGTGCGGGATCAAAATTACCTTGTAAAGTAATATTTCCACCCGTTAAATAACGCGCATTTCGAGCAGAGCACGTCCAATCAACACCTAATGCAGCAGCACCCGATTTTGCCATATCGCCAAGTGCATACCAACATCCTTTTCCGAAAACAATTACAGGAGTTTCGTCTTTTAAGGCATCAATGATTTGTTGAATATATTGCCATGAAAATTCTTTATAATCTGTCGGAGAAAGCATTCCTCCCCATGAATCAAAGACTTGCACTGCGTTAACACCTGCTTTTACTTTGGCTTTAAGATACGCAATCGTAGTATCGGTAATTTTTTGAAGTAATTGATGTGCAGCTACCGGTTGTGTAAAACAGAATTCCTTGGCTTTATCAAAATTTTTACTGCCTTGCCCTTGCACACAATAGCATAAGATAGTCCATGGAGAACCTGCAAAACCAATAAGCGGAATTTCATCATTCAACTTTTGTTTGGTCATTTTTATGGCTTCCATTACATAGCTTAATTCAATATCTACATCAGGAACGATAACACTATCCACATCTTTTTGGGTACGAATTGGGTTTGGTAAAAACGGGCCAAAATCAGGTTTCATAAGCACCTCAATATTCATGGCTTGTGGAATCACTAAAATATCAGAAAATAAAATAGCGGCATCCATACCGTATCTTCTTATAGGCTGAACGGTAATTTCAGAAGCGATATCTGGCGTTTGACAACGTGTGAAAAAATCAAATTCTTTTTTGATTTCCATGAATTCTGGTAAGTAACGTCCAGCTTGGCGCATCATCCAAACCGGAGGTCGTTCAACCGTTTCTCCTTTTAAAGCTCTTAAAAATAAATCGTTTTTTAGCATTTTATTCTCGTATTTTTATTTAAAATATAACTTTTAGGAGGCATCTTGTCCGAAAGTTAATAAATTATTGTCGGGGTCTAATAGTGAAAACTCTCTTTGTCCCCATGGTTTTGTTTGTAAGTTTCCGTTTGGATGAATGGCTACATTATTTTTTAAAAACGATTGGTATACTTCATCAACAGCAGAAGTTCTAATATATATTTGCCCGTAGTTTTCTTTTATGTTGAGCGCTTTAAATTTAAAAAAATGAATTTCAACAGCCTCTTTTTTCAACATGACGTAATCATCATACGCTACAGTGCTAACCCTTTCAAAACCTAGTTTTTCAATGTAATAGTCCTCCGTAATTGTTTTATTACGCATCGGTAATTTTGGAATAATGGAATCTAACATGTTTTTTATATTAAAAGCTGATTCAAAAAGTAGTTATTTTTTATTTACTAAATCAATAACACTCTCAATAGTTGGTGTTTTAGCTACACGAACGTCAGAAAAACTCTTTTTAGCTTCTTTGGCTGTAGTATCTCCAATGCAATACGCAATAACATCAGCTGAATTTTCTTGAAGATAGCTTTGTACTGTTGATGGACTATAAAAAAGAACACCAAGCGTACTTTTTGGTGTTTTTACAGGTGCTTGTTTGTTGCTATACGCCTCAACTTCGTGAACTGTAATGTTGTTTTCTTGTAACACTGTTGGGATCGTATCTAAACGAATATCACTACAGAAATAAGTGACTTCGGTACCTTCTAAATAATCGACTAAATACTTGGCAAGTTCTTCTCCAGAGTTTTCAAAATGGGTAACTTTACCGATATGTTTTTCTATTAAACGCTTGGTTTTGCGACCAACGCAGTAAATATTTTTAAAGTGTAATTCTTCAGGGCTAAAACTCGCCAGAATTGCTTCAACGGCATTCTGACTCGTAATAATTACATTCTGAATTTCTTTTTTTAAAGATAATTTTGGAATTCTGTTTAAACTTATCCTCAGAAAATCTTCGGATGCTACGGATAGGTCCGAATTAAAACTTGCTAATTGGGCAGCTGTTAATTTTTTAGTAGAAAAAATAGTAGGTTCTTTGGTTAAACCGGCAATTTCTCGCATTAAATTTCTTCCACCACGTTCAAAAATACGTTCTGCTGCTGCTATAGCTAAATTTTCGTGTTTCCCAAGAATAGAAGTGAATTCTACTTCTAGTTTCTTTTTACCATCAACACTTAATAAAACGCCTTTTAAACTTATGTTTTTGTCTTTTATGGTTGATAGCGCTCCGATTGGTGCAGTACAACCACCTTCTAAAATATTCAAAAATTGACGCTCTAAACCAGTACAAATTTGGGTTTCTTTATCATTTAATTCTGCACACGCTTTTCTTGAAAAGTCATCATTTTCTAGAGCGACAATCACCACAGCACCTTGCGCTGGTGCAGGAACCATCCAAGTTAAGCCAATCGTATTTTCGAATTCTAGACCTACACGTTCTAAACCTGCAGCGGCGAAAATAGCTCCATTCCAATCGTTATTGTTTAACTTTTCGGCACGTGTTTGTATATTGCCTCTTAAATCTACTACCGTATGTGTTGGGTATCTATTTAGCCATTGCGCTTTTCTTCGTAAGCTTCCTGTGGCGATGGTTGCTTCTTTTTGAGAAAGAAACTCCTCGTTATTTTTGAAAGCTAGAATATCCATATAATTGCCACGCTTTAAAACCGCCGCTTGTACAATACCTTTTGGCAAAACGGTTGGTACATCTTTCATAGAATGTACGGCAATATCTATTTCGCCATTGAGCATGGCGACGTCTAAAGTTTTAGTAAAAACACCTGTAATCCCTAATTCATGCAATGGTTTATCTAGAACCAAATCGCCCATCGATTTTACAGGGACTAATACCGTTTGGTATCCGTGTTGTTCTAATTGTTTTTTTACAGTATTTGCCTGCCATAGTGCTAATTCACTATCGCGGGTACCAATGCGGATTATTTTACTCATTTGGTTTCTAGTTCTAATTGAAACACTTTTTGAATTAATGCTAAACTATTATCAGCATCAATATCTTCGCCTTTTAAGTGGTTGGCAAACTGCTTCGTAATTTTTTGGATGATACGTTCCGAAATGATATCTGCTTGTATAGAATTAAAATCACTCATTTTTCTACTTTGAAAATCGAGTTCTTCGTCTTTCATCGTTTTTAATTTCTTTTTTAAGGCCTTTATTACAGGAGCGAATTTTCGGGTTTCTAACCACTGAATAAATTCGTCTTTTATGTGCTCAATAATTGCTTCTGCTTCAGGAATAAACTGCTTTCTTCTTTCTAAATTATCATCGGTAATTTGAGAAAGTTGATCTAAATGTACTAGACTTACATTTGGTAATTCGGTTACTTCTGCAGCTACATTTTTAGGAATAGATAAGTCTAAAATCAAAAGTGACTTTTTAGTATGTATCATTTCTTTCGAAATAGTAGGCGATTGAGCTCCTGTAGCAACAATCAATACATCAGCACTTCTAATTTCAGTTTGTAAATCACCGTAATCTTTTACTACCAGATCAAACTTACCAGCAATTCTTTCTGCCTTATCTTTAGTTCTATTGATAAGGGTTATTTGAGAGTTTTTAGTATGTTTAATTAAATTTTCACAAGTATTTCTTCCAATTTTACCAGTACCAAAAAGCACTATTTTTTTATCGGAAATATCTGGAACATTTTTAAAAATATATTGTACCGAGGCAAAAGCAACAGAGGTAGAACCCGATGACATCTCGGTATCATTTTTAATACGTTTACTTGCTTGGATAACAGAATTACACAAACGTTCTAAAAAAGGGTTTGCGATATCGAACTTTTTTGACCGATTAAAACTCTGGCGTAATTGACTTATGATTTCAAAATCGCCTAAAATTTGGCTATCTAAACCGGTTCCAACTCTAAATAAATGACTAATGGCGTCATTGTTTTTGTACACATAAGCAACCTCTTGAAATTCTTCGATAGAACCAAGGGTATTATCGCAAAGTAATTTAATTAATTGAAAAGGGTGTTGTGCAAAACCGTATAATTCAGTTCTGTTACAAGTGGAGGTAACTAACAAACCATCAATACCTTGTGCTTTGGCTTGCATCAATAAATTATCGATAGCTGCCTCAACTAAGCTAAATTTTCCACGTACTTCGGCATCAGCTTTTTTATAGTTGAGTCCAATAGTGTAAAAGGAATTGTGTTTTGAAATATGATAATCTTTCATAAAATACTTGGCAATCGAGTACAAAAGTACTGCTATGAAAGTAATAAAAGTAACGCTTGCGGAACAATTAGTGTCGATTCAAGTTTTTTTGAACTTATTTCGGTATTAATTGACTGTTTTGTAGTAATTTTATAGCAAATACAAGGCTTTTAAATGTATTTATTTAGAATGTTTCTAAATAAATACATTAAATTATAAATCTATATGGAAGAAGAAAATGTCGCTAAAGGTTCATTCGATGAAGTTTTAATAGATCATGGTTTTTTTGTGCTGAAAATTCAGAATGATGACGCCCATAAACAAACAATTAGTAAGCAGATTGATAGCTCATTTATACAGTTTCATTTTTGTTTAAAGGGTAATGCTACCTTTATTTTTAATGAAGGTCGTTATGCTTTGGAAGTTTCTGAGGAAAACTCACTTTTGTTATACAACACTATGGTTGATTTGCCGCTAAATTTAGAATTACAACCTAATTCATGGTTGGTGTCTATTGTTATGACCATACAAAAATTCCATTCATTATTTTCAAATGAAGCGGATTATATTCCTTTTTTAGACAAAGACAATAAAGAGAAAAAATATTATAATCAAGAAGCTTTTAGTCCGGCAATTGCGGTTATTTTGAGTCAGATGATGAATTATAACTTGCATCCCTCTATAAAAGAACTATATATCAAGGGTAAAGTGTATGAGCTGATTTCGCTTTATTTTAATAAAAGCAATGACACAGCAATAGACCAATGTCCGTTTTTAGCAGATGAAGATAATGTTCGCAGAATCCGAAAAGCAAAAGAAATTATGATTAGTCGTATGGCAGAACCGCCTACCCTAACCGAATTATCTGATGAAATAGGCCTTTCCTTAAAAAAGCTAAAAGAGGGTTTTAAACAGATTTACGGCGATTCTGTTTTTAGTTTTTTGTTCGATTATAAGATGGATTATGCTCGTAAAATGTTAGAAAGTGGTCAGCATAATGTTAATGAAGTAGGCTTAAAAGTTGGGTATAGTACTTCTAGTCATTTTATAGCAGCTTTCAAGAAAAAGTACGGTACTACACCCAAAAAATACCTAATGGCTTTAGCTAACTAATTAAATATTCTAAAATTTGTTAGCTAGTATGGTATAATTACCGATATTTAGCACTCACTTAACGCAATACACCTCATGAATTTTATTACAAAAAGTAGTTTAGTCTTTGCAATAACCGCCTTATTTGTTGCTTGCGGAAGTTCTAAAATAGATCAGCAAGTAGTGTTGACAGAAACGGAACCTTTCCGAATTAAAATGTCGAAAGTAACCAATATAACTCCTCAAATTCTAGTGTTTACAAAAACAGCAGGTTTCAGACATAAGTCAATCGAAAAAGGCGTAGAAACCTTAAAAGAAATGGGAGTCCAAAATAATTTTGGAATTACACAAACCGAAGATTCTTTAGTATTTACAACTGCTAACCTTAAAAAATACCAATTAGTTTTATTTTTAAATACTACGGGGGATGTTTTAGGAGAAGAACAAGAAAAAGCTGTTGAAAATTATATACAACAAGGCGGTAGTTTTTTAGGCGTACATTCGGCTACAGATACCGAATACAAGTGGCCTTGGTATGGTAAAATGGTAGGTGCTTATTTTGAAAATCACCCTAAACAGCAAGAAGCCAAGATCAATGTTTTTATAAACAATCATCCGGCTACTAAAGGCTTAAAAAATCCTTGGAGTCATTTTGATGAATGGTATAACTTTAAGAATTTGAATCCAGATGTAAACGTACTTTTAAAGTTAGACGAGTCTAGTTACGAAGGTGGTACCAACGGAGATTACCACCCTATTGCTTGGTTTCATGAATACGATGGTGGGCGCGCTTTTTATACTGGTTTAGGGCATACTGAAGCCGCTTATGATGATGCTGATTTTAGACAGCATTTATTGGGAGGTATCGAGTGGTGTTTGGGGAGGTAAGCTATTAACATATCAAAGAGAATTTATTTTAAATTTACAATCATTATTTTGACAGCTTTTTAGTTTAGAAATAACACTTCAGCAATTATTATTGCTTTTAAACGAGACTAAAGTGTAATTACGTTTTTTTTTTTTTTGTAATTTTTCCCACATATAATTAAGATTATGAAAAAATATCTAACCATTATTACTATACTTCTTTTTTTTAATTCAAGTTGTGAAACCGAAAAATTAGGGTCAAATAGTCCTGAACTTATCCAATTTGAACTTGCCTTTACGGACGATTACAAAACCTTAATGCCTTTTGACTTTGCGGTGGATTGGTCAACAGCCAAAGAAGGATTCTCAGAAGATTTTAATGCTGATATATTTGAATTTGATGTTATTTGGACTGGGGTAGTTAACCCAGAAGATATTTCTTTAGCACGAAAAAAAAATTCTACAGCTAATGGAGCAAATTATAACATATCTTATAAAATTATAGCGACTAAAAAAGGTGATAGTTATAATTTTTATGTAGCTAAATTTACGACAAGTGATGAAATTTTTACTGAATCATTATCATTATTTGAGTTAGATAGTTTAGATGGTTATTACTCTGTTTATAACAAGGCTTCTGAAAAAATAAGCTCAAAAAGTTATATTAATGGTAAATTTTTCATAGATTTTTTATTGAAAGAGAAAGAAAATGTAACCAAAAGATGTTCTTATGTAGATGTAGTAACAATACACAATTATTATAATTTAAGAGAGTCAGGGCCAGAGTTAAACTTTACAAGAATGGAAGTACAGACTTATTCAATTTGTGATAATCATACGTTTGCTATAGATGAATCAAATTATGGTGGTAGCAGTATGATTAGTGGTGGAGGTGGAGGGTTTACGCTCAATATTGTAGAAGATGTTATTTTAGAGGATAAAATTGATTTTGACACTTCTTTTGATCCCTATCCTTGCCAAAAAACAATTATTACAAACGCTCTAGATGCTGGTACTTCTATTACAGATTTAATACAGAATATTTTTAATAGCGATAATAATGCCATATTAACTATTAAGACTGAAAATTTAAATGGGATTTTACAAGCAGCAAATACAACCATAGTAGACCCACCATCTTCGTTTTTAATTACTTTTAATTCTCAACGTTTAAGTGTATCAACAGATTTTGACATTGTTAATACCGCCATACACGAGTCAATACATGCTACTTTATTTTATTTTTGGTATAATGGTAGTTTCGAGTCTTCAAACGAATCTTATGCACAATTGGTAAAGGATTTTACAAAGTATCAAGCTGGTTTTGGGGGTAACCATCACGAATATATGACATCATTAGTAAATAATATTTCAGATTCTAGCTATAATTGGGCGATAAATAACGGCTATTCTTTCAATGATTTTGCAGAGTTTGATACTGCTGAAAACCCTAAAAATGGCTTACAAGAATATTTGGACATATTATCTTGGGGAGGACTGACAGGTACAGATACATATAATAATCTTTACCCAGAAGGAACATTAGACCGAAAAAAAATAAACGATATAATTAACTCAGAATCTTTACCTTATGAAAGTAATGCAAACCCTAAGGGTGCAAAATGCAATTAGTTGTTGTTTTTTAGTACTAATATTTAGTTGTAAAGCTTATAAAAATTCAGTTCAAGCGGAAGAGGCTTATAATGTTGCTAAAACTTCTTTAAACACAATAACTAAAAAATATCTAAAAGTAGATGCCATTAGGAATTATGATACCATCGTCTTGAACAGTGAAGTTTACAAATATGAAAAAAAAGATTTTAAATACACTATTAATAAATGGCAAGAGAGCAATAATTTAACAATAGTTCATGGTTATAAGAATGAATGTGCAGATTCTATATTTGATCAGTTCGATTTTAATCTTGTAAGAAGTAATATTGATAGTGTTGAAACTTGGGAAATAAGTAAACTTAAAAACCCTAAAGTTAGTAATAAGCCAAAAGCTGAATTTCGTTTAGATGATACACGAATAGAATTATCCAACCCTATTTTTAATGAAGATTACACAAAATCATTAATCTTAGTTAATTACAAAGGTGAGGGTAAAATTATATTTTATTTAATTAAAAAAAATAACCAATGGAATTTTGTTTGCGAGTTGTATGATATTTTTTATCATAGTTAATGTTTGTCAAATTTATGCTTTATGATAGTTTAGCCCCTTAATAGTTCGGAGTGATATTTTAAATTTCAAAACTAATATATT
>JANQTG010000218.1 GCA_030731855.1 Cellulophaga sp. | reverse complement strand
CTGAAGCGAAAACCTTCGACCCTTAATTTTCCTATTTAATACCGTTAATCGATAAAAAATGTTTTTCGTCAGACATCCTCATTCATGGTCGTTTAAATGTTAGTATTACATGTTAAGAATATCTTAATTACTCCTTTGTAAGAATGAAAATATGATTTATAAAGTAGTATTAAAATCAGTAATCCATAATAATCATGAAACTAGTTGATCCAGACTAGGTTGCTTATAAACTCCATTTTATCTTTGCCCTTCAAAAATAGAATTCTGTTTACTTAAACAACTATTTTTAAATGATTTTACCTAATGTAATGTAAACCAGAAATGGGAGTTGCATCGCGGAGCACGTAAAAGGCATTTTAAAAATAAGTAACTTCCCCCATATTATTTCATACTCACTTATACTTCTATTGTCTTGAAGATAAGATGATTGCCTAAAAAATTTACAATAAAATTTTATAACTTTAATATAATTTCTAATGAAAGTAGCTTTAATTACAGGAGTAACTGGCCAAGATGGTGCCTATTTAAGTGAGTTTTTACTAAAAAAAGGATACCAAGTACATGGCTTAAAAAGAAGAGCATCACTATTTAATACAGATCGTATTGACCACTTATACCAGGATCCTCATATTGAAAACAGAAATTTCATATTGCATTATGGCGATATGACAGATAGTACCAACCTTATCCGTTTAATTCAAGAAATTCAACCAGATGAAATCTACAACCTTGCGGCCATGAGCCACGTGGCAGTTTCTTTTGAAGTTCCAGAATACACTGGTAATGCCGATGGTTTAGGAACCTTAAGAATTTTAGATGCCGTACGTTTATTAGGTTTAGGAAATAAAACACGTATTTACCAAGCCTCTACTTCAGAGCTTTATGGTAAAGTACAAGAAGTGCCACAATCAGAAACTACCCCTTTTTATCCACGTAGCCCTTACGCTGTGGCTAAAATGTACGCGTTTTGGATTACGGTAAACTATAGAGAAGCTTATAACATGTTTGCTTGTAATGGTATTTTGTTTAATCACGAGTCTCCCATTCGTGGAGAAACTTTTGTAACACGTAAAATTACAAGAGCGGCAGCACGTATTGGTTTAGGTTTACAAGACAAATTATACCTAGGGAATTTAGATGCTAAAAGAGATTGGGGCCACGCCAAAGATTATGTGCGTATGATGTGGATGATTTTACAAGCCGATGAAGCTGAAGATTGGGTGATTGCAACGGGTAAAACAACCCCGGTAAGAGAATTTGTGCGTATGGCTTTTGCCGAGTTAGGTATTGAGGTAGAATTTAAAGGAGAAGGTATTGACGAAAAAGGATACGTAAAATCTTGCTCAAATCCTAAGCTACAATTAGAAATTGGGAAAGAAGTACTAAGTGTTGATCCTAAATATTTTAGACCAACCGAAGTAGATTTATTAATCGGTGATGCTACTAAGGCAAATACAAAGTTAGGTTGGATTCCGGAGTATGATTTACAAGGCTTAGTGAAAGATATGATGCAAAGTGATCTTAAATTAATGCAAAAAGATCAGTACTTAAAAGACGGTGGTTACGGTACGTATAATTATTTCGAATAAAAAGTAGCAGTAATAAAATCCCTTGTGTTTTCAAAAAAAACTCAAGGGTAACTAAAACAAAAAATAAAAGAGTATTAGTTTTTAATTAGCATATAGATATGGATAAAAGTGGAAAAATTTATGTGGCTGGGCACAGAGGTTTGGTAGGAAGTGCAATTGTAAAAAACCTGCAAGCTAAAGGCTATATGAATATCGTAACCGCTACGCATAAAGAGTTAGATTTAACAGATGCGCTTTCCGTAGCTGATTTTTTCGAAGCTATTAAACCCGATTATGTAATTCTGGCCGCAGCTAAAGTAGGAGGTATCGTCGCTAATAATACGTACCGAGCCGACTTTATTTACGAAAATTTAATGATTCAAAACAATGTTATTCACCAGAGTTATTTGAATAAGGTGAAAAAATTATTGTTTTTAGGCAGCACCTGTATTTATCCTAAAAAATGTGCACAGCCTATGAAAGAAACCTCATTGCTTACCGATGTTTTAGAATATACCAACGAACCTTATGCCATAGCGAAGATAGCAGGGATTAAAATGTGCGAAAGTTATAACCTGCAATACGGTACTAACTTTATCTCAGTAATGCCTACTAATTTATATGGCCCTAATGATAATTTCGATTTAGAAAAATCACATGTATTGCCTGCATTAATTCGTAAAATGCATTTAGGTAAAGCCTTAGAAAATAACGATTGGGTAGCCATCAGAAAAGATTTAAGTCTCTTGCCTATTGAAGGGATTGATGGCAACGCGATGGATGAAGATATTTATTCTATTTTAGATAAATATGGCATTCAGAAAAAAGGGAATAAAGTGCATTTAGAAATTTGGGGCTCAGGCAAGCCAATGCGCGAATTTCTTTGGAGCGAAGATATGGCCGATGCCTGCGTATTTATTATGGAAAATCGCGATTTTAAAGATTGTTACCATAGCAAAACAACGGTAGAAGTACGCAATACGCATATTAATATAGGTACAGGTTTTGATATTTCAATTAAAGGCTTAGCAAAACTGATTCAAGAAACCGTTGGGTTTCAAGGAAAATTATATTTCAATTCAGACAAACCAGACGGTACCATGAAGAAATTAACCGATCCGTCTAAATTACACGCACTTGGTTGGAAACACAAAGTAGTTTTAGCCGAAGGCGTACAAAAAATGTATACTTGGTACACCACCCATTAATTTAATTTTTGTTGGGATATCAAGGCATATAAGTTTGGTATTCAAGACAACAAGAGTAGTTTATTTTGACTACTAAAGAATAGTAAGCATTTAAATTAGGGGTTATTTGGTTGTTGTACATGTTTAAAAATAAAAAAACCAATACTATTTTATGGATTTTAATAAGCTTAGATGTTCTTTTTATTTTAGGGCATATTAGTTTGGTGTTATCCGAAGCGAAACAACCCAATTCTTTTTTACTAGATGCAGAAGATTGGGGTTATCCAGAGCTTTTTCAATATGTAAAATATAGTACCATCCTTGGGCTTGTAACCTACTTAATAATCGGTCAAAAAAAATATGCTTATGTTCCCGCAATACCGCTCTTTGTTTTGTTATTTATTGACGATGTTTTTCAGTTACATTACAAAGCGGCTTGGTATTTTGTGTATCATTTAAAAATAACAACTGTTGCGGGTATAAAAGCAGTCGCCATTGGGCAACTATTATATTATATAGGTATTGGTTTTGGCATGTTTTTATTTTCGTTATTATTTTATAAAAACGCAACCTATAAGGTTAAAAAAACCTTTGTACACATAAGCCTACTCCTAGGGTTTTTTCTTTTTTTTGGTATCGGTATTGATTTTTTAAGCGTATTGCTCGAAAATTATATACCAACCACCATAAAGGCACTCTTAACACTAGTAGAAGAAGGTGGTGAAATGATAAGCTTAAGTCTTTTGGTCTGGTTTTTTTGTTATTTATTAAAAGAAAATCCGAAAACGCACGACAATTTTTTTAGTGATTTTAAAATTAAATAAGTTCCCCAAATAAATAATATAAATAAATATGCTTTTAAATAAAGCACTTATAATTATGGGAAAGGAACGTATTTTATATATTGATAGGCTACGCGGTATCAATATTATGTTAGTGGTCATGGGCCATGTAATTACCAGGAATGTTATTGACGGAGAAAGTTCGGGCATCTTAGTGTGGGGTTCTACCTTTAGAATGCCGCTGTTTATGTTCTTGTGTGGTTATATCGCTAGTAAGGTCATAAAACCCAAGATTTTTAAAAAGTATGGCTCGTTTTTATTAAAAAAGAGCAGAACCCTATTAGTACCTTTTTTTGCATGGCCTCTGTTAGTCGATAATTTCTTTTTCTCTGGCGCCGTAACGTTCGATGTAAGAGACAAATTTATTGAACTTATTAGTGGTGGCGGACTTTGGTTTTTGTACTTTCTATTTTTTATCACCCTTTTATATTCTGCTTGGTTGTTTTTATCCTATAAGTACAATACGGCTAACAAAGCGTTTATAGATTTGTTTTTTGCAGGCTTACTTTTAGGCTTTTTAGGCATAATTTGGGCGACAGGGCAGATTCCATTTATGACGCAATTTGTTTTGTTTTTTGTGTTTTATTTTTTGGGAGTTTTCGTCGCGAAATACAAAGCACTTAGTACCTTTATGATGCACAGAATGGTTTTTTCAGTAGCCTTGTTAGCCTTCTTTGTTTTAGTAGGGTATTACGAATATGGTTTTTCTTCTATGGAAAATTCAGGTATTAAAATGATCTGCGCTATAAGTGGCATAAGTGTTTTTTACTTTTTAATAAGGCATGTGAGTTTTCCGGAGAAAGTAGATCAATTTATACGTAGTTGGGGTGTTAATTCTTTGGCTATTTACGTAACCCATTTTTATGTGGTGCCTGTATTTGGAACGCCATTTATACCTGCCGATTTCAATCAAATTCCTTTGTTTATCATAACCAGTCTATTGACTATTATCGCGGTACAAATAAGCCTTTACATCTTTAAAATTTTATACTTAAGTAGTGTCTTTAATTTCTTGCTGTACGGTAATAATCCAAAGTATTATTAATAGGTATTGAAAATGCCTAATTTTTAAACGTTCTCTTCATTTTAAAAAATGAAACTCCAAAAAAAAAATGATAATTAAAAAGAATAATACGTATTAATGAACCAACTTAAAAATCGTTTAGGTTTAAAAAGCGATAGAACTAAAAATATTGTGAAGCATATTGGTTGGTCAGCTTTTTATAAAGCGGGCAGTATGTTAGCAAATTTTATGTTGGTGCCACTTTGTATCTCCTTTTTAGGTCAAGAAGATTACGGACTCTGGTTAACCATTATATCGTTTATAGGTTGGTTTTCAGTAATGGATATCGGTTTAGGAAACGGACTAAGAAATAAATTTGCAGAAGCAAGAGCCAATAATAATAGTCATTTAGCTCGGATTTACGTGAGTTGTGCGTACGTAGTGATAAGTATCATAGTTTTAATGGCAATACTGTTGTTTTTACTAGGTAATTTCTTTTTTGATTGGAGTTTGTTATTCAATAATGGAGAAAATATTAGTGCAAACTTATCTTTTTTAATGCCCTTGGTATTTACTTTTTTTAGTTTGCAATTAGTAGCTAAATTAATTTTAACCCTTTATGCAGCCGATCAACACCACTCTGAACAGGGTAAAATAGAGTTTCTTGTGCAGTCTTTTTCATTGGTATTAGTTTATGTGCTAAGCCAAACAAGCGAAGGCAATTTAGTCTTGTTTGGCGGATTATTTACGGGATTACCTTTAGTCTTACTTTTGGTGTTTAACATTATGGCTTTTTCTACCAAATACAAGGCGTTTAAACCGTCATTCTCATTGTGGGATTGGCGTTATGTTAAAGACATAACGGGTTTAGGAATAAGTTTTTTTTTTATACAAATAGCCACCACGGTACTGCTTTCAACGGATAATATCATTATCAGCAACTTATTTGGACTAGAAGAGGTTGTGCCTTATAATGTTGCTTTAAAATATTTCTCAGTAGTTTTAGTAGGTTATGGCATGATTACCGCTCCGTATTGGGCTTCTTTTACAGAAGCTTTCCAAACTAAAGATTATAATTGGATTAAAAATTCCGTAAAAAACATTCAAAAAATTTGGCTTATCGTACCCCTTTTGCTGTTAATTATGTTGCTATTATCTAATTGGTTCTATGCTGTTTGGGTTGGAAAAGCAATAGAGGTACCGTTAAGCTTATCTATTGCCGTTATTGTTTTTGTATTGATAGCTACATTTCAATCTATTTACTTTAAGTTTATCAACGCTTTAGGAAAAGTAAGGCTGCAATTATATATGTATATTTTTTCTTTAGTAATAAATATTCCACTCAGCTATCTTTTAGCTAAAATATGGGGTATGGGCTTGGCAGGCGTTATTTGGGCAACCAGTATCTGTATGTTATTTACAATAATTATTGGCCCTTTACAGTTTAATAAATTAATTAACCAGACCGCTACAGGTGTTTGGAACAAATAGGGTTTAGCGTTTTCAAAAAGGTATGCAGCAAGCAAAAAGAGTAGCAAAAAACACGGGTATTTTATATATACAAATGGCTATTACAGTCATTATGTCTTTATATACTACACGCTTGGTGCTGGCTGCCTTGGGAGCGGAAGATTTCGGAATATTTAATGTAGTAGGTGGGGCGATTGCCATGCTTACCTTTTTAAATACGGCCATGGCTGCCGCTTCGCAGCGATTTATGTCCTATGCAAACGGTCAAGGAGATATCCATAAATTAAAAAATATTTTTAATATTAGTTTTAAGCTGCATATTTTTATTGCATTTCTAGTGGTGGTATTGTTAGAAGTTGTAGGTTATTTTTTATTGAATGGAATTCTAGAAATAGATCCAAATAGAATTGAAGTAGCCAAACTTATTTATCAATTCTTAGTGATAAGCACTTTTTTTACTATAGTTTCTGTACCCTATGATGCTGTTATCAATGCACACGAGAATATGCTGCTAGTCGCTATTTTGCGTATTGTAGAAACGGTTTTAAAATTACTGATAGCTATTTATATTACCTATGCAGTTTTAGACAAACTTTATTTGTATGGTTTATTAATGGCAGGTTTATCTATAATCTTGCTGATTATTAGGCAACTTTATTGCCATAAAAAGTATGATGAAGTAACTATTAATTTTACAAAGTACACAGATAAAAGTCTGCGCAATCAAATGACCAGTTTTGCCAGTTGGTCTTTTTTAGGAGCCTCTACAAGTATGATCGCTAACTACGGTCAAGGTATTGTTTTAAACATGTTTTTTGGAACCGTTGTAAATGCTGCTCAGGGTATTGCAGTGCAAGTTAGTAGTCAATTAGGTGCTTTTGCCTCAGTAATGCTGAAAGCCCTTAACCCAGTTTTAGCCAAAAGCGAAGGAGCGGGGGATAGAGCTTTAATGCTAAAGGCGTCTTCAATGGGTAGTAAAATATCTTTTTTTTTGTTGGTGATTTTTTATGTGCCTGTTTTGATTGAGATGCCTTATATTTTTAACTTCTGGCTGAAAGAGGTCCCTGAATATGCTATTATTTTTTGCAGACTTTTGCTACTTAAAAATTTAATTGAACAACTTTTTTTAACCCTAAGCTCTTCTATCGCTGCCGTGGGGAATATTCGCAATTTTCAAATATATAGTTCAATTCTCAATTTTTTACCATTATTGGTAAGTTATCTTTTATTTTACCTTGGTTTTGAACCTTACGTGCTCTACATCGTTTTTATAGCTTATGCCATTTTAAATGGTATTATTATTCTGTATTACGCCAAAAAAGAATGTAATTTACCTGTAACGGTTTATTTAAAAAATGTAATTGTAAGGTGTGTCCTTAGTTTTATGTTAATAATGTTAATAGCATTAATACCTTATTATAGTATAACGTACGGTTTTTTAAGATTATTAGTCGTGGGACTAACGAGTACTTTATTTTTTTTATTAGTTACTTGGTTTATTGGTCTACAAAAAGAAGAAAAAATAATGATAAAAGGAGTCCTTATAAGTTTTAAAGTAAAGATAAAATAGTATGCCTGATAAAATTATTTATAAAATAGGTGGTTTGCCAAGACCAACAAACAATCTAAAATCTAGGATTCTCTTGCTCTTAAATCAGATACCCTTTATTCGAAAATTATTTCAGAACACAATAAGAAAAAATTTTAATCTACCTCAAAGTACGGCACTAAAGTCTGGTTTTTACCTTTCGTCAAAAAATATCAAAGTTGGAAATAATGTAGGTTTAGAAGACACATTTATTTTAGCTTATGCTAAAGTCACTATTGGTAATAATTGTTCTTTTTCATTTAGAAATATGATTATAACATCAACGCATGATGTAGCCGACTTTTCAACTATAATTGCAAAGCCAGTTACTATTGGAAATAATGTTTGGATAACCACTAATGTCACTATATTGCCTGGGGTAACAATAGGTGATAATTCGATAATTGGTGCTGGTAGTGTAGTTACCAAAAATATTCCTAGTGGTGTTTTTGCTACTGGTAACCCATGCGAAGTTAAAAAAGAGATTTCTTTCGTAAAATAGACGAGTTAAATAGTATAAAAAATTTTATGATGAAAAAGTACGCATTAATTATAAATACATGTGATAAATTTGAGGATTGCTGGGATCCATTTTTTAAATTGTTTGAAACATATTGGCCAGATTTTGATGGCCAGATTTATTTGAATACGGAACTTAAAGACTATGAGTACAAAAACTTAAATATTATAGCTCTAAAAGTTGCTAAAGACGCAAATGGCAAACGATTAACGTGGAGTGAATGTTTAAAAAATGCACTTCATTTAATCGAAGAAGAATATGTGTTATATATGCAAGAAGATTATTTTTTAAAGGCTCCTGTACAAAATGATTTAATTAATAGGTATGTATCCTTAATGAAAAAAAATGAAATTATTGATTGTATACATTTAACCGATCAAGCAGTTGAAAGTATGGAACCCTCTGAATTTGAAAGTTTATATGATGTAAAGTTAAATCAACGCTATAGGTTAAGTTGCCAGGCTGCAATTTGGAAAAAAGCGGTACTTGATTTTTATTTAAGAAACCATGAAAGTGCATGGGAATTTGAAGAGTTTGGGTCTAAAAGATCGGCTTGGGAAAATCATAAGTTTTATGTTGTTGATCCAAACTGGATTAAAATTGATGAAAATGAAATTTTACCATATGTATTTACTGGAATTATTGGCGGAAAATGGAAAAAAGAAGTAATCCAGCTATTTGATAAATTTAATATTAAGATTGATTTCACAAAAAGAGGCTTTCATGAGGATCGAGTATCTAATTCTTTGAGCAATAAAATTCAGTATAAGCTTAAAAAAATACCTATTCAATTCAGGCATTTTTTGGAAAGTGTAAGTCGTAAAAGTTAAAATCTGAAAATGGGAATTTAATTAATACCAATAATCATTGATGACTAATATCGCAAAATTCACTCTAAAAACCCTACGTAAGGCTAATAAAAAGGTATGGAATATTGTACCGAAAAAAGTGGACTCTGAACAAGATGCTGATCTTGCAGCACAATTAATTTTGGATGCTTTAGAATCTCCAGAACCTTGCATGATTGCGCGTTTCGGTGGTTTTGAATTGAGTACACTTGTTAATTATTTAGGAGTCACCAATGAACATAAAAGTATTTTAAATTATATAAAAGGTAAAGAGCCTGATTGGTGGTGGAATCAATCTTTAATACAGTACATGCATACAAATGCAGGGTTCTTTCCACCCACCGTAGGTAAGATTGAGCAATTTTGTGAGTTAATGTTAAAAGACATGCTTCAAGTGGATATTTTGGGTTCTTGGTTGCCCGAAGAAACGTATATTGAAGAAAAACTAAAGGCTCACAAAGTGCATCTGAGATTACTAGAACCGTTTTGGTCGAAAAATCCTTGGACAAAGGCTTTAAAGGGTAAAAAAATTTTAGTATTGCACCCATTTAATACCACTATTGAATCGCAATATCAAAAAAGACTACTTTTATTTGAAAAGGAAATATTACCAGAATTTAAGTTGAGTACTCTACAAGCTGTTCAAAGTATAGGCAGTACCGATAGTCGCTTTTCAGATTGGTTTGAGGCATTGGAATACATGAAAAATAAAATAGACCAAATAGATTATGATATTTGCTTAATTGGTGCTGGGGCCTATGGTTTTCCTTTAGCAGCTCATGTAAAGCGAAGTGGAAAAAAAGCAATACACCTAGGCGGAAGTTTGCAATTACTTTTTGGTATTAGAGGCAAACGCTGGGAAGATCCCAATTATGGAGTACAAGAATGGGGCATTGCACCAGGTAGTTATTCAAAACTGTCAAATGAGCACTGGGTGCGCCCGGGCGAAAATGAAAAACCTAAAAACGCTAATGCCGTAGAAGGCGCTTGTTATTGGTAAATAA
>JANQTG010000217.1 GCA_030731855.1 Cellulophaga sp. | reverse complement strand
GGTAAAAAAATGTTCCTAGGTTAAAATTTCAAGTTTAAAAAATACTAAATTAGCATGTATTGTAAAAAACTTGTGTTTATGAAAACAATTCTTCTGGCATTAATTTTTGTTTTTGTTTTATCTGGATGTAAAAAAGAAGATGAAGTAACCCTAGACGAGTTTTATAACGCCGAAATAGTAGGTTTTGATTTAAATTGTTCTACCTGTACGCTAAAGTTTTCAGACGACAATAAAATCATAAAAAAGGCTATAGGATCTAGCAGAAATGATTATTATCAAACTGTAAATCTATTAAAAGACACCTTTCAAATAAACCAAAAAGTATTGGTAAAAATAAGAAAAGCAGAAGATACAGAGTCGCCAGTTTGCTTAACGCTTTTTGCCTCTCCCGATTACGAAACTATATTCGTTACCGAACATAAGTCGGTCAATTAATTTACTACTAATTACACCAATTTTCACGAATAAAATTTCAAAGTATACCATTTTGAAATTGTGCTTGAACTTTTTCTATATTTTTAGATGATTCGCTTGATGTAAAGATTGACACGAATTACACTGATTTTCAAGAATATAAGCTTCAAATGAAATCATTTTGAACTTGAACTTGCGCTTGAACTTTTTCAAAATTGTTACATTAATCCTTACCTTTGAGCTAAACCTAAAATCAGGTAATGGCTAAAACTAAAACAGCTTTTTTTTGTCAAAATTGTGGTACACAACATGCAAAGTGGGTAGGGCAATGCTCTGCTTGTAAAGAGTGGAATACCGTTGTAGAAGAAGTAGTTCAGAAAGAAGAAAAACAGGGCTGGAAAACTCCAACAAATACCGCAAAACAAATTGCAAAACCTTTACGGGTTAATGAAATTAGCACCGATAAAGAAATTCGCTTAAACACCTTCGATTTAGAATTTAATCGTGTTTTAGGAGGCGGACTCGTACCTGGATCTTTAACACTTTTAGGTGGTGAGCCTGGTATCGGAAAAAGCACGCTCTTGCTTCAAATTGCTTTAAAACTACCCTATAAAACCTTATATGTTTCGGGCGAAGAAAGTCAGAAACAAATAAAAATGCGTGCCGATCGTATTCATCCGAATAGCGAGACGTGTTTTATTTTAACGGAAACAAAAACTCAGAATATCTTTAAACAAATTGAGGCTACGGAACCCGATATTGTGGTGATTGATTCTATCCAAACCCTACATTCAGATTATATAGAATCTGCCGCTGGGAGCATTTCTCAAATTAGAGAATGTACTGCCGAACTTATTAAATTCGCTAAAGAAACCAATACACCGGTAATTTTAATTGGCCATATCACTAAAGATGGTTCTATTGCAGGCCCTAAAATTTTAGAACACATGGTCGATAGTGTGCTTCAGTTTGAAGGCGATCGAAATTACGTGTATCGTATTTTACGTTCTTTAAAAAACAGATTCGGTTCTACTTCTGAACTTGGAATATATGAAATGCAAGGTAGCGGTTTACGAGAAGTCAATAATCCGTCAGAAATATTAATTTCTAAAAACGATGAAGGTTTAAGCGGCACAGCAATCGCATCAACCGTAGAAGGTATGCGCCCTTTAATGATAGAAATACAAGCCTTAGTTAGTTCCGCCGTTTACGGAACTCCACAACGTTCTACCACAGGGTATAATGCCAAACGTTTGAACATGCTCTTAGCTGTTTTAGAAAAAAGAGCAGGGTTTAAGCTAGCCGCTAAAGATGTATTTCTTAACATTACCGGCGGAATATCTGTTGATGATCCTGCGATAGATTTGGGAGTAATTGCAGCCATTTTATCTAGTAATGAAGATATTCCGATTGAAAAAGGGGTTTGTTTTGCTGCAGAAGTTGGTTTAGCAGGAGAAATTAGACCTGTGCAACGCGTAGAACAACGTATTTTAGAAGCCGAAAAACTAGGATTTGATACTATTTTTGTCTCTCGAAATAACAAAATCACGCTAAAAAATACAGGCATTAAAATTCAATTAGTCAACAAAATTGAAGATGTGGCTGATTACTTATTTGGATAGAGAAAGCCCACTAGCCCCCAAAGGGGGAATAAAAGTTACAATCTTCAAAATAAAAAGGCAAAAAA
>JANQTG010000216.1 GCA_030731855.1 Cellulophaga sp. | reverse complement strand
AGCTAAAAGTCTATTTCAAAAAAAATCCACTTAGGATTTTAATGTTTTGTATTTCACAAATCAAAATAAACCAAGTGGATTTTATGAATTAACTTATTTCAATTGTAACTGAAATAATTACAGTAGTTGAAGTTCGCCAGATGCTAAAGCTTTAGTAATATCCGCTGCTACAACTGTGTGACTTCCAAAAAAACGGTTACCATTTGCACGCTTAATTTTTACTTCGGTAGTGCCATCTTTTTTTTCTTTTATAGCTGTTACAACTACCTTTTCTCCATGTACGCTTTTGTAATTTGCGATGCCGCCTTTTTTGATGATGAAATTAGCTCTTGGAAAATCGATATGTTTGTAGCTATTTGTTTCGGGTTTACCAATTTCAAAAACGTCTCCTACTTTTACATCGTTTTGAACTTGATTTTGATTGTTCTGTGCATTTAATACACTTACTGAAAATACTAAGGCAATTACATATTTAATCATAACTCAACTATTTAAGGTTTATATTATTATACAACCATAAATGCAAATGGCATGCCGTTAGAAACTAAGTAGCATGCCATAAATTATAACCAAATGATAAACAGGTATTTATGTTTTAATATTTGAAGAGAAGAATTTAAAAGGCTGGGTAAAAATTCCTCAGGTGAGGAATTTTTCCTCAATAAATTAATCTAGTTTGTCGCGTAAGGTTTTACGATCTATCTGTAAAATTTCGGCTGCTTTACTTTTATTTCCTTGTGTATGCGCAAGTACACGCTGTACATACTCTTTTTCCATTTGCCGTAAGGTTGTAAAACCTTTATTTGTAGTATCTATTTGAAATTTAAGAAAATCGGGTAGGTCTTTAACATCCACTAAACCATCACTCATAATTACAGCCCGTTGAATACTATTTTCTAGTTCTCTAATATTGCCAGGCCAATCATACCTTTCTAAAATTTGCAATGCTTCTGGGGCTATTCCAAGCAATCTATCTTTATATTCTACGCCATATTTGCGCAAGAATTTTTCAACTAACAACGGAATATCTGACTTTCGTTCTCTTAACGGTGGAACATTAATTTCGACTACGGTTAAACGGTAGTATAAATCTTCTCGAAAGCTTTTATTTTTTATATCTTCAAGCAAATTGGCATTGGTAGCGGCAACGATTCTAATATCGACCTTTTCAACTTTTTGAGAACCTACTTTCGTAATTTCTTTTTCTTGTAGCGCACGTAATAGTTTTGTTTGCACCGCCAAAGAAGCGGTTCCTATTTCATCTAAAAAAAGAGTACCACCTTGTGCTGCCTGAAAAAAACCATTACGATTTTCATTTGCACCTGTAAAAGCGCCTTTTAAATAGCCAAAAAGTTCGGCTTCTTGTAAATTTTCGGGAATAGCCCCACAATTAACCGCAATAAAAGGTGCACGTGAAAATTTGCCTGAGTAGTGAATAGCTCTGGCTACCAATTCTTTTCCAGTACCACTTTCTCCTTTAATAAGTACGGTTGCTTTATTATCTTTTACGCGATCTATGATATTAATAACTTTATGAAAAGCTTCAGATTCGCCAACCATATCGGCGTAGAGATTATTTTTAAGCCTTTCTGTTTTAGGTGTTTTATTTAGCCGTTTTATTTTGTGAGCAAAGGCCTTTTCTATGCTTTGTTTAAGTTCATCTTTGGTAAAAGGTTTTGTTAAATAATCTATTGCTCCCGATTTTATGACGTTTAATACTCCATCTACAGATGGGTAGCCTGTTACCACAAGCTTTGGCATCTCAGGATAATGTTCGTTTGTATATTTTAGCAATTGCAAGCCGTCAATTTCGGGCATTTGAATATCGGTGATCAGTAAATCAATAAAAGTATCTTTTAAAATAAATAAGGCTTCTTTAACCGAAACTGCTTTGTAGGTGTGGTAATTCATCGATTTTAGATGCCGTTGCAAAAGCTCTAAAATATCAATATCATCATCTACTAGTAGTATATTTTCTTTTCGTAAATCCATAATTATAATTTTGGAAAATCAACGGTAAAGATAGTCCCTTTAGGATTATTTGGTTTGTGAGAAATGGTGCCTTTATGGCTGCTAATAATTCCGTGAACTACACTCAGACCTAAACCAGAACCATCTCCAAGGGGTTTAGTGGTAAAAAAAGGTTCAAAAACTTTGTCTTCGTTTTCTTTTTCAATACCCTTTCCTTCATCTGAAATATGTATTTCGATTTTATTTATTTTTTCGGTTACGTTTACAGCAATACTGCTGCCTATTGGAGCATAATAAATGGCATTCATAACAAGATTAAAGAGTACTTGTGTTAATTGAATGGTATCTGCACGAAGTTCAATAGTTTCGTTGCTAAAAGATTTAGTGAGATTTATTTTTTTCTCTCGAAGTGAGGGACTTAATAATTTAAGTACATTTTCGATAATAGGGTTTAACGCAACCACTTTCATTTCTTGTGGCATTTCACAGGCAAAAAACATGAGTTTTTTTACAATTTCTCGACTATAAATGGTATTATCCATTATTTTTTTTAAATCGCGAATCGCTTCTGGATCGGTCATATTGTCTTGTAACAATTCTGCAAATCCTAAAATGTTGGCCAAAGGTGTATTTAGCTCATGGGCAATACCTGCTGTAATTTCTCCAAGTATATGCAAACGATCTGCGCGTTCCATTTGTCTTCTGGTAGATGCCTCGCTATCACGAATATGCTTGCGTTCTAAAAGATTTCCGACGGCTAAACTAACATTATCTAGCAGCGTCTGTTCTTCTTCTAAAAAATCTGAAA
This sequence comes from Cellulophaga sp., assembly GCA_030731855.1. Classification (GTDB taxonomy): domain Bacteria; phylum Bacteroidota; class Bacteroidia; order Flavobacteriales; family Flavobacteriaceae; genus Cellulophaga. The sequence goes on along the minus strand of JANQTG010000216.1, from coordinate 7,319 downwards.
GCACATACTTTTCTGCCGGATACCCTACTATAATTTTTCCATCAATTTTATTAAACACTTTAACCGCAGAGGTAATGGTAACCATGTTTGAATGGTAATCGTCTGTTTGTGATTTGTAGCTACCTACTGATAAAAAGGCCTCGGTATCTTCTACAAATTGCCAACCTCTTTTTAAACAATATACAATTGCGTCGAGTGAGGTTTCTAATTGATCGTAATCAGAATTTACGATAATAGAGGTTACTTCGTAAAGACAGGTTAATTCTTTTACACGTTCGTTAAGTTTTGCCTCGGTAGATGTCATGCTAAGCGCTTTTATTTTTTATAAAGGTCATCATTATTATCAAAGTATAAAAACAATTTTAAAAGTTGACTTTATTTATGAAGCTCAATTTTGCAAAACAGTGTAGCTTTAAATGCAAAGTTATTAGATAAACATAATTCAGCAGGCGGGCTTATCTCTATTTTTGTTAACCATTTAGGGTTAAATATTGCAATGCGTTGTTTCTAAAGATTAAAAAATCACTAGTTTAATACCTCTACAGCTCGGCACTGTTCTTAGCTTATTTATTTAAGCTAAACACAAACTATACGGCTATTTATATTCTATTTTGGAAATTATCGAGTAATTTTGTACTCATTAAATTGCCTTTATAAACTCATTAAAAATTATAAATAATGTCAAAATTTAACGAAATAATAGCACAAGAAAAACCTACACTTATTGATGTTTTTGCAACATGGTGCGGCCCTTGTAAAACTATGGCACCATTTTTTGATAAAGCCAAAGAAGAATTAGGAGATTCGGTAACGGCTTTAAAAATAGATTTAGATAAAAACCCTGCTTTCGCTGCTAAATATGGTGTTCGTAGCGTACCAACATTAATGTTATTTAAAAACGGAAAAGTGGTTTGGAAACAATCGGGAGTACTTCCGGCCAATGAACTTGTGGCGATAAGTAAGCAACATATTTAAGTATATAACTCTTTTTAAAGCTGAAATTATAATTTTTATTTTGTTGAAAAATCTCGAAAAATAAAGCATAAAGTTCAAATAAAAAATGCGCCTGATGATATTTCAACAGCCGCATTTTTTATTTAAATACTAGTTTACAATTGTCCAGCACTAATAATCTTTCATTTTATCTTTCACCTTTTTTAATTGGTCTTCCAGATCGCGGATAGTTTCGGACATAGCCGATTCAAAATTTTCTGCATTGGTAGAAGCAAACAGGCGAGGGCCAGGCAAGCTTAAACGTATATCGCAAATCATTTCTTTGTCATCAGATCTATTTTGTTGTTTAAAAAACACATCCGCTCTGTGAACAAAACTGTATTTGTGATGTAAATGTTCTAATTTTTCTTTGGCTAACTCTTCTAGCCGATTGCTAGCAGAAACATCGTGGTATTCATATATAATTTGCATAATTTATAGTTTATATTATTCTGTCCAAACCGCTATCGCTTCATCGCGTAACAGTTGAATAAGATTAAATTCTTTAGTTCTATTTTCTTCGGAATAAGCGTAATACATATTGGTATAAATAAATCCGAAATCTTTCGCATCTTTTGCGGAGGCTCCGTAATAGATGGCCTCTATTTTAGCCCAATACGATGCGCCTAGGCACATCATGCACGGGATACAACTCGTGTAAAGTGTGCAGCCTTTTAAAGTTTTGCTGTCTAAAGCGTTGCATGCTTTTTGAATTACGGATAGTTCGGCGTGCTGTGTACAATCTTTGTTTTCGGTAACCACATTATGGCCTTCAGCAATGATTTTATTGTTTTTAACAATTACAGCACCAAAGGCTCCGTTACCTTTTGCTTTTCCTTCTCGCGCTAAAAATATAGCACGTCGCATAAAGTGCAAATGTTCATTTGTCATTCTTCTTTATCTATAGTAAGTTACAAATTTAGGAAGTTGAAATTTTACAAATCTGATAATTTCTTTAAAATAATAATTATAGTGAATCATTATATAAAAAAAAGATACCTTATTAGGTAATGGTCTTGTTATAAGATTTTCTATTTTGTTTTTGTAATAGTTTGTAAGTCAAATAGCCAAACTGCCAGCCAACAAATAGTATTTTATATTTTTTGTTGGGCATTAATGCGGAGGCAACTCCTAATAATATTGTGGGTTTCATACCTTGTGTTTTTAATTAATCTTTAAAGTTTACCATCCAATGTACGCCATATTTATCGGTGCATCTACCGTAGTAACCCCATTCTCGTTCTCTAAAATTATGATGTACTTTGCCACTAGAGGAAAGTTCACTAAATAAATTTTCGGCCTTCTCTTTCGTGTCTAAATCAATACTCATATGTATTTGATTGCCGTTATTTATGGGCGTGTCTGGCGATGCATCATAAGCCATAAAATGCACTCCTTTTCCTTTAAGTTCGGCATGTTGAAGTTTTTGCCTGTACGATGCAGGTACATCAATTTTTTTATCTTCATACGTCTGTCGATTTTTTATTTCTGCATTAAAAAGATCGCCGTAAAAGTTTAATGCTTCTTGGCAGTTGCCATTAAAAGCTAAATATGCTTGAATATTCATAATTATATTTTTAAAATTTTTCTTTTCATAAAATTAGGTATTCACTAAATTGTGAGTTATTGTAAAAGCAATAAATTTTAATTCAAATCAATTTTTAGTTTAAGGATACATGCACTTTATAAAAGATTTCATTTGGATTAAAAAAAGAAACAATAGCAGTAATTAGTTTTTTTAAAGAGAAATATATTTACGGTATTTGATTAAAACGAACCATTAAATCATGAAAAATACTCCGTATACCATTTACCTTGCAGACGATGATGAAGATGACCGTCAATTTTTTGAAGACGTTATTGAAGATTTGTCTGACGAAATAGCGCTTAGAATATTCGATACTGGTATAGATTTACTACAATATTTGCGTAATTCGAGCGTCAAAATGCCAGATTTAATTTTCTTAGATTTAAATATGCCTATTATGGATGGCGAAGAATGTTTATCCGAAATTAGAGCTTTAAAAAGTTCAGAAGAACTGCCCGTAATAATATACTCCACAGCGATCGATTTCTATAAAGCACAACGTTTTAGAGATGCAGGTGCTAACTTATACTTAAAAAAACCTGATAAATTTGAAGCTTTAAAGCTTGCTGTGGCAAATTGTATAGAACATTTCAAAATATCTGGAACAAAGCCTGGAGAAAAGAATAATTTTATCGTACAGTTATAATATAAATCGTTTATGAACACATCCAATCAGCGAAATACGCCTAAGTTTTTACAAAACGGTAGCGAAATGGCACAAATAATTGCCGAGAAAGATTGGACAAAACATCCTTTAGGAATACCAGAAAATTGGCCCATTTCTTTAAAGTTACTATTAAATACGATGCTTAATACTGCCTTTCCTAAGTTTTTGTTGTGGGGAGAAGAGTATTATAGTTTTTATAACGATGCCTATCGCCCTAGTTTAGGCAACGAAGGTAAACACCCCTTTATTATAGGTAAAGAATTCGATGAAGCTTGGCCAGAGCTAAAAGAAACTATGAAACCTGTAATTAATTCAGTTTTCGACACAGGTAAGCCAACTTGGCAAGAAAATCAATTAATTCCAATATACAGAAACGGTAGTATTGAAGAGGTTTATTGGACCCTAAGTTATAGTGCAGTTTTGGGGGATACTATGGAAATTAATGGGGTTCTCGTAACGTGTATAGAAACTACAACTGCGGTAAAAAATGTAAAAAGATTAGAAGAAAGTGAAGACGAACTGAAATTTGCCATAGAGGCCACTGATCTTGGGATTTGGGATTATGATCCTTTACGTGATAAGTTAAAAACAAATACACGATTAAAAACTTGGTTTGGATTACCAATTACCGATGATGTAGAGCTAGATCAGGCTACAAATGCCATTATTGAGAAAGATAGAGATCGGGTTAATAAAACCATTCAGACAACGCTAACCTGGCAATCAGGTGGCAAATATGATGTTATTTATACCATTCAAAATAAAGAAACCGGACAAAAACGTATAGTTAGAGCGCTAGGTAGGGCGTGGTTTAATGAAAATAAAATAGCATACAGATTTAATGGTACTTTACAAGACATTACAGAGCAACAAAAACTAGTTAATACTATAAAATTAAGCGAAGAACGTTTTAGGCGTTTGGTTAAAGAGGTACCTGTAGGTATTGTGATTATAGATGCAGAAAATTTTGTTATCAAGGTTGTCAATGATATGGCTTTGATGATTTGGCATAAAACCTTAGAAGAGTCAATGAACACTCCTTTATTCGAAGTGTTAACAGAAATTAAAGAAGCAATTTTACCTATTTTCAAAACGGTCATCAAAACCAAAAAAGCTAAAAAAGGGATGGAATATCCTTTTGTTCTAGAGCGTAACGGGATCATAGAAACAGGGTACTTTAACTTCATCTTTAAACCTATTTTAGAAGAACAGAATGTGGTTGAAATTATGTTGGTAGCTTTTGAAGTGACTGAAACGGTAAAGGCAAAGTTCGAGTTAGAAGAATCAGAACGTCAGTTCAAAAATTTTGTGATGCAATCACCTATTGCCATGGGTATTTTGAGAGGTGAAAACATGCAAGTGAAAATGGCCAATAATGCCCTGCTAGAGCAATTTTGGCACAAAAAGAAGGAAGATGTTTTAGGTAAGGGCTTGTTAGAAATTTTCCCAAACCTATCCGACTCAAAGTATCCAGAAATTATACGCAATATCATAAAAACGGGCCTCCCAGCTTCAGAAAAAGAATCTTATGCCGTATTAAAAGATCACGAAAAAACATGGGAATTATATGTGGATTATAATTATGCGCCCCTTAGAAATTTAGAAGGAAAAATTTCAGAAGTTATGGTCACCACCACAGATGTTACTGATCGGGTGCTAGCACGCGAAAAATTAGAACAATTCTCTAAAGATTTAGAGCAGCAAGTCACTTTACGCACTAAACAATTAAAAATAGCGAATGACAAACTTCAAGTATCTATACAAAGCCTTGAGAACAGAAACGAAGAGTTAGAAGCTTTCGCCTATGTTTCTAGTCACGATTTACAAGAACCTTTACGTAAAATACAAATGTTTATTTCTCGAATTTTAGAACGCGAACAAGATAGTTTAACAGAAAAAGGAAAAGGATATTTCGATAAAATTATTGATTCTGCTACTCGTATGCGTACTTTAATTGATGATTTACTGGCTTTTTCACGAACCAATAAAAAAGATGCAGAATACGAAACGACCGATTTAAATCTTATTTATAAAGATGTGTTAGATCATTTATCGGATAGCATCGAAAGTTCAAAGGCTGAAATTACAACGACTGCATTGCCTACTATAGCGGGAATTCCATTTCAATTAAATCAAGTACTGGCTAACCTTATAGGTAACGCTATTAAATTTTCAAAGAAAGATGTTATTCCTAAAATAGCGGTGTCAGCTGAATTGGCGACCAATAAAGATATTGAAATTCATAAATTAAGGCCAAATACGGCGTACTATAAAATTATCGTTTCAGATAATGGAATTGGTTTTCCGAATGATATGGAACATAAGATTTTTGAAGTTTTTCAACGCGTTCACAGTCAGCAAGAGTATAAAGGAACCGGAATTGGTTTGGCAATTGTAAAAAAAATTGTAGTACATCACGGCGGAGTAATATTTGCAGAAAGTAAAGAAGGTCAAGGTACTTCTATGAGTATGTTACTACCAAAAGAAAAAATATAAGTTATTTTAAAAAAAATAGGGTAAAAAATTGATCTATCCCTTAAAGTGTGTAGGCTTAAAAAGCCATTAATAGCTTATTTGTATTTTAAAAATAGCTAGTCTAAGGTAGCATTACCATATGAATAATTTAGAAAACCAGCGAAAAGCTACGAATATTCTTTTTTTATTAACTCCATTAGGGAGTACAACTTATAAAAGCGTAAAATTGCAATAATAATTCTGATAATATAAAGAATTTTATGAGCTTCCTAAAACACATAGCTATATCTGACGACTCTAAAGTGCCAAAATTTAGGCAATTGATGAACCAGATTACTGATAATATTTCAAATAAAAATATTCAAGCAGACGAAAAGTTACCATCAATAAATGTGATGAGTAAAGAGCTATCAATTTCTAGAGATACGGTAGAAAAAGCATATAGAGAATTACAAAAGCAAAAGATAGTAATTTCCATTGCAGGGAAGGGTAATTATATTTGCGTATCAAAAATAAAAAAGAAGTTTAACGTATTGTACTTAATTAACAAGTTAAGTACCTATAAAATGGATGTGTTTAATGCTTTTAAAGCAGCCGTTGGTGAAAAATACCAAACGGATTATCATATATACCATTGCGATGATACCTTGTTTTTAAATCTTTTAAATTTAAATAAAAATGTTTATGATTATTATGTAATAATGCCTCATTTTAAAGATAACAATGAAGCTTATTTAGATTTTACAGAAGAGGTTTTTAGTGCTATAAATTTAATTCCTAAAGAAAAACTTATTTTGTTAGATAATAATGAAATGGCGATAGAGGGTAATATTATTGAAATTTATCAAGATTTTGAAGATGATATTTATAAAGCACTAAAAAATGAACTCGTTAAAATAAGAAAGTATGATACGTTTATTTTAATTGTACCTGAGCATTCTTTGTACCCTTATCCAAAAGGTATTTTAAAAGGATTTAAAAAATTCTGCACTGAGCTAGAAATGCCTTATGAAATTTTGACGGCTTTTAGTGAATCCACACCGCTCAATAAAAAGGATTTGTTTATGGTTATTGAAGAATTAGATTTAATTTGCTTAATTGGTCAAGCAAAAAAACAAAAATTAAAACTGGGCAAGCATATAGGTGTTATTGCTTTTAATGAAACTCCTTTTAAACAACTATTAAATATTGCTGTAATCTCCACAGATTTTCAACAGATGGGAGAAACTGCAGCAGAAATGATTTTAGAAAAACGTACAGGAAAAGTAAAAAATCCGTTCAACTTTATCATCCGAAAATCAATTTAAAGAAGCGATAATTACTTTTGTTTTTTTTAGGATAAGAATAATGTTTAGACCAGATATTGAACATTATTTTGTGTGTATTTACTTCTGAAATAATGAAAGAAGTAAAAAATGAACTTAATTAATAGAATATTTAGTAATAATAATTAATACGGGTTGAGGATAATTTTTGATCTTTTGAACTCTTTGAGTTTGTTTTTTTTTAAGCGAAGAGAGAAAGTTAAAAATTATTTTAATTTAAAAAGCCCTTTAAATCGTAGGATTTAAAGGGCTTTTTGTGACCGGGCCGGGG
>JANQTG010000215.1 GCA_030731855.1 Cellulophaga sp. | reverse complement strand
AGCTCCTTTTATGGGTTGTAAACTACCATCGAGTGATAATTCTCCCATAATAATATATTTTTCTAAGTTATCAGATTTTATTTGTCCGGAGGCGGTTAAAATACCAATAGCCAATGTCAAATCGTACGCAGAACCCTCTTTACGCAAATCTGCAGGAGCCATATTTATAGTCAGTTTTTTACCAGGAATTTTAAAACCATTATTTTGTAAAGCGGCTGCAATTCTATAATTACTTTCTTTAATGGCGTTATCAGGAAGTCCAACTAAATGATACCCAACACCTTTATCAATATTTACTTCAACGGTTATTGTAGTGGCTTCTACACCAAAAACAGCACTTCCGAATACTTTTGTAAGCATACAATCTATTTTGCTTAAAAATAGGAAAATATTTTTGGAAGTTTATAATTACAAATTTTATTCTACTTCAAAAGTTTTTTTAATTTGAATGAATTTCCCAGATTTTGTAAAACCTTCAATTGTTATTTCAAAAATACCCGCCACATCAGAAGTATAAAAATCAATATTATGTTCTGAATTTAATAAACTAAATTCAGGATCCCAGTATAATTGATGTCTGTAATCGGGGATATTGCGATAGCTTTCAAAATTTTCGGTGGTATATTGTTGTTTAAAATATATTTTATGATTTACGTTGGTATTGAAGTTAAAGTTTGTAGTTTTTGAATTATTATAATTTTTAGCAAAATCTTGTTCAAAAGTAATTACATCAAATATACCAGCGAATACATAGGCGCCAACCATATATTTATCTCGAACAACTGTGATGCTTTTAATTTTATTAGCGTTGTAGTCCATTAAATCGTTTACGTCTTGTACCACAATGCCATCTACTATAATTAAGGGCTTGTAACCACCATCCTTATAGTTTTCGTGAATCCCATTAATCAAGATCGAATAACTATCTGATCCTTTTTTGGTAAGCCTTGCATCACTAATTATTTCAATCATAGTTTCCTTAAAAGTAGGAAAACGAGTATAATCGTCTAACTCAAATGTTGTGCCTACGGTACCGTAAAATGGCAGTCTTTTAATAGGCATTTTTATAGTGTCTGGTTTAACACTGTAATAGGCATTTTCTATTTGATTATGTACGCTTCTTTCTAAAATAGCTTGCTCCATACTGGCATCTAATTCAAATTTTTGAAATTTGAGTTGTTTATAATCAATGCCTAATTTTTCATGCAATACAATTTCATATTCACCCTGATCATCTCCTAAAACTTGTAAAACACCCTTTTTATCTAGAGGATTGTCCGCTATTGAAATACAAAAATTACCTGTATTATCGGTACTTGCAATTTTTAATTGATAATCAGTATTTAAAATATTTAAAGCTACTTTTTTATTGTAGATTAATGCCTGATTTTTCTTTGCTATAATTTTACCGCAGAGAAGTTCTCCGCGCATTTCAGGAACAAAAAAATCAGTATTAGAAGGGGTGTAATTTATAATTTGATTTTGACTTGTTGATTGTTGTTCTGCTGTTGGTTTGTTTAAAGATTCTTTTTTTCTAACTAACATGGTATAATTACCGCCTTTAATATCGTTCGATTTGGCCTCTAATGCTAGCAATACTTTTTCTCTTTTTGAAAAAATATTTTTGCTTAAACTCATTCTTATATCAATACTACTTTCACTAATTTTTTCTAAAAGTTTTTTTGAGTTTTTTACAGCATCTACCAAAATGGCACTTTGATCAGCTCTAAAGGGATTTATAATCGTAATATCCGATTGAAAAAAACTAGTAACACCCCAGTTTTTCATCCATTGGGTGTAGCCTATTAATTTATAATTTCCAGAAGGTATATTTGTTGCTATAAAAATATCACCATAGCCCATTCCGTTTACGAGTTGTAATTTTTGTCTTGTGATAATTTGAAAAGAGTCATTTACGAGCTCTACATACCCCATTTTACTAATATCACTTGGCTTATTTGAATTTTTTGTAGTGTAAAATTTATAAAAAAATGATTCACCCGCTAATAAAATTGGACTATTATAACTCACAAAAACAGATTCTTGGTCTACTGTACTTAGGATAGTGTTGACCCCAAGTTTTTCATTTTTTTGAGCGTAAGCAAAAAGCGCCACCCAAATAAATACTACTACTAAAATATTTTTTTTATTGAACATAATTTAAAATTAATCTATCCAAAAATCGGGTTTAACATTCGTGCCAAATAGTGTACAGTCTACACAAATATCTCTTGTAATTGAATAAATATTGCTCTCTGGATCAAAACTTAAAAATTTTACTCTACCCGATTGTAAACGAGAAATTAAAACTTGATAAAAGTCCGGTTCAAATTCTTCTATATCGCAACCTAAAGTATATCGAGACGATAAGCCTTCTGGGAAAACGTCACGAAAATTAAAAAAAATACGTTTTGAACTTACCATAGAAACTTCAAAAAAGCCTAAAACCCTTACGGTATTACTTTCTGCTTTTATATTTCCTGAAATAAAACCAGGCTGTGTTTGGATAAATAAATTTTCATTACTCGAAAAATCTTGAAGCGCCTTATAAAAGGCGTTTGCTTCTCTTGATTGCACGTATTGATGAACCAAAATACTATATCTTCTTCTTACTTTTAAATCATCTCTTGGTATAAAGTTTATTTGAAAATTATTAACGCGACCATCTGTAGTTTCCGCGGAACTTGCAATTAAAATTTCATTTGAAAAAAGAGTATTGTAACATATATTTTCTTCTTTCGACTTAGGAACAATCTCGAATTCTATAGGATTAAGTGTTTTAATAATTAAATCTCTACTATTGTTAAACAAGGCTTGAATAAGATAGGTTTCCTCAAATTCATATCTAAAATATCTGGCCTTTTCTTCTGGATCAAAACTATCTACTTTTATCCCTACGCCCTCAACTCCATCATTATCGATTACAGCCTCTGCCCTTACATCTTCTAGAAATGCCGTATTTATCGGAGATACATTTTCAGAATTATAGCTATTCCCGTCTCTAGTACTTACATTCAGGCTATAATTTCTTCCTAATTGAACGGCAAAGGATATATCCGACACATAATTTCCTGGGTTATTTTCTCTGAATTCGTACCTATTTCTTAAATCATCTGTAACAATAACAGTCGCTCCACTTTCTTTAATATCTTGTAAACCAGATTTATAGGTTCTGCTTAAATTTATTTCTTGCTGTTTTGTCTCACTGGTTATATTGGCGCTAATTACTAAAATATCTTCAAAATCTTTTGTTTCGAGCACTATTTCTTCTGTACAGCCCCAAAAAAGTAGGCCTACTAATAGGCTATTACATAGAAGTTGTATTTTTTTAAGTTTCATAGCCATTAAAATTTAAAATTATAAGTGATTGATGGCACTGGTATGGCAAAAATGGAGGTCTGTATTGCTTTAATTTGATTATCCTCGTTTACAAAAAAAACTGAGAAAGGATTATTACGTCCCAATACATTATAAATAGAAATAGTCCAGAAGCTATGTGCTAGTTTTTGTTTTTTATGGTTGCCTTCTATATTAAAACCAAGATCTAAACGCATAAAATCGGGGATTCTAAAACTATTACGGTCACTAAAAACAACAAATTCATTATTGTTGAATGTAAAATTGCCGACAGGTACTGTGATTGGTCTACCCGTTTGGTAGATAAAGTTTGTAGCCAGACTAAACCTTTTGGTAAATTTATAGTTAGCTACTAAACTAAAATCGTGGGGTTTATCAAAATTTGAAGCAAAAAAATCACCGTTGTTTACACGTTCTTCTTCGAACTCACTATCTAACCTTAAAAAAGATCTTGAATATGTATACCCAATCCAACCATTTAATTTGCCTGAATTTTTTGCTAACATTAGTTCTACTCCATAAGATTTACCTTCTCCTTGTAAAACTTCAGTAGCTATATTTTCATTAAGTAGCAAATCAGCACCTGTTTTAAAATCTAGAATATTGGTAGATCTTTTATAAAAACCTTCTAAACTAAGTTCATAAATATTTTGTTCAAAATTTTTAAATAAGCCTAAAGAGGCTTGTTGCCCGCGTTGCGGTTCTATATTTAAATCAGAGAGTTTCCAAGTATCAATAGGTGAAACAGTTACATTATTTGTTAGTCGGTGAATGTATTGTACGGTATTAGAAATACTCATCTTTAAGGCTAAATCTTGTGCAAATTTATACCTTCCCGATAGCCTTACTTCTGGTGCGCCGTAGGTTTTAATCACTTCATTTCTATCATAATTTATGGTATTTATTACGGTTTCTTCGTTTCGGGGCTGGCCGGACTCAAATTCTCTTTGGATACTTTCGCCCAAAGCTGCAAAAAATGAATACCGTAAACCTGCATCTATAGATAGTTTTTCGTTAACATCAAAAACTCTAGAAACAAATACGGCAGATTCTAAAGCTCTTTCTTCTGCTATCTCTAAGCGCTGTATTGTAGAGTTCGCTAAGGGCTCAATTCTCCCCGGATTTATGGTATAGAGTTTCGTTGAAAAACCAAAATCTAGTTTAAAATTAGCACTAAAGGCATAATTAGCTTTTAATTTCGCTTCGGTTTCATTTAATTGATAATCTAATATAAAGTCATTATTCCGATCACTTTCAAAACCAATATCAAAAATATATTGGCTATTAGATAGAATAATATTTCCCGAACTTCTGTCACTAAATTTATGATCCCATTTAATTGAAACTAACCTGTTTTCGTATCCAAAAATAGAATCAGAAGCGATACTAAAATCGTCTCTACTTATGTATCCAGTAACTTTAATATTATTATTGTCATTTATTTTGTGGTTATAACTAGCCAAAAAATCATAAAAAGAGGCTTGACTACTGTTTAACGATTCTTCATTTAAAAATCTTAAAAGCCAGTTAGAATAAGCAGCTCTGCCACCAATGATTAAAGAAGATTTTTCTTTAACAATCGGAACTTCTAGCAAAAGATTACTAGTTACCGGACCGATAGAAGCTTCACCTACTATTTTCTCAGTATTTCCATTGATGGTTTTAATATCGAAAACAGAAGAAAGTCGTCCTCCGTATTCAGAGGGCATGCTTCCTTTATAAATTTCAACACTTGCTAAAGCAAAAGGGTTTAATGCTGAAAAGATTCCAAAAAAATGTTGAGGATTATAAATAACTGCATCATCGAATAAAATAAGATTTTGATCTGCATTACCTCCTCTTACATTAAACCCTTCTGCCCCTTCTCCAGCAGTCGAAATTCCAGGTAAGGTTGCTGCGACTTTTAAAACATCTCTTTCACCTAAAACTAAGGGAATATTTTTTGATTCTTCTACATCGATAGATACCGATCCGCCATTTGTTTCGTCAATATTTTTATTCGCATCGGCTTTAACAATTACCTCGTTTAATAATTCATAACCTTCACGTAAACGAACATTTAGTTCTCCGTTATTATAAATAATGACTCTTTTTTTAAGATTTTCAATTCCCATCGACTTAAAATCGAGCATATTTTCGCCTACAGATAGTTGAATTTTGTAAAATCCATTAGCATCGGTTACTGCAAAGGTATTTGATCCTTCTACTAAAATGGTTAAACTAGGTATAGGATCTAAACTTTCTTCATTTGTTACATAACCCGATAATTCGTAACTATTATTTGCGGTATTTTTTTGTTCTCTACCAATTTTAATAGTTTCAATTTTGGTATTCGTATTGATTCTTGTTTTATTAACTAAAACAGGATTAATAGATGTTTGCGCTATTTTTGTTGCTGGTATTTTAACCGAATCTCCAAAGAATCGATCAGGGAGTTCGTCATAAATTAAATTATTCTGAGTAAGTATAATTTTGTTTTTTTCAAGGATGATAAAATTTAAATCAGATTGTGCCAGCAGTGAATCTAAAATGCTAGTTACAGGCACCTTTTTAAAATTACCAGAAAATAAAGTGCTATCGAGCCATTTTTCGATATAAAAAAAGTTATAATCGGTGTTGCTTTCAATTTTATGTAAAACTTCTTGTTTTGTTTCGTCTTTGAAATTTAAGCTTATTAATTTTTCATCATTTTGAGAATGAAGATTACTTAACATAGAAAAAAATACCAATAGACTTAGTAGTAATTTCATATTATAACTAATCTGTGTGAAAAATTTCTAATTGCCTGATTAAATATTGCATAAAACTATTAGGATTAGACTTTCTTAAAATTTTATTTTTTCTATAGATTTTTTTAATATCTTTTTTTTGATCTGGAAATATTGCGATGATGTTACTTTGGGTATCAGCCGGATAAACTACATCTTTGTATTGTAGAAAAAAATTAGATTTGTATCTGAATTCATAAAACAATTTTTCATCCGTTTTTCCCTTATTCAAAGAATAGTGCTTTTTGAGTATAGTAATACTTTTATATTTAAAAAATTTCTCGTAAAATTCTGATTTTGAATCATTTGTTCTCGATGTAATAATATTAACAAACTTCTTTTCTTTTAGGCTAAAACTATCTATTTTATTTTTTACTATTTGTAGGATTAGTGCACTTGATGCAGTTTTAGGTTTTATTAATAATTCATCTTTAAACAGGTCATATTTCAGTTGATGATTGTAAAAAGTATTGCCGTTGTACGAAACTGAACCCTGAATAAAATCGTCTGTTTTAAAAAAACGATGTTTGTCATTGGTTACTTTAAATTCATCAACAAATATAACTCCGTTGTATAATTCTGCATTTTCATCACCGACAAAAGAATCAAACCAATCATATACGTTTTCATTAGAAGTTTGGGCAGAAACAAAAAAAACAAATTGAAGCGAAAAAGCACAAACAAAAATTCTTTTAAGACACATAAAATAAAAAAATTAATTTTTACTAAATATAAGTTTATTTTTCGATTCCTTAACAATCTCCTCTTTATTCATCAACATTTTTCTAAACTCCCCATTCGCAAATAGTTGTGCTTGGTCTTGGTAATGTGGACTAAACATATTGCCCGATTGCCCAGTGGGCAAAATGCTGATGCTATTCTCAACATCAGAAAAATCAATTACTCTACGGGTTGACGGCCCAGAAGAAACTTCATAAAGTCCGTCTTCGGTGTAATTAAATGACATATTATTAATCACCTCACGTGTACCGTTTACTGGAAATGGGCCCACATTAAAATACGAGCGAAGTGCTTCCACTTGTCCGATCGGGTGTGGATGTTCTATGGTATGCACTTTATCCCATGTCCATTTTGTATAGTCTGCACCTAAAGAAGTTTCTAACGCCTTACAGGCTTGTAAAAAGGAGGCATTCGCTATATCACTTCTAAGTTCTTTTTTGTCTGTATTAATATCATCCCACCAAACAGATTGTGTTTTCATAACCAAGGGCGCAATAAGCCTTTTTGCAAAATGTGTGGATAGTAGTTGATTAAAATTTTCCTCACCTAATTCGTCTTGAAACGTACTTTTTAAGAAAAAGTAAATCCATCTGTGATAGAATGTAGAATTATAACTTTCTAAGCTTGCTTTTCCGTCCCAAAGCTCTAATTCGCCCAATATTGCTTTTTGTTGATCTGAAAGTTCTGAAGTATCTACAAGAGGAATCAGATTTTGAGCAATAGTTGGATTTACCGCCGAAGTAACGTCATTCATCATAACGCTTGCAGAAGTCAAATCCCAATCATTTTTAGCCTCTAATAAGGTTACAATACGCTTGGCTCTATTTTCAGGTAAATAATAGCCTGGATAAATTTTACCCAAAATAGAATCGGGTTGATTATTGGCAGAATAGACATAGTTCCAAGGTGGGTTTATGGCTTGTGGATTTTCCGAAAAGTCTAAATAGCGCAATGGTTCTTCATTACCAGAACTTCCTTTCAGAATTAATTTAGTGTTTATACTATCAGGCATTTGATACAATTTTGCTGTCGCAAACCAAGCAATATTACCTTTTGCATCGCCATACATAATATTTAAACCGGGAGCATGAATATCGGCTAGTGCTATTTTAAAATCATCTAATCCCCTTGCATGAATAATTTGATTGAAAGCATCTAAAGTCTTATTTTCCAATTCGGTATAAAACCATTTCATTGCCACAGGTTTATCGCCTGTAATCTGATCTGCTATTCCGTTTAAAATGGGTCCATGAACCGATTTTTTAAATGAAAACGTACTATCAGCAGCATCTTTTACTTTAATAGTTTTTGTGATGGTTTCAAAAGTTTTCCATTCACCTTTATACTTATATTGATTTTCATTAGTAGGATGTACTTCTTCGTAATAAAAATCGATATCATCATTTTCGAACATGGTTAGTCCGTAGGCTAAATTACGATCATGACCTAATAATGGAAAAGGAACTCCCGCTAAATGGTAGCCATATTTCTCGTAAGTTGGTGTGCTTACATGTGCTTCATACCAAACCGATGGTTGTGAAAAACCAATATGTGGATCGTTGGTAAATATTACTTTTCCGTTTTTTGTTTTTTCTGGGGCGATTACCCAACTATTACTCCCTTCAAAAAGTGGAACAGGTAGTTTCTCTAGGGCTGAAAAAGCCAAAGTTGAAATGGTATTTTTTGTACTATCTTTTTTGGTAGGATAATTATATATTAACGTTAAGTTTGGATTCTCTCCTATTTCTAGATCTGTTAAATATTGCGCTCCTAAAGTTTCTTTTATATGGGTTAAAAGCGGATCTGTTTTATGTGCCATAGCAAAGCTAAATGCCATATAACCAATAGTATTATACACATCTTTAACTTCAAAATGTGTTTTTTCTAAGCCAGTTAAATAAAATTCCACAGGAGTTGGCCCTTCATCGATAAAAGCGTTGATACCATCTAAATAGGCTTGCGTTAATTGTATGGTTTCGGAATTTTTATCGAGATTAGCAATGGTTTTTTCGGTAGCATCATCAATTCCTAAAGACAATAAAAACTTATCGGTAGTAATCATGTCTACACCAAAAACTTCTGATAATTTTCCAGGTGCTATTCTCCGAAGTAACTCCATTTGCCATAAGCGATCTTGGGCATGCACATAGCCTAAAGTTCTAAAAGCATCTTTTTCGGTCTGTCCGTAAATATGTGGAATTCCGTAGGTATCATAATAAACTTCTACGTTATTACTAAGATTCTCTAAAGCAACTTCTCCACTATATTTTGGTTTTAAAGTTTGAATAAAAATAAAAATTCCGATAGCGATGACTATCAAAATTCCTAAAATGAAGAGGGCTACTTTCTTTAATTTTTTCAAGGGGATATAGTTTCTCCGAAAGATAGCACTAATTACTAATCTAGAAAAACATCACTCCCTAAAATTCTCTAGTCCCTTTATCAACCAAGCTTTATAGGTCTCCGCATCGGAATATTGAATTTCGGTATTTAGCACTTTTAAATCTGGAGAAAGCAAAACATAATAAGGTTGTGATGCCGCATTAAAGTTCAGGGTTTGGAAAGTGCCCCATTTCTGACCTACAGTCTCAATCCGTTTTACACGACCAGATGCGAACTTAAAGTCGAATTGCTCTAGTGCTGGGAGTTCTTTGCGGTCATCAATATATAGAGAGATTAACACATAATCATCTTTAATCATTGGGTAAATATCGGGTGCTGTCCAAACGTTTTCTTCCATTTTACGGCAGTTAACGCATGCCCAACCGGTAAAATCGAGTAAAATAGGTTTATTTACTTTTTTAGCATACGCTACGCCTTCATCAAAATCTTTAAAGCAATTTACGCCCAAGGGACAATCGTTTTCTTGCTCAAAAACACTATAAAATTCAGGTGGTGGAAATCCGCTTAATAGTTTTAAAGGAATCACTTTTACCAAACCTAAAACTAAATACAATACAAAAGCTATACTGACTACGGCAAATAGTTTATGGGTAGGTGCTAATTTTTGTTTAGGCCCATCGTGTGGAAAACGTAGAATTCCGAGTAAATAAAGTGCTAATAATGCAAATAAAATAATCCAAATTCCTAGAAAAATTTCACGCTTTAAAATACCCCAATTACCCACTAAATCTGCATTAGATAAAAACTTTAAGGCTAAGGCTAGTTCTAAAAACCCTAAAACTACTTTTACGGTGGTCATCCATCCGCCAGATTTAGGTAATGAATTTAACCAAGCAGGGAATAATGCAAACAAAGCAAAGGGCAAGGCTAATGCCACTCCGAAACCTAACATTCCTGTGGATAAATTTGTGGCCACATCGCCTTCTGCTAAGGCGGTACTTCCTAAAAGCCCCCCTAAAATAGGACCAGTACATGAAAAAGAAACAATCGCCAAGGTAACGGCCATAAAAAAGATGCCAATAACGCCGCCCGCTTTTGAAGATGCACTATCCATTTTATTTGCCCATGAACTTGGTAAGGTCAATTCATAATAACCGAAAAATGAAAAGGCAAAAAATATAAATATGAGAAAAAAGGCTACGTTCAGCCAAACATTTGTGGCAATCGTATTTAGAATTTGCGAATCGACAGAATCGAACAAATGAAAGGGTAAACTGAATAGAAAGTAAATTAAAACAATAAAGAATCCGTACAACAACGCATTGATTATCCCTTTACTTTTTGTGCCAGATTGCTTTGTAAAAAAAGAAACTGTCAGCGGAATCATAGGAAAAACGCAAGGTGTTAATAAGGCAATTAATCCGCCTAAAAAGCCTAATCCAAATATCATCCATAAGCTAGAATTACCATTTATAACTTCTGATACGCCATCCGTTAAGGCTTCTTTATTTTTTAAATCCAAAATAAGTTCATCACTTAAAATTTTACTACGTTCATCAACAGTTTTATCTTGTAGATGTATTGGTTCATCACCTAAAGCAAAAATAAACTCTTGCTCTCCTGGAATACAAACCTCTTTACAAACTTGGTAGTACAACAATGCATTAACCTGATTTAAGCCTGGTTTTAAAAGTTTAATTTTTTGTTTGAAGGTAAGATTTTCTTTAAAATAGGTCTCTTCAACTTCAAAAATTTCACTGTATTCTGTTATGGTTTCACTTTCTTCTGTGGTCCCGATCAACTCGTAATCTTCCCCTAGATTTATAAATTCAAATTCGCTAGGCTGTGAACCTCCTTCGGCTGTAAATTGCGAGTATACATGCCAATCTTGAGCAATATTGGCTTTAAAAACTAATTCATATTCTGTTTCCGAAATTTTATTTAGTTCTTGTGACCAGATAACCGGGTTGGCATCGTTTTGCGTAAAACCAAAAAAATTGAGTATAAACGTAAAAAATAAGATAAAAAATTTATTCATTTTGAATGGTGAATTTTATAATTTTTGTTGTTTTATTTGTTATTTTAAAGCGGTCATCTGCTCTTTTCCCAATAATCCAAACGATATTGTTTTCGGAACACAATAGCCATTGATTCTCTTTAGCAATCTGACTATATTTTTCATCTTTAAAAAATTTGCTAACCTTTTTTACACCTTTCATCCCGAAAGGGTAAAAGTAGTCGCCTGTTTTTACTTTCCTAACGACTAACGGAAATTTTAAAGTTTTAGCATCAATATAAAGGCAATTAGCTGATTTTTCTTCTAAGTTAGAAACTACTTCTTTTTTTAAATGAATAGGGTACAAAATTGAAGAATCTATTTCTTTTATTTCATAGAAATTAGGCTCAGTAACTGTTATTTCTTGTAATAAAAAACAACCTCTGTCTTTTAATAAACGATGGGTGTTGCTTACAAGTTCTTTACCAGATAAACTATCAAACAATGCAATTATTGCCTCAGCATCCTTAAATCCGTATGGTTTAAAAAGATGATAGACATAAGCAGTTAAAGGCTTAAGTTCTTTTAAGTCATTAATATTGATTCGGAAAATAGCATCTATTTTTTTAAAAAGTAGCCCGTGTATTTCTTTGGTATGATTTTCAAGAAGTATTGCTGTTTCCCTTAAATGTTCCTGCGTTTTTAAAAAATTATTTAAAAAAGTTGGGTGTAGTTCTTTTAGCTTCGGTACAATATCAAGCCTAATTTTATTACGTAAATATTTAGTTTCTTTATTCGTTTCGTCTTCACGCCAAGTTAAATCATTTTCTCTGGCATACTTAAGAATCTCATCTCTCGAAAAAGGCAGTAAAGGTCTTGAAATATTGGCTGTTTTTTCTGGAATACTCGTTAAACCATCGATACCAGTACCACGACACAAATTAATCAAAAAAGTTTCTAAATTATCATCTGCTTGGTGCGCGGTAACTACTGTTTGTATATTATTTTCTTTTAGAATTTCAAAGAACCATGCATATCTAAGTTCCCGTGCAGCAACTTGAACCGATACCTTGTGCTTGTTCATATAGGCAACAGTATCAAAAGTTGTGGTAAAATGGTCTATTTTAAATAAAATAGCCAATTCTTTAACAAATTCTTCGTCTAAATCGCTAGTCTCACGCAATTTAAAATTACAATGGGCTAAAGAAAAATCTAATTTTAGGGAATAGCATAAATGTGCCAGTACTATACTATCAATACCGCCACTACAGGCCAGTAAAAAAGGATCATCCAAAAGATTTTGGAAATTTAATTGAAGATATTTCTTAAATTCATATAGCACGCTGTAAAAATAACAAATTTCAGAAGATTAAAGTGCTTTAAAAACAGGCTATTCTAAAACTTGGCGCATGGCTTTTGCTTTCAACAAACATTCTTGGTATTCGTGCTCTGGCGTCGCATTTGCTGTTATGGCACTACCAACGGCAAAAGAAATATAAGGTTTACTAGCGTTATACAATATGCTGCGAATAACCACATTAAAATCGAAGTCGCTTTCTGGTGTAAAATAACCAACAGCGCCACTATATAAACCCCGTTGAAAGGCTTCTAAATCTTCAATAATTTTCATTGCAGATAATTTTGGTGCACCTGTCATGCTGCCCATAGGGAAAGTACTTTTAATTAAATCAATAGGGTTTATAGATTCGGAAACCTCTGCAACCACAGTAGAGATCATTTGGTGTACTTGATCAAACGTATAAACTTTACACAACTCTTCTACTTGAACACTACCTTTATTGGCGTATTTAGATAGATCATTACGAACCAAATCTACTATCATAATATTTTCAGCACGTTCTTTTTCGTTGCGCTCTAAATCATATTTTAATTGATGATCTTCTTCTAGATTTCCGGAACGTTTTGCAGTACCTTTTATAGGTTGTGAAATAATTTTTGTTTCCTCTTTTTTTAGATAGCGTTCTGGAGAAGCACACAATAAAAATTTATCATTTATTTTTAAAAACGACGCAAAGGGCGCTTTTGAAATTTTAGTTAACTTTTGGTAGACTTTAAGTGGTTCAATAGTCTGGTTTTCAATATAAAACTCTTGACAAAAATTAGCTTCGTAAATATCCCCGCGATGAATATATGATAGCATTTTTGATACTTGTTTAAAGTACTCATCTTTAAAAATTCGCATTTTAATGGAAGGCGGCTTTTGCACATTTTCTGCGCTTAAAGCAGCGGTAGTATTCCAATTTAAAATAATTTTAAAATCATCGTCAATTTCATCATCTACCATCTTTAGATAATCAAATTCTACGTAGTTATCAAAGACTTTAATAATTCGTTTAGGTTGAAAAAAATACAAGTCAGGAAACTCTAATACATCATGATTTTTTGAGCTAAGCTGTTCTACATCGTTCTTTAAATCGTACGACAAATAGCCAAATAGCCAGTCTTTGGTTTCATTTTGATACACTTTTAAATCTTCAAAAGCATTAATGGCATCTGTTTTTATGGCGGTAAGCGCATCTACAGCTAAGACCGCTTCAAATGAACTATATTTTTGTTGGTGTTCATTACTATCTAACCAAACAATTTCATAAAACTGTTGTGCCCATTGTAGAAGCGATACTTTAAAAATAGTGATATTGTCAACTGGAAATGAAACTTTTGAACGCAAAACAACTTAAAATTTAGAAATAAATTGGTCTAATGTTTTTTGATGTATAGATGCTAATTTTGTTGGAATGATTCCTTTTTCCTTATCAAAATTTTCATTAAAAGAGGGCAATGAAAAGGTAGTGACTATTTCACCACCAAATCTAGGAAGCAATTTTTCAACAAGTTCTAAGGCACTAATAGCGCCACGCTGTCCTCCAGAAGTGGCCATTAAAAAAATCTTTTTATCTGCTAAAAAATTTCGTTCAACACGCGATAACCAGTCAATAACATTTTTAAAATAGGCTGAGGGATGGCCGTTATGCTCGTTAACAGCTAAAAGTATTCCGTCAGAATTTTTAATTTCATTTTTTAATGAAATTAATAGGTTATTGTAGCCGTTATTTTTTTCTTCATCATAACTATACATAGGTAAAGGGTAATCAGCAAGATTTATTACTTTAACATCATGATTTTCAATTAAATCAGCCGTAAACTTCACCAGCTTAAAATTTATAGAAACCGATGAATTACTACCTGCAAAAGCTATTATTGTTGCCATAAAAAAAAATAAACCGTTTAATACAACGAAAATACCGCAAAATATGCATACATAAACAAATTTTATCTAATTTCGCGCGACGAAAGATCCAAACACACTGTTTAACAAGTATATACAGTATAGTAATTTATATGCACTCTAAAAGTAACAGACTCTATTTTATCGACGCCATGCGCGCTTGGGCTATTTTAATGATGCTTCAAGGTCATTTTGTAGATGGATTGTTAGACTATGCTTTTAGAGATACTAGTAATGTAGGGTACAATCTTTGGTTATATTTTAGAGGCGTTACAGCCCCTGTTTTCTTTACTGTATCGGGCTTTATTTTTACTTTTTTATTGATTAAAGGGGATAAAATTGGTTTGGATAATCCTAGGGTAATCAAAGGGGTAAAAAGAGGTCTGCAGCTAATTTTTATCGGCTATTTATTGCGTTTGAATTTTTGGGGTTTATTGGGCGGTTATGTTTACGATTCTTTCTTTTTTGTTGATGTTTTACATTGTATTGGTTTCTCTATTTTAGGTATCGTGGGTTTATATGTACTTACTTCTAAAAGAAAAGTACTATTGCCGCTAGTTCTAATTTCAATTACTATTTTATTATTTGTATTTGAGCCAACGTATAAAGCGTGGTCATTTAATTATTTACCCATATGGTTAGCGAATTTTTTTACTAAAGCAAACGGATCAGTTTTTACGCTTTTCCCTTGGTTCGGTTATGCCACATGTGGGGCATTTTTATCTATACTTTTCGCTAAATTTAAAGAAGCAAAATATGTATATCCTGTAGCTATTTCGGTGGCTATTTTATTAGGTTTAGGTTTGGTTTTTGGTTCTTCGGAATTGATATTATTAATCGCACGGACAACAAGCATTTCTTTATTTGCCGACGTATTTTTTAACAACTATTTATTTCTTCGTTTAGGTGATGTATTCTTAGTATTTGCTGTTTTTATGCTTTTGCGAAATTTTTTAACGTACCCAACTTTATTAAAAATAGGACAAAGTACTTTGTCTATTTATGTAGTTCATTACACTATTTTATATGGAAGTTTTATAGGTGTTGGTTTTTATTATTTTTTAAATCACTCCTTATCGCCTACGGCTGTAATTATTGGTGCACTGTTTTTTATGGTCATAAGTACAGCAACTGCTTTGTATTACGAAACGCATAAAGTAGCTATTAAAGCCAATATTAAGGCCAAGCGATCACAACTTTTTGAACCATTAGAACCATGGTTTGCATTCACTACAAGATTGTTCAGAAGCTATTACGTAAAGCTAAGAGTTGTTACGCTTAAATTATTTAGATTGATTAAAGATTAATTAGCACCCTATAAATATTCTAAACTTTCAAGTATCTTCACACTCAAAATTAACCATTATGAGTGATACAGTATATAGCCCAATCGGAGTAGATTTAGAAAAGGATAAAAAGTACAGCTGGTGTACTTGCAGCCACAGTAGCAATCAACCATTTTGCGATGGCTCGCATAGAGCTGAAAAAGCAACTCCACCTTTAAGTTTTATGGTTGAAGAAGACAAAAAAGCTTTTTTATGTACTTGTAAAAAAACAAGCAATCCGCCATATTGCGATGGGTCGCATAAGTAGTTATCACTAAGCAATGATCAATAAACAGTGATCAGTGAACAATTGCTTAGCGTGTTGTTTATTAAAAATTGATTTCAATTTTTGCTTTGTGCTTTAAGTGGTATGTTGGGACAAATAAAAAAAGGGCTACTTAAAAATTTAAGTAGCCCTTTTTAATATATAGAATTATTTAAGCCTTAAACGTGTAATGCTCTATTAGCCGTTGCCGCTAAAGCAGCTTCTTTAACAGCTTCGGCATAGGTTGGGTGTGCGTGACTCATACGAGCGATATCTTCGGCAGATGCTCTAAATTCCATTGCCGTAACCGCTTCGGAAATTAAATCGGCACAACGAGCACCTATCATGTGTACTCCTAAAACTTCGTCTGTTTTTTTATCTGCTAATATTTTTACAAATCCGTCAGTATCACCACTTGCTCTTGAACGGCCTAAAGCACGCATCGGGAAAGAGCCAGATTTGTATTCAATTCCTGCTGCTTTTAATTCTTCTTCCGTTTTTCCTACGGCAGCAACTTCTGGCCATGTGTATACTACACCAGGGATTAAATTATAATCGATATGTGGTTTTTGTCCGGCAATTATTTCAGCCACTAAAGTACCTTCTTCTTCTGCTTTATGCGCTAACATAGCTCCTTTTATAACATCGCCAATAGCATAAATATTAGTAACATTGGTTTGTAAATGTGCATTCACTGCTACTCTGCCTCTTTCTTCTAGTTGTACACCTGCAGCTTCTAAATTTAAACCTTGTGTGTATGCACTACGGCCTACAGCAACTAAACAATAATCGCCTGTAAAGGTAATTTCTTCACCTTTTTTATTATCTGCTTTTACAATTACTTCATTGCCTTTGCGCTCAACCGATTTTACTTTGTGAGAAAGCTCAAATTTTACTTTTTGCTTTTTCATTACCTTCATTAGCTCTTTAGATAAGTCAGCATCCATGGTTGGTATAATCCTGTCCATAAACTCTACAACGGTAACTTCAGCGCCTAAACGCTTGTACACCTGACCTAATTCTAAACCAATAACACCACCACCTATGATAATCATATGTTTTGGTACTTCTTTCAATTTTAAAACTTCGGTAGAGGTAATAATTCGCTCTTTATCTAAAGTGATAAATGGTAAGGTTGATGGTTTAGAACCTGTAGCAATAATAGTATTTTTTGCTTCAATGGTTTCTGATTTTCCATCGTTCTTTTTAATATTGATGTGTGTTGCATCTTTAAAACTACCAAGTCCTTCAAAAACATCAATTTTATTTTTATCCATTAAAAATTGAATTCCCTTTGTAGTCATATCTACCACACCTTGCTTACGGGAAATCATTTTTTCAAGATTTAATCTTATTTCTCCTGGGATTTCTATTCCATGATCTTCAAAATGTTTTAGAGCGTCTTCATAATGGTGCGAAGAATCTAACAATGCTTTTGAAGGGATGCAACCTACGTTTAAACAGGTACCTCCTAGGGTACTATACTTTTCTATTATGGCTGTTTTCATTCCTAATTGTGCACAGCGGATGGCTGCAACATATCCTCCTGGGCCTGAACCAATAATGGCTACATCATATGTATTCATAATTTTTCTAAATTTTTTAAACATTGCAAAATTAAGACTTATTTATTTTAAATTCCGATTTTGATGTTTAAAGTTAAAAAGAACAAGGGAAGGCTGTGCGCTAAACGCTATACGCTTTAAGCTATAAGCTATAGGCTCTACGCCTTAAGCTTTTTTTCGATGACGACGAGCAACGAGCAACGAAAAACTAGCAACAATTTTTCCTTTTTAATTATTATTTGACCATCAACGAAATTCTCACAATTCAATTACCGTAGTATGTTTTACTTCTTCAATAACAAAAGAACTTTGAGTGCTCCCAATATGTTGAATTGCTGTTAGTTTTGAAACCATAAATTCTCTATATTTTTCCATATCACTTACGTGAATTTTTAAAATATAATCATAATCTCCGCTAATATGGTAACATTCTACGACCTCTTTTAATTTCAATACTTCTCTTTCGAATAAAGTAACATAGTCTTTAGAATGTTGTGCTAATTTTACATGACAAAGCACGGTAAAAGGTCTGTTTACCTGTTTTTTATCTACCAGAGCAACATATTTACTAATCGCTCCTGTTTTCTCAAGTCTTTTTATACGTTCATAAACTGCTGTAACTGATAAGTTTAGCTTGTTGGCATATTCTTTTGTAGTTTTTTTGCAATCTTCTTGTAAAAGATTTAAAAGTTTCTGGTCTGTTGTATCAAAAGTCATTTAGATAGATTTTCATCTAAAATAATTAAAAAGTATTAATAATAGATATATAGTCTAAAACAATATTATTTAATAGATTTAAAAATTACATTAATTGAATATTATTGATTACAAAACTAATTCTTCGTATTTTAGTATTTCTAAAACTAGTATTATGAACTTCAAAGCGTCTGACAAGTTACAAGATTTACAATATTTCGGTGAATATGGAGGAGTTAACCCCTCCATTTCAGATTCTTCAACCTATACCTTTATATCAGCAAAAACCATGTTCGATACCTTTGAAGGAAATACCGAAGGTTGTTACTTATATAGTCGCCATTCTTCGCCCTCTAACTTATATTTAGGGGAGGCACTTGCAGCCTTAGAAGGTACTGAAACTGCTAATGTTTATGGCAGTGGAATGGGCGCAATTACTGCGGTAATCTTACAACTATGTAATTCTGGAGATCATATTGTGAGCAGCAGAACTATTTATGGTGGTACCTACGCTTTTATGAAGAATTTCTTAAAGAAATTTAATATTAAGGTCTCTTTTGTAGATACTACTTCTATCGAAGCTATTGAAAATGCCATCACCGATACTACTAAAATGATTTATTGTGAGGCGGTAAGTAATCCACTTTTAGAAGTTGCAGATATTGCGGCTATTTCAAAATTGGCTAAAAAACATGCATTACCTTTAGTAGTTGATAATACATTTTCTCCCTTATCTGTAGCTCCTGGAAAATTAGGGGCCGATATTGTAATTCATAGTTTAACTAAATTTATTAATGGAACTAGTGATTGTGTTGCTGGTGTGGTTTGCGGAACAACCGATTTTTGTTTGAGTTTAAAAGATGTGAATTCTGGCGCAGGAATGTTGCTA
Source organism: Cellulophaga sp. (assembly GCA_030731855.1). GTDB lineage: Bacteria > Bacteroidota > Bacteroidia > Flavobacteriales > Flavobacteriaceae > Cellulophaga. The sequence continues at coordinate 13,175 of JANQTG010000215.1, read as the reverse complement.
GGGAGTACTTTAGATAGTTTAAGAGCATCATCCATCTTAAAAAATATGCGTACGCTGCACATAAGAATGAAAAAACATAGTGAAAATGCCTTGTATTTAGCTGAGAAATTTGAGCAAGACGGACTTAAAGTCTCCTACCCTGGTTTGGCTTCACATTCTGGTCATGAAACCATGACAAACCAAATGAATGCGGAATATGGCTATGGCGGACTTTTAACACTCAATGTTGGTTCTTTAGATAATGCCAACGCTTTAATGGAACTTATGCAAGCTAAAAATTTGGGTTATTTAGCCGTTAGTCTTGGCTTTTATAAAACCTTATTTAGTGCTCCTGGAACATCAACGTCATCAGAAATACCTTTAGATGAACAAAAAGAAATGGGTTTATCAGAAGGCTTAATCCGTTTTTCAATCGGTTTAGATAATGATATTAAAAGAACATATTCTATCATGAAACAGTGCATGGAACACTTGCAGATTCTTACATTAGAAACAGTTTCATAAAATTAGCGATTAGGTTTACTTGCATGAAAACGACCAAAATCGTATTATTACAGAATAACTAACGATACAATTTAATGCAAAACCAAAGCTTAAACCCTTCTGGACCTGAAAATGAACATATTGTACAAAATAGAGCCCTCAGTATTTGGGAAGCACTAATTCCTGTAGTTTTGTTAATGGCCATGTTAGCCTACAACATTTTCTTCGCGGGAGGTGAAGTTTTTGGCGAATTTTCTAATCAAATTATTTTACTTATCGGAGGTGTTTTTGCTGCCATAGTGGGTTTGTTTAATAAAACAAGCCTAAAAACAATGGGAAAAGAAATATGGGAAAATTTACGCAGTGTTTTTATTCCTATTATGATTTTATTTTTGGTCGGTGCATTGGCTGGTACTTGGTTGGTAAGCGGTATTATCCCTGCGATGGTTTATTACGGACTGCAAGTATTGAGTCCCACTATATTTTTACCTGCTTCTGTAGTCATCGCTGCTATTATTTCTATTGCAACGGGTAGCTCTTGGACCACTTCTGCTACTGTTGGTATTGCCTTAGTAGGTATTGGAACTGCCCTCGGAATCCCAACAGGAATGATTGCTGGTGCAGTTATTTCGGGCGCTTATTTCGGTGATAAAATGTCTCCTTTAAGCGATACTACAAATTTAGCTCCCGCTATGGCAGGAACCGATTTGTTTACACATATTAAGTACATGGCGTTTACAACAGTACCGACTATCCTAATTACCTTAATTGTTTTTACGGTTATTAGTTTGAATATCGATACCACGGGAACTGCTGATGTAAGCGGTTTATTAAAAACGATTGAAACTACCTTCACCATAACCCCTTATTTATTTATTGTACCTGGTGTGGTTATTCTATTAATTCTTTTAAAAACAAAACCTTTAGTAGCCTTAGGTGTTGGTGTTGGTTTAGCAGCAATATTTGCTATGATTTTCCAAACTCGTGTATTAGAAGCTTTAAACGAATCGGAAGTGACAGCACTTTTTAATGCGATTTTTACAGATACTGCCATTGTCACAGACAATGAAAAACTAAATGATTTATTTAGCTCAGGCGGTATGGAAGGTATGCTGTGGACCATCTATTTAATTTGTTGCGCCATGGTTTTTGGTGGTATTATGGATGGTATTGGTGCTTTGGCGCGCATAACAAAAGCACTGCTTTCGATTGCTAGTTCTACCTTCGGACTTTTCTCAAGTACGGTAGTAAGTTGTTTGGGGCTAAATACAATTGCAAGCGATCAATATTTGGCGATTGTAATTCCTGGTAAAATGTTTAAAAAAGCCTACGAGGATAAAAAACTAGCTCCTGAAAATTTAAGTAGAACCTTAGAAGATTCGGGTACCGTAACATCTGTTTTAATCCCTTGGAATACTTGCGGAGCGTACCAATCTGGCGTTTTAGGGGTAAGCACTGGCGAATACTTTATTTATGCGATCTTCAATTGGCTAAGCCCTATCATGACCTTAACTTTTGCTGCCTTGAATATTAAAATAAGACAATTAGCAACTTCAAAGAAGTAAAATAAGTTGAAAAGAAATTTATTAGGCAACTCTTCAAATTTTAGTAAAATTATTTTTTAAGATTTTAATGATTTTAGGTTCTTAAATTAGTCAGACTGATAAATAAAACATACTTAAATTCTTGTTTTGACAAATAAAAGGTCTTTGCTTCACCCCTATTTGTAAATACTATATAAGCATCAAATTTACTAATCCAAAGAACTACATAAGCTGTTTAATAGTGGTAATTTTGCCTTGAAATTATACTAATTATAAATTAATATTAATATGGCAATTGTAGGTAAAAAGTTTCCGAATTTAAGCGTAAATGCAATGAATGATTTAGGAGATACTTTTAAATTAAATGTACTAGAGGAAGCACAAAAAAACAATAAAAAAGTAATTTTATTCTGGTATCCAAAAGATTTTACTTTTGTTTGTCCGACTGAATTACATGCTTTTCAAGCTGCTTTACCAGAATTTGAAAAAAGAAACACGTTAGTAATAGGCGCATCTTGCGACACTGCTGAAGTTCACTTCGCATGGTTGAGTACCGCAAAAGATAACGGCGGTATTGAAGGAGTAACTTATCCAATTTTAGCAGATAGCAATAGAAATTTAGCATCTACTTTAGGTATTCTAGACATCACTAACGAACAGTATAATGATGAAACTGGTATTGTTACTGTAGATGGTGACAATGTAACCTACAGAGCTACCTATTTAATAGATGAAGAGGGTACTGTTTTTCACGAAGGAATTAACCACATGCCTTTAGGGAGAAATGTAAACGAGTATTTGCGTTTAATCGATGCCTATACACACGTACAAGAAAAAGGTGAAGTGTGTCCTGCAAACTGGGAAGAAGGTAAAGACGCTATGACTGCCGATAGATCTGGAGTTGCTAGTTACTTATCTGCTCATGCAAACTAAAAAATATAATGCATACAAATAATCTATTGTTAATTTTGGCAATAGATTATTTTGATTTAAAAACGATATAAAAACATCCTAATGATTTTAGAATTAGAACAAGATAATTTACAAGAGATTATTGACCAAAACCAAAACGTAATGGTACAATATTCGGCAACATGGTGTGGGAATTGTAGAATTATGAAACCAAAATTTAAAAAAGAAGCTACAGAGAACAAAAACGTAACTTTTGTAGTGGTTGATGCTGAGAAATTTCCAGAATCTAGAAAATTAGCTAACGTAGACAACTTGCCTACCTTCGCTGCTTTTACTAGAGGAAAATTAAAAAATCAAGTACAGACGAATAAATATGATGTTTTAAAACAATTGATTAATGAAATTACCAGTAATTAAACATTTAGTGAGCTTTATTGAGCAAAACGATGAAGATTATGTTGTTGAAACCATAGAAACCTTAGAGGCATTAACAGAAGTTTCTTCATTAAAAGATGAAGAATTAGATGTTATTGGAGAATTAATTTCTAATATGTACGGTGCACTTGAAGTACAAACAGCCATCAAAAGTGGTGTGCCGCAAAAAGAAGCCTTAAATGGTTTTATGCAACGCGTAATGGGTTCAATTGATACATAATTAACAACATTAGAGAGTTGTGTAAGCTAAACTTCTAAACGAATAAACTACTAAACTCAATTTTTGATACGTTTAAATTAAAAGTCCGTTTACTAAAATAAACGGACTTTTTATTTTCAAATACTTTTGCTTACTTTTCATCGATATATTTTATAATTTCACGCAAAATTAAAAACACGTATTATGGCAACAGTTACACTAAAAGGAAATAAAATAAATACAATAGGTAATTTACCAAAAAATGGTACTTCTGCCCCTAATTTTAACCTTACAAAAAATGATTTATCCGCAGCTACCTTAACAGATTATAAAGGTAAGAATGTGGTTTTAAATATTTTTCCGAGTATCGATACTGGTACTTGTGCACAATCTGTTCGTCAGTTTAACCAAGAAGCGGCAGCACTAGACAATACCATGGTATTATGTATTTCAAAAGATTTACCCTTTGCACAAGCTCGTTTTTGTGGCGCTGAAGGTATCAATAAGGTAGAAATGTTATCTGATTTTAAAGATGGTAATTTTGGAACAGCCTACGGATTATCTTTTTCAGATGGCCCTTTAGCACCTTTACATTCTAGAGCAGTTGTTGTCTTAAACAAAGATGGCAAGGTATTGTATAGCGAACAAGTAGCGGAAATTGTTGATGAACCTAATTATAAAGCTGCATTAGAGGCCTTAGTAAATGCGTAAAAAAAAGGAGTCATTTATGGCAAACAGAATTAAAAGTGTAGGCTTCGCATTGCGCGGAGCTTTACTTTTAATTAAAACTGAGGCAAGTATAAAAGTCCAAGTTTTTATTGGACTTATCATGACAGCAGCCGGTTTTTATTTCGAAATATCGCATACAGAGTGGATTTTGCAAATTTTTGCTATCGCCTTGGTTATTGGTATTGAAGGTATGAATACCGCCGTAGAAAAAGTAGCCGATTTTATTCAACCTAAATTTGATCCTAAAATTGGATTCATAAAAGATATTGCGGCTGGTGCAGTAATGATTGTTTCTATTGCAGCGGTTGTTGTAGGCTTACTGATCTATGTTCCTAAATTTTTTTAAAACTACAATTCTCTTGGCTTAAAACGTAAATTCGTATTTTAGCCCCAAGTATTAAAAACTTAATGGCAAAGAAGGCAAAAAGCACTAAAAAAACAGAAGCTCCTAAAAAAGTTTCTTTTAAATTATCTAAACAGAATAAAATTATACTAGGAAGCTTACTAATGCTTTTTAGTGTAGCCCTGTTTTTTTCATTTATTTCATTTTATTTTACCTGGAAAGATGATCAAAGTATTTTAAGCGAATTCGCTTCTCGGAACGAAGAAGCCAAAAATTTGCTGAATAAATTTGGCGCTAGTGTCAGTCACTTTTTTATGTATAAAGGTTTTGGTGTTGCATCCTTTATATTCATTGTTTTATTCTTTATTTCAGGATTAAAATTATTTTTAAGCTTAAAAGCTACCGGATTATTGCGAAAATGGATTTGGGGAATGGTTTTCATTATTTGGATTTCTATAGCTTTTGGTTTTTTTGCGGAATCATTTCCTCTTCTAGGTGGTATAGTTGGTTACGAAATGAATGATTTTCTACAAGATTATGCCGGAAAAGTAGGCGTCTTTTTATTATTATTATTCGGATTAGTAATCATTTTAGTACGCTTATTTAAGATAACCCCAGACTTGGTTACCGAATTTTATGCAAAAAACAAAACATCTTTAAAATCAGAATTCAACACTTCGGAAACTTCGGAAACCTATACTGAAGAAGAAATTGAAGCGCTTATCGCTAAAGAAGAAAAACAAGTTGTTATAGATACCTACACCCATAAAAAAGATATTCCACCATTAGTTACTGAAACCAATACCATAGATAACGATTTTGAAATTAACCTTCCAAAAGAGGAAGAAGTCGAGGAAAATTTAACGATGCAAGTCGCTAAGGTTGTCGAAGAAGTAGAAGACACCGAAACTCTAGCCAATAAATTAGTAGAAGACTATGGAGAATTCGATCCTACCTTAGAACTAGCCAATTATAAGTTTCCCACCATAGAATTATTAGATCAACATGGTGTCACTGGCGGCATTACCATCAATCAAGAAGAATTAGAAGAGAATAAAAATAAAATTGTAGAAACTTTAAAAAACTACAAAATTGGTATCGCTCAGATTAAAGCAACGATCGGTCCTACAGTTACCCTATATGAAATTGTACCCGATGCCGGTGTTCGTATATCAAAAATTAAAAATTTAGAAGATGATATTGCACTTTCTTTAGCTGCCTTAGGAATCAGAATTATAGCTCCGATTCCAGGTAAAGGTACCATTGGTATCGAAGTTCCTAACAAGAACGCCACCATTGTATCGATGCGTTCAGTAATTACATCCCCTAAATTTCAGAAAGCAGAAATGCAATTGCCTATTGCTTTTGGTAAAACCATTAGTAACGAAACCTTTGTAGTCGATTTAGCCAAAATGCCACACCTCTTAATGGCCGGAGCCACAGGCCAAGGTAAATCTGTTGGTTTAAATGCGGTATTAACATCACTTTTATATAAAAAACACCCTGCGGAGGTAAAATTTGTATTGATTGATCCTAAAAAGGTAGAATTAACCTTATTTAATAAAATTGAACGTCATTTTTTAGCGAAATTACCCGATACGGATGATGCAATTATTACCGATAATACCAAGGTTATTCATACTTTAAATTCCCTTTGTATTGAAATGGATAACAGGTACGAACTGCTAAAACTAGCATTGGTACGTAATATCAAAGAGTATAATGACAAATTTAAAGCCCGTAAATTAAACCCAAACGACGGACATATGTTTTTGCCTTATATTGTTTTAGTCATTGACGAGTTTGCCGATTTGATTATGACGGCTGGTAAAGAAGTAGAAACACCCATTGCACGTTTAGCACAGTTGGCAAGGGCTATCGGTATTCACTTAATTATTGCCACCCAAAGGCCCTCAGTAAACGTAATTACAGGGATTATAAAGGCGAACTTTCCAGCAAGAATTGCCTTTAGAGTAACCTCAAAAATAGATTCTAGAACTATTTTAGACGCAGCCGGTGCCGACCAATTAATTGGTAGAGGTGACATGTTGTACACACAAGGTAATGATGTCACTCGAATTCAATGTGCTTTTGTCGATACACCCGAAGTTGCTAAAATAGTTGAATTTATAGGTTCTCAACGTGCCTACTCTGATGCACATTTGCTTCCTGAGTATATCGGAGAAGATTCTGGCACAAGTATTGATTATGATATTTCGGATAGAGATGCATTGTTTAGAGATGCAGCCGAAGTTATTGTGATTGCACAACAAGGTTCTGCCTCTTTAATCCAAAGAAAATTAAAATTAGGTTACAATAGAGCTGGCCGAATTATAGATCAATTAGAGGCAGCAGGCATTGTAGGGCAGTTTGAAGGCAGTAAAGCACGACAGGTTTTAATTACGGATATGGTAGCCTTACAGCAATTTTTTGATAATGAGAATTAGTAATTAGTGGTTAGTGGTTAGTTGGTAGTTGGTAGTTGATAGAAAAATACGAAGTACGAAATTAGAAATACGAAATAATTGAAAGTAAAAAATTGAAAATTGAAAATTGAAAGTGTAAAATGGAAAATACGAGTTAATTGAAAAATTAAAAATGAAATTTACTTTTGACATTAGACATTAGACATTAGACATTAGAAAGATTAATTATAGCTTAAAGCTTTTAAAAATGAAAAAAATACTAGTAGTACTTGTCCTTTTTATTTCAGCCCTTGGAACGGCACAGAATGCTGCAAAAGCAAAAACATTATTAGATGATGTTTATAACAAAGTAAAATCTTACGACAACATATTTGTAGATTTTAAATACAGTTTACAAAATAAAGAAGCCAACATTAATCAAGAAACTAGAGGTGATGTTACGATGCAAGGCGAAAAATATTTATTCAATTATTTAGGGGCAAAGCAATTGTTTGATGGTATTAAAGTGTACACCATAGTTCCTGAAAATGAAGAGGTAACTATAGAAAATAAATCGGATGATGAAAATACCATTACACCCTCTAAAATGCTTACTTTTTATAAAACTGGGCATACTTATGCTTGGGATATTCTACAAAATATTGAAGGACGTAAAATTCAATTTGTAAAATTAACCCCAATAGATACTAATTCCGAAATAAAGTCTATTTTGTTAGGGATTGATGTAGAGACAAAGCACATTTATAGGCTTATTGAAACAGGTAAAAACGGAACAAAAACAACCATCACTGTTAATTCTTTTAAAACAAACCAGCCTTTATCAAAAAGCTTATTTACTTTTGATGAGTCAAAGTACAAAAAAGAGGGGTACTACATCATCAAAAATTAGATCTTGAGAATATTAGATAGTTATGTTTTAAGGCGTTTTTTATATAATTTCTTTAGCTCGTTTGCTATTTTGATGCTCATCTTTATATTCCAAACTATTTGGTTATTTATTGATGATTTAGCAGGTAAGGGTTTAGATATTGTTATTATAGGTAAGTTCTTGTTTTATATAATGCCAAACCTTTCTGAAAAGGTATTACCCTTAACCGTATTATTAGCTTCTATTCTTACTTTCGGTTCTTTAGCTGAAAACTATGAATTTGCTGCTATGAAAGCTTCTGGTATTTCGTTACAAAGAGCCATGGCTAGTGTTATTGTTTTTGTATCACTTCTGGGAGTTTTAGTATTTTATTTTGCCAATAGCGTTATCCCTGCGGCAGAACAAAAAATATACAATCTTCGTAAAAATATTGGTCAAGTAAAACCATCAACAGCCATTGTTGAGGGGGCGTTTAGCGATTTAGAAGGGACCAATATGAATATGAAAGTAGACCGTAAATACGGCGAAAACGAACGCTTTCTTGAAAATGTTATTATTCACAGAAAATTAGATAATAATGTAAACAATACGGTCATTAAAGCTAAAACTGGCGAACTGGTGAGCAGCGAAGGATCTGATATTTTACAACTTATTTTAAGAGATGGCTATTATTACGAGGAGCGCGTTACTAAAAACGCCAATGATAACAGAAAATATCCGTTTGCGAAGTCCAGTTTTGATATTTACACCTTAAATCAAGATATTTCTAGACTCGATGTTAATTTAGAAGAAGATCGTGATGTAACTACCGATAAAATGAAAAATGTATCGCGTTTAATTAAAGATGCGGATTCTATTAAGACCAATAATATAGCCATCGTAGGTACTTTTTCTAAAAGTATTCTTAATAGAACTGGGGCATTTTCTCTGGTGTCCCAGCCTGATAGTATTTTGCAACTTAAATTAAAAAATGCGCCAGCAGATTCATTGGAGCTATTTAAGAAGACCATCGACACCTTGAGCATTGTAAATTTATTTGAAAAATACCAAAAATCACAAATTATCACATCAGCATTAAACACTACTACGAGTATAATTGCCTCTATTGATAGTAAAAAAGATGAATTAGATAAGCGTTATAAAATTTATAATATGCATATTGTTTCGCTTCACAAAAAATTTGCACTTGCCTTATCGTGTATCATTCTATTTTTTGTTGGTGCACCCTTGGGCGCTATTATTCGAAAAGGTGGTTTAGGTTTGCCTATGGTCATTGCAATTATTTTATTCTTAACCTATTATTTTATTGGAGTATTTGCCGAGAATTATGCCAAAGAAGGGAATATAAACCCTATTTTAGGCGCGTGGGCTTCTACCTTAATTATGTTGCCCTTGGGTGTGTTTTTAACTAAAAGGGCTACGGAAGATAAAGGACTTATAAATTTTGGAAGTGTCATAGATTTCTTTCAAAATTTATTTTTAAAAATTAAAACTAGTACAAAATAATGAACATGGATAACAGTATTCATCTAGATACTATTGAAGATGCGATTAACGACATTAAAAATGGAAAAATTATTATTGTTGTTGATGATGAGAATAGAGAAAACGAAGGCGATTTTTTAGCCGCCGCAGAATTGGTTACCCCTGAGATGGTCAATTTTATGGCCTATCACGGTCGTGGACTTATTTGTGCTCCTTTAACAGAAAGCAGATGTAAAGAGTTGGGTTTACATATGATGGTGACCAATAATACAGATCATATGGAAACTGCATTTACGGTTTCCGTCGATTTAAAAGGGAATGGTGTTACTACAGGTATTTCAGCTTCCGATAGAGCCAAAACAATTTTAGCATTAACCGATTCGGAAACAAAATCATATGAACTAGCCAGACCAGGACATATTTTCCCCTTAGTAGCTAAAGAAGGTGGTGTTTTACGACGTACGGGCCACACGGAAGCAGCCATAGATTTCGCACGCTTAGCTGGGTTAAAACCTGCAGGTGTTATTGTTGAGATTATGAATGAAGACGGTACTATGGCACGTTTACCTGAACTGCTAAAAGTGGCGAAAAAGCACCATCTAAAAATTGTTTCTATTGAAGCCTTAGTCGCTTACCGAATGGAATATGATAGTCTTATTCAGAAAAAAGAAGACTTTACAATTACCACACGATTCGGAGATTTTAGATTGCGCGCCTACCAACAAACTACGAATGATCAAATTCATATTGCGCTTACAAAAGGAACCTGGAAAAAAGACGAAGAAATACTTACGCGTATTAATTCTACGTTAATAAATAATGATATTCTAGGAACATTAACCAATAATCCTGATAAGAAATTAGAAGATATGTTTAATGCCATAAACACCGCTGGTAAAGGCGCGTTTGTGTTTATAAATCAAGAAAGTCAGTCTTTAAATCTTTTAAACAGATTAGCGTCTTTAAAAGAATTACAAGCTAATGGGGAAATTAAAGCCCCTAAAATTGAAATGGATGCCAAAGATTTTGGCGTTGGTGCCCAAATATTGCACGACCTAAATATTTCGAAAATAAGATTACTCACTAATACCATTCAGACCAAACGCGTTGGTATTGAAGGATACGGACTCGAAATAGTAGGTTCAGTACAATATTAAAGTGCTGCTTTAATTATGTCTAGCATTTTTTGAGCTCTTGCTTTTACTTCTTCTTCTGTCCAACTTAATTTAATCAAACAAGAAATTGTTTTAGAAATTACAGCATCAGAAGCAGAGAAGTCGGACTTATAATAATCTGGCATTCCGTTATATTGTTCGTTTGAATACTTATTTAATCCTTTTAACTGCTTTAGATGATCCCATTTTTTGTGGTAATGCCAGTTATTATCAAACCAATAAAAAGTAGCATCCACTCCTTGCTTTCCGAATTCGGTATGCACTTTTTTAGTGATTTCTTTTGTAGGTAAAAAGAAATTAAAAAAGGAATAATTCTGCACACCACCTTTAGGGACACGTCTAAAGCTAACTTGTGGAATAGTTTTTAAAGCATTTTCAATAATGGTGTAGTGCTTTTTTTGAATGGCAAGAAAATCATCTAAACGTTTTACTTGCGCCACACCTACAGCCGCATTAAGTTCCGAGATTCTAAAATTATAGCCCAAAATGGGATGTTTATCTGCTCCCCTATCCGCTCCTAAATGATCGTGACCATGATCTGTATAAGCCTGAGCTTTTGTGAAAATATCTTTACTATTTGTGATAATAGCGCCGCCTTCGCCACAAGTAATTGTTTTTACATAATCAAAAGAAAAACACCCAATTTTTCCTATTGACCCTAAAGGTTTGTTATTAAAAGTGCCGCCTATTGCCTGACAAGCATCTTCAATTAAAATTAAATTATGGGTAGCACATACTTTACGAAGTGCGGCTAAATCGGCCATAGAACCACACATATGTACCGCCATTACTGCTTTAGTTTTGTTGGTAATTGCTTTTTCTACCGCCTCGGCATTTAAACCTAAAGTTTCATCAACATCAACTAAAATAGGCACTGCACCTACCGAAAGAATCGCCTCAAAAGAGGCTACAAAAGTAAAGGTTGGTAAAATAACCTGATCACCAGAATTTATATGTGCAGCCATTAAAGCAACGGTTAAAGCAGCTGTACCACTGCTAACAACGTGTGCATGTTTTACTTGCATTCGTTCAGCAACTAAATTTTCTAACTCTAATGCTTTCCAATGGTCACGCGCTTTATCAAAACCATAGCGCATTAAAACACCTGAGTCTAACACATCATTTACTTCTTTTCGTTCTAAGTCTCCAAAAAATTCAAATCCAGGCATTTTTTAAGTTTTAAATGTTCATTTCGACTCCGCTCAATGCAAGAGTTGTTGGTTTAAAATTGTTTCAGGTTTCAAGTTGGTTGTCTGTTGTCTGTTGTATGAAAATAAATTTTTTAAAATCGTAAATCTACCTTAAAACTTTTGAAATTTTTCTAATTTACTACAGTCTTAATACTTAATACTTTGTACTTAATACTTTTTCAAACTTCGTACTTCTAATTTCGTATTTCTAACTTCATAAAGTCTTAATACTTTGGACTTAGTACTTTATAGTTTCATTAAAAACTAAAAATCAATAATACAATCGCTTAAAGATTTTCTAACCTTGGCAAAATTAGAAAAAACATCATCTTCTGCTCTATACCCAACTGGAAGAACCAAAACAGCTTCTAAATTTTTTGAATCTAAACCTAAAATTTTATGATATTCGCCAGGTAAAAACCCTTCCATAGGGCAGGCGTCAATTTCTTCTAAAGCACAAATAGTCAGTAAATTACCCAGCGCCAAATAAGCTTGATTAGTCGCCCAACGCTTAATTTCGTCTATATTTTTCTTAGAAAAATCATCAATCAAGAAATTTTTAAACGGATTTAAAACATCATCAGCAGTATTTCGGATTCTTTTTACCGTGTCAAAATAATTAGAGATATAAGCTTCATCGATTTGTGTTTCGATACAAAAAACCAAAACGTGCGAGGCTTGCGCCACTTGTTTTTGATTGTAAGAAGCTTTTACTAAGGTTTCTTGAAGCACTTTATCTTTAATCACAACTAATTTTATAGGCTGTAAGCCATAAGAAGTCGCGGTTAAATTAAAAGCTTCTTTTAAGAGTTGAATTTTAGTATCTGGTAGATTTCGATTGACATTAAATTTTTTAACGGCATAACGCCATTGTAATTGTTGAATACTGTTGGTCATTAATTTTTTTGTGGTAAAGTTAATAGTTTTAAGGCTTTAAATAAAGTCATATTACCAAAATAGCACGGCTTTTTTTATACTTGTAATGCGGACATTTATGCTATAAAATTATTTTGAAAAAATATTAAAAAACCTTTGACGATATTCAAAAAAGGTTGTTATATTTGCACCCGCCTACGGGAATAGAAAAAATTCCTTCGGCGGGCAGGCCCGCTACTTAGTTTAACGAGTTAAACTATTAATGGTTAAACGCAATAGACACTGGAGAAATGGCAGAGTGGTCGAATGCGGCAGTCTTGAAAACTGTTGAGGGTCACACCTCCGGGGGTTCGAATCCCTCTTTCTCCGCTTAAAAGCCCCGAAACATCAATGTTTACGGGGCTTTGTTTTTATAGGTGTTAAATTAGGTGTTGTATGTTATCTTTTTAAGAATTAAGAGCAAATACAAAGGATTACTACCAAATGGCGATACCTTAATGGTCCTGGATT
>JANQTG010000214.1 GCA_030731855.1 Cellulophaga sp. | reverse complement strand
TAAAATTGCTGCTTCAAAAAGCTGTTTCCCGTCTCCCTTAAATTCATGCGCTATACCTAAATAATATACATTTTTCACTTTACCTTTTAGCCGCACATAATCTTTCTCGGTAGTTAATATAAAATCTTTGCTGTTAAAAAGCGCTATTTCTTCTTCAGTAAAAAAATGATGATCTCGGTAAGGTAAATGGGATGTTTTAATACCGTTTTCAACCAAAAAAGATACCAAAGGTTTTGGATTTGCAATTCCTGTTACCAAAGTAATTTCTTTTCCCTTTAAAGTATCTAAAGAAATTGAATGGTTTTCACTTTTTACGTCCTCTGGATATTTCAGAAAACTGAAGAATACCTTTTGATGTCCCAAGGGTTTTAATTTTTGAATAATGCGTTGTTGTTCTTCCTCAGAAATAGTTGGCATACATTTGGTCACTACAATAATATCAGCTCTTTTGCTTTGGTTTTTAGCATCACGCAAACTCGCTGTAGGCAAATACCAATCATCAACATACAGATTACCATAAGCTGTTAACAAAATAGAAAATTTTGGTTTAACTTTTCGGTGCTGAAAAGCATCATCTAATAAAATTATAGTTGGCTTTATTGTTTCTTCTAAAATTTTAATTCCATTACTTCTATTACCATCCACAGCAATAGTAATTTCTGGAAACTTTAAATGAATTTGATACGGTTCATCTCCTAAAATTTCTACTGTACTATTTTTAGTAGCTATTTGAAATCCTTTAGATTTTCGGCCATACCCACGACTTAAAACCGCTATTTTATTTTCGAGACTTAAAAGCTGTGCTAAATACTCTATCATCGGAGTTTTTCCTGTACCTCCAACACTTAAATTCCCCACGCAAATTGTGGGCGTTTTAAAGGTGTTACTCTTAAAAATACCAACATCAAACAAAAAATTTCGGACATATACCACTATAGCATACGCTATCGAAATCGGAAAAAGGAATAATCTTACTACGCGCATCGATAACGAAAATATAATATTTTATCTTTGATTGATAATTATATGTATAAAATGATTGTAAAAGACATTACAAACCTCTTAGAAGAATTAGCACCATTGGCTTATGCCGAAGATTTTGACAATGTAGGCTTACTCGTTGGCGATGCAAAAGCCGAAGTATCTGGTGTGTTAGTTACGCTGGATACTTTAGAAAATGTGGTAGAGGAAGCTATTGCTAAAAATTGCAACTTAATTGTAAGCTTCCACCCTATTATTTTCGGGGGACTAAAAAAAATTACAGGTGCTACCTATGTTCAGCGCGTGGTAATAAAAGCTATTCAGCATAATATTGCTATTTACAGCATGCATACGGCTTTAGACAATTCACAACATGGCGTAAATGCTAAAATAGGTGCCGTATTAGGACTTACAAATACCCAAATTTTAATTCCACAAAAGGGCACCATCAAAAAACTAACTACCTATGTTCCTAAAGCGTCGGCAGAACAACTAAAAGAAGCATTATTCGCCGCTGGGGCTGGGAATATTAGCAATTATAGCCATTGTAGTTTTAGCGTTGAGGGTACTGGCTCTTTTAAAGCGGGTGAAAATGCAAATCCTAAAGTTGGAGACATCGGAAAAACACATTTTGAAGCCGAAAGTCAAATTAACATCACTTTTGAAAAAGCTTTTGAGCATCAAATTATAAAAGCTTTACATGATAATCACCCTTATGAAGAAGTAGCTTACGAGGTACAAACTTTAGAAAATTATAACCAAAATATTGGTATTGGACTGGTCGGTTTTTTAGAAAAAGAGATGAATGAAGTCGATTTTTTAGCCTTTGTAAAGGATAAAATGAAGGCATCATGCATTCGCCATTCCCAATTTTTGAATAAACCCATAAAAAAAGTAGCTGTTTTAGGGGGTAGTGGATCTTTTGCCATAAACGCCGCAAAGGCTGTAAATGCTGATGTTTTCATTACTTCGGATTTAAAATATCATCAATTTTACGAAGCAGAAAGTAAAATGATGATTGCTGATATTGGACACTATGAAACTGAGCAGTTTACAAAAAATTTATTAGTTGAGTATCTTACAAAAAAAATCCCTAATTTTGCAATCCGTTTATCGGAAAGTAAAACAAATCCCATCAAGTATTTTT
>JANQTG010000213.1 GCA_030731855.1 Cellulophaga sp. | reverse complement strand
AAGCAGGGGAGATGCTCTTCCAAATTCCGAAATCAACTCCAGTACTGCCATCGCGCACCATCCAACGTAAAAACATATTAATACGTTTAGCTGCCGAACCCTTTAAAGGGTCTGATACATGTTTTGTGGTTCTTTTAGGATGTGGAATATCAAAAAAAACATTTTTAAAACCTGAAATCGCGGGTTGCATGGAATTATTTTGAATATGAGCATTAAAAACAGCTTCAAGTCCGCCATGATTTTTATAAATATTTTGCAGACTCTTCATAAAATAAGCAGCATCATCACCGTTAAAGGTTCTATGTACAAAGGCATCAAAACGGGCTAAATCGTTTTTTTGATGATTGATAATAAAATCATGCGGCGCATCATCTAAGAGCGACATTAGTTTTTGGGCATTGGTAATAATACTTTTTCTATTACCCCAAGCGATGGTGGAGGTTAAAAAAGCACTAATTTCTATATCTTCTTTTTTTATAAAGTTATGTGGAATTTGTATGGGATCACTCTCTAAAAAGCTAGGGTGGTTGTATTGCACCACTTTTTCATCTAAAAATTGCTTTAATACTGCTTTTTTCATTATTCGATGGTTTTTCCGAGAATTTTAAATATCAAAACTGGTGATAAAAGTAGTGCATTATGGCAGGCATGAAGCAGCATTGCCCATGAAAGTCCTAATTTAACACGCGTAAAACCTAAAAATATACCCGCAGAAATTTGTGGTGCAACTAGTACAGGAGCAAGCCAGAGATATTCGGTAAAAAGTTCAAAATTCGATAAGTGTACCACTCCAAATAGCAAAACAGAAACATAAAATGCGACTTTAAAATAGCTACTGTCTTTAAATAAAGCCAAAGGCGCTCTAAATAATAATTCTTCGATAAGTGGCGCTAAAATTACCGCAATCAAAAAAATTATTAAAACAGAATAGGTATTAAACATTTCTTCAACGCCATGCGCTCCTAATTCTATTTTTAGAGCAGAAGTAATGCCACCCATGACTAAGCCTAAAATAAAACTAGCACCAACAGTTAAGGCTAAAATATGGAAGAAAATACGTCCTTTTTCTTGCAAATTTAGGTCAGTGTATGGCGTATAGCTCGGTTTTTTAAAGTAGCTCCAAATCTCGGTTATCATAAGGTAGCAACCATACGACCATCTACCATAGTCAGTTTACGATCGGCCATATCGGCCAATTCTTCATTATGGGTAACTATGATAAAGGTTTGCCCGAATTCGTCTCTTAGTTTAAAAAATAGTTGATGTAAATTATCGGCACTTTCGGTATCTAAATTACCACTTGGTTCATCGGCGAAAATTACTGCTGGGTTATTAACCAATGCCCTTGCCACGGCTACGCGTTGTTGTTCTCCTCCAGATAGTTCGTTAGGTTTATGATGATATCGATGCGACAATCCTAAAAAATCTAATAATTCTTTGGCTCTTTTTTCAGCTTCTATTTTTGATGTTTTTTTTATAAAAGCAGGGATGCAAACATTTTCTATGGCCGAAAATTCTGGTAATAATTGATGAAATTGAAAAATAAATCCAATATGCTCATTTCTGAATTTAGCGATTTCTTTATCAGACAGCAACGTTACATCGGTATTTTGAATAAAAAGTTGACTTTCATTTTTATTAGATTGTTGATCTAACGTCCCTAAAATTTGTAAAAGTGTTGTCTTACCTGCACCAGAAGGGCCTACTATAGAGACTACTTCGCCTTTTTTTATATGAAGGTCAACTCCTTTTAAAACTTTTAAATCTCCGTAAAACTTTTCAATATTTTTTGCTTCAATCATTATTTTAAATAAAAGGTTGAAAATACGTATTACCTAAGACATGACAAAATGTAAATTGAGTAACCTTTGTTTGTAAGTTTTAAATGAACGCTGCTACTGAATCAAGTAAATTTGAATAATTGTAGATCAATAAGTTTTTTAAAATTTTATAAAAATTTTACCTTAGTTTGAAAAAATGTTGTTTATTTTTGTTTAAGTTTAATACATAAAGAGTAAACAAAATATTTATTTACGATTAATTACCATAAAACAATACAATTAATGGCTGCATACAAAAATTTTGAAGAGTACAATATCGAAATTAGAGACGAAGTAAAAAAGAATTACGCTACCATCATTAGCGAAATGGGTGAAGATATAAACAGAGAAGGATTATTAAAAACACCAGAAAGAGCATCAAAGGCAATGATGTTTTTAACGCAGGGCTACGAACTAGATCCGGTAGAGATACTGAAAGGGGCTATGTTTAAAGAAGATTATGACGATATGGTTATTATAAAAGACATTGAATTATATTCTTTGTGTGAACACCACATGTTGCCTTTTTTTGGTAAAGCACATATTGCTTATATTCCAAACGGACACATTGTTGGCTTAAGTAAAATACCTCGTGTAGTGGATGTTTTCGCAAGAAGATTGCAAGTACAAGAGCGTTTAACACATGATATTTTAGAATGTATTAATACTACTTTAAAGCCTAAGGGCGTGGCTGTTGTTATTGAAGCCTCACATATGTGCATGATGATGCGTGGTGTACAGAAACAAAATTCGGTAACAACAACTTCAGGATTTAGAGGTCAGTTTGAAAAGCAAGAAACGCGCAATGAATTTTTAAAGTTAATTAGTTCTAATCTTTCTTAAACCTACATTTTCTATATCGCGAATCAAAAAATCTCAACTTTTTAAGTTGAGATTTTTTTTGGCATTGCTTTTGTGTTTATTGTTTGGAAAACAGTATTTTTAAACTATGACAACAACGAATACACAAGAAAAAGATTATAAAATTAGAAACTTATTTTTAGGTTTACTATTTGATGGTATAGGGATGCTTTCTTTTATACTTCCTGGTTTAGGAGAACTATCCGATATGATTTGGGCACCCATTTCTGCGTGGTTAATGACTCGACTTTATAAAGGAAAAATAGGGCAGGCGGCAGGTCTAATATCATTTGTAGAAGAGCTAATCCCTGGTTTAGATGTGATACCAACCTTTACTATAATGTGGATTTACACCTATGTTTTCAAAAAATCACCGAAAGAGAAGGATATAATTAATAACTAATAACTAATAATGGAAAATGAAAAATTGAAAGTTGAATAATCAAGATAGTGAAGGATCTAATAATTATTTGAACTTAATTTTGCTATTGAACTTTTTTTCGAACTTCTAATTTCGTATTTCGTACTTTTTTAAGTCTTAATACTTTGTACTTAATACTTTGTAATTTTACTTAAACAAAAAACCTAATCCGATTCTCGATAACATTTGTTTTTCCATATTCCAGAAAAATTTGAACTGCCCAAACAGCCAGCCGAAGAATACTAAAAGCACTTGGTAAATAGGGAAAATCACCAAAATGCGTACTGCCCAATACAACACAGAAAAATACCATTCATCTGTAAACAAGTCTCTCGTAAAACCTAAATATTCCAAAAGTGGTCTTGCAATTTTTAATGCGGAGCTGCCAGTAATAGCAAAAACTAGTAAAATAACTATTATACTAAAATTAGATTCTATTCCCCAACGTTCTTTCAATTTCTCCATACCACCTTTTAAAGGTTTGCAAAGATAAAGTTAACCACTTAAAACTATTGGCATAATCGAAAAAACTTTGCAATAATTTGATTAGATTCTAGGGTAAAAAGTACCCAAACGTTGATTATATTTTCGTTGGAAATAGACAAAATAATTATACAATTTATAATTTACATCATAACCATAATCGGTAAAACTATCATAGTTTATGGTAAGTTCATATAAATTAGGGTTATGACGTTGCGGCTGCAATACACGTTGATTCCATTCAATAACCCAAATATTATTTCTAGTCTCTAAATAATTTTGAGAAAAAAAACCTGGTGGTTGGGCAACACTTTGTATCCAAAAATCAAATCCTGGTTCTATAATAATAATTTCATATTCCGTTTCTTCATTAGCGATGGTGATGGTGTCTCCTTTAGTTTGATTAAAGGCGATTTTTTCATCATCGGTAGTTTGAATGGTATTTTTTGAGCTAGTACAACTATAACTAAAAACACCTATAAATCCAAAAAGAGCACAATATAATAAGGAATTTTTCATAACATTAAGGTACAAAAAAAGCCGAACATTTGTTCGGCTTTTAAGTAATATTTATAACTACTATTTTTTTCCAAATAGACCGCCAAGTAAACCACCTAGTCCGCCTTTGCTTTTATTTGTACCCATAACCATACCAGCTACATCATCTAAAATACTACCGTCACCGTCAGCATCTAATAAAGTAGTAATTAAGCTTTGGTTTTGTTGTGGTTGACCACCTAACATGCTTCCTAAGAGAGCATTCATGCCACCAGCATCACTCACATTACTTTGAGCGGTTTGCTTGCTTAAAAAGCCCATCACTACAGGTGCAGCAATTTTTAAAATATTAGCAACAGTACCGGCATCCATTCCTGATTTTTGACTTAATGCATTTTCTACATTAGCCTGGTTACCGCCAAATACGTGCCCTAAAATACCTGCGCCATCTTGCATAGCACTATCATCTACACCACCACCGAAGAAACTACCTAAATTATCTAAAATTCCACCATCGTGTTTTCCTCCTTGTAATGCACTCATTAAACCTTGAGCACCTTCTGGCGACTTAACATTTTTTTTCATGGCACCTAATATTAAAGGCATTGCCATACTTAGTACGTCTCCTGCTTTGCTTTCAGATTGTCCTGTTTGACCAGCTACACCGCTAATTAATTGTTTGCCCATAGGGCTGTTTAGTAAATCTAATAATCCTGACATTTTTATAGTTTTGGTTTAAAATTTTTTTAAATCTACAAAAAAGAAATAAAATTGAATTGTTTATTGAATAACTATTTCAGTATTTCGATTATTTTTGTTGCTAATTCAAGTCCTATTCTCTCTTGAGCCTCTAAAGTAGCGGCACCAATATGCGGCGTTAATGATATATTTGGATGCATTAAAATTCGAATTTCAGGAGTAGGTTCAGATTCATAAACATCTAATCCTGCAAAAGCTACTTTTCCTGATTCTAAAGCATCGACTAAGGCTACTTCATCTAAAACGCCACCACGAGAGGCATTAATAATCGCAACACCATCTTTCATAACATCAATATCACTTTTGCCTAAAATATATTTATTTTGCTGTGGTACGTGTAAAGAAATAAAATCGGACTGTTTCAAAACTGCCTCTTTTGTACTGTTTTTTAGTTCAAAAGAAAGTGTTTGTCCGTCAAAGAAAGTTAAGTTTAAGATTTTGTTTTCAACCTCAACATCGTGATAAAGAACTTTCATACCTATTCCGAGGGCTATTTTCGCCGTGGCTTGTCCTATTTTTCCAAATCCAATAATACCGAGTGTTTTTCCTCTTAATTCTGTGCCTTTTGCGTAAGCTTTTTTTAAATCTTTAAATTTGCTGTCACCATCTAGCGGCATATTTCGGTTTGCATCGTATAAGAAGCGAACGCCACCATATAAATGGGCAAAAACCAATTCTGCTACCGAATCAGAGGACGCTTCTGGGGTGTTGATAACAGGAATCCCTTTTTTTTCAGCATAATCAACATCAATATTATCTAAACCAACCCCGCCACGACCTATTAATTTTAGTTGCGGACATGCATCAATTACATCTTTACGTACTTCCGTGGCACTGCGCACTAAAAGCACTTGTATTTTATGTTGGTTGATATAGTTTGCTAATTGTTCTTGGGCAACATGTATCGTAAGAACTTCAAATCCGTTTTCTTTTAATTTATCAATACCATCTTGTGAAATTCCATCGTTTGCTAATATTCTCATTAGTAAGTTTTAATTTTTGAGTGTTGAGTTTTAAGTTATTTAGTTCCTTAATGAAAATTAATTTTTAGTACCTGTTCTTGCTAAAATTTTAATTTAGATAAAAAAATAAATAGCTCTTTTAGTGCCTTTTAATTTCTAAGTGATGATTTTAAGTTGTTTTTGAAATAAGATTTAAACTTTATGAATTAAGTTTTAAATTTTCTTGACTAGTTTTAACAATTTTAGTTAGTAATTTAATCAATTGCTCGGTTTCATCTAAATAATGTTCTAAATCTACTTGAATCAAATTACTTTCTTTTAATAACCGAAGCCAATATCTTGTTTCTCTGGCTTCTTTTGAAGCAATTGCCATTTTAGAAATAAAATCTTTTTTAGATTGAGCCGCTCCAGCTTCTGAAAAATTAGCGCCAATACTCGTTGCTGAACGTAAAAGTTGATCGGCAAAAACAAATTATTTATGATTACTAAGGATCTGAACTAACTTTATAATATCAATAGCAAATTCAAAACTTTTCTTTTCAACCATTTATTGATATTTAATTTAAAACTCAACACTTAAAACTTAAAATTTATTTTACCCTTTTCGTTCCATTTCGCTCATAACATCTACGAGAACACCAACACTATCAAGTGGCATGGCGTTGTACATAGAAGCTCTGTAGCCGCCAACAGAGCGGTGACCGTTAATACCACTGATACCTGCAGCTTTCCATAAATTATCAAAGGTATCTTTTAGTTTTTCATCCGTAAGCGTAAATGTAGCGTTCATAATCGAACGATCATCTTTATGGGCAAAACCTTGAAATGCTGGGTTTAAATCTATTTCTGAATACAGTAATTGGGCTTTTTTCTCATTGATTTCTTCAATAGCCTTGATGCCTCCTAAATTTTTTAACCATTCTAGATTTAGCATGGAAACATAAATGGCAAAAACACATGGTGTGTTATACATGGTGTCTTTTGCATTGATATAAGCGTTATAATCTAAAATTTTAGGAATCTGGCGGGTTACCTTACCTAATAATTCTTCTTTAACAATCACTAAGGTGGTACCTGCTGGACCCATATTTTTTTGTGCGCCTGCATAGATCAAATCGAACTGAGAAAAATCAATGACTCTTGAAAATATATCAGAACTCATATCGCAAATTAGCGGGACTTTCGTTTTAGGGAAAGTCTTCATTTGCGTTCCAAAAATGGTATTGTTTGAAGTTACATGCAGGTAATCTAAGTCGTTTGGAATACCATACATTTTAGGAATGTGGTTAAAATTATCACCTTTTGATGATGCAACTTCAACGACTTCACCAAAAATTTTAGCCTCTTTAATGGCATTATTACTCCATGTACCCGTATTGAGATAACCACCTTTGTTTTCAAGAAGATTGTAAGCCACCCGAACAAATTCCATACTTGCACCACCAGATAGGTACAGTGCATGGTAGCCTTTGTTCTCCAAATTTAAAAGTTCTAAAGCTAAAGATCTTGCTTTTTCTAAAACAGTTATAAAATCTTTACTTCTATGAGATATTTCGATTAGCGACAAGCCCATTCCGTTAAAGTCTTGAACCGCAGCAGCAGCTTTCAATAAAACTTCTTGTGGCAAAATACATGGGCCGGCACTAAAATTATGTTTTTTCATTTTTATTTATTTAAAGGTGCAAAGGTCTAATTTTTTAATAGATTTTAAAGATAAATAGCTAAAAATTCTAAGAGTTTCTCAACAAGAAGTCGATAGTATCCACACCATCTGCATAATCATTTAGACTAGGTAGTTGTGTTTTTCCGAACGGAATTTCACTTTCTATGACACCGTTACTTACAATACACTGTATCTTTTCACTATCTAACTGTATTTGTTCTACTACTGATTCTAAGCTATCATATTTTTCGTAGCATAGTGAGGCAATAGGTGAGGCGTAACTCTTATCTTCTTTTAAAATTAAAAAACCATTATCTAATAACTTAAATTCGCTCATTAAATATACCGCTTTATTATAATCGTAATTGTTGGCATATTTTACTTGTTCTACTATTGGGTGATAGTCATAAATGGCCTTAAAGAAAGCATCAAAATTATAATCTTTCGGAACCAGAAGTTTAGAAACACTGCGGCAACCTAAGCCGTAATATTGAAAAATATCATTACCCAGCGCTTTTAATTGCGCAACAGACTCGTTTCCTGTTAAAACCGCTACAGAATTTCTATTTTTTCGGATAATGTGTGGTTTGCTCTTAAAATAATGCTCAAAATAGCGTGCGGTATTATTACTTCCGGTAGCTATAACCAAATCAAAATGTGGTAATTGTGCCTCTTTAAAAACAATAGCCTCTTTAAATTTTGGTTCAATTTGTATGAGAATATCTGCTACGAAAGGCAGCAAAATAGTATCGTTTGATGATACTTTTATAATGGCATTATGACCTGTAATTAATACCGAAATAAAATCATGAAAACCTACTAACGGAATATTACCTGCCATTATAATGGCAACGTTCTTAGGCGCTATTTCTGATTTAAAGGTATAGTTTGATATCCAATTTTGAAGCTTCTCTTTGGTTAAAACGGTAGCCCAAGATTTTAAGCTGTAAAGGATATTTTCACGATTAAACCAACCATTTTTATGCTTTGCTAGGCTTATTTTTTCATCAAACTCATTAAAAATAGCGCTATTATGGATTACGTTATCATCAATTATAGCTACTGAATTGCAAAAATCTTCAAAAAAACTACCCAATTTAACAAAAGCTTCTATTCTTGTTGTAAGGTCTATCATTATATTTGTATAGGATTGTATTAGGTTTTACCTTTGCACAAAAGTATTGATACTGAATTTAATTCAGCATAAAAGAAAAAGAAAATTATGGCAATTATAATAACAGACGAATGTATTAATTGTGGTGCCTGTGAACCAGAGTGCCCAAATACGGCAATATACGAGGGCGCAGACGAATGGCGCTACAGTGATGGTACCTCTTTGAAAGGAAAAGTAGTTTTACCAAATGGTAAAGAAGTTGATGCAGATGTCGTACAAGAACCCATTAGTGACGAGATTTACTACATTTCTCCAGATAAGTGTACGGAATGTATCGGTTTTCATGAAGAGCCACAATGTGCTGCGGTTTGTCCGGTAGATTGTTGTGTGCCCGACGATAGTCATGTAGAATCGGAAGAAACCCTATCGGGGAAACAAAAATTTATGCATCCAAACGGATAATAATTTTTTTAAAAACTGTAAAATATAATCCTGAGTTTGTGCTCAGGATTTTTTTTGTCTAAAAGTCTCCTTTATTATAGGAGTAAAACTATATTTGCACTCGCAAAAATGAGATTCCCTTCCTTGCCTGTCCGGCAGGCAGGTTCAAGGGAATGAAAAAAATATCTAGTAATGAAAGCAGGAATCGTAGGCTTACCAAACGTGGGAAAATCCACTTTATTTAATTGTTTATCAAATGCAAAAGCGCAAAGTGCAAACTTTCCTTTTTGTACTATTGAGCCAAATATTGGAGTGGTAAACGTTCCAGATACTAGATTAGAAAAGTTAGAAGAATTGGTAAACCCAGAGCGCGTATTGCCGGCAACCGTTGAAATAGTTGATATTGCGGGCTTAGTAAAAGGGGCAAGTAAAGGTGAAGGTTTAGGAAATCAGTTTTTAGGGAATATTCGTGAGACCGATGCCATTTTGCATGTGTTACGTTGTTTTGATAATGATAATATTGTGCATGTTGATGGTTCTGTAGATCCTATTCGCGATAAAGAAACGATTGATATGGAGTTGCAGTTGAAAGATTTAGAAACGGTTGACAAAAAGCTCGAAAAAGTTAAAAGAGCCGCTAAAACTGGTAATAAAGAAGCTCAAAAAGAAGAATCGGTTTTATTAGCGATAAAAAAAGGATTAGAAGCAGGAGTTTCTATTCGTGCATTAGAAATATCAAAAGAAGATCGTAAAGAATTTGTACATCCGTTGCAATTTATTACTGATAAACCAGTAATGTATGTGTGTAATGTAGATGAAGAATCTGCGGTAAACGGTAATGCATATGTGGATAAAGTAAAAGCAAATGTGGCGAACGAAAATGCCGAGGTTATCTTTTTAGCCGTTGGTACTGAAGCTGATATTACAGAATTAGAAACTTACGAAGAACGCAAAATGTTCTTAGAAGATTTAGGTTTAACTGAACCAGGGTCAGGAAAACTAATTCGTGGTGCTTACAAATTATTAAACTTAGAAACTTATTTTACCGCTGGTGTTAAAGAAGTTCGTGCATGGACCATTCCTGTTGGTGCAACGGCACCACAAGCCGCTGGTGTTATTCATACGGATTTTGAAAAAGGGTTTATCCGTGCCGAAGTAATTGCCTATAATGATTATGTTACTTTAGGTAGCGAAGCCAAAGTAAAAGAAGCTGGTAAAATGCGTGTAGAAGGTAAGGAGTACATTGTAAAAGATGGCGATGTGATGCATTTTAGGTTTAATGTGTAGAAGCCCCCTAGCCCCCAATACTTCG
>JANQTG010000212.1:4666-10378 GCA_030731855.1 Cellulophaga sp. | reverse complement strand
TTAAACATTGCCTCGGTCATGGGCGTAGGCACATGGTAATAATTTACATCTTCTAGCTCTGCAAAATTAGCATGCCGCGCAGATGCTCCTAATTTTGGATAAAAAAAACTACTTTCGAAATCTAAACCTAAACTATTATATGGCCGGCCCATATTTGCGAAAGGCAAGAGTTCAAAATCATCTTTTCTAAGATAATTGTATTTATATTCTTTTTGAATGCTTAGTGTAGTATCTACGTACGTGGTATCTCTGTTAAATGAAATGATTTTGTAGCTTGTAATAGGCATTTTTCCATTTTCTGGGGTTTTTATTCCTTCATTACCTTTCGGCAGATCTATCTTTTTAACATTCAAAGAATCTGATTGTTTCGTATTTATAATTTCATCTTCCTGAGCAAAAAAAAGATTAAAATTTAATAAAAGAATTATTAGGATTATATATCTCATTAATTAGTGCTTACATGGACAAAGGTAATTTTTTTGTGTTTAAAGAAAAGTGAAAGTTTAATTAAAAATTCTAAAAAAGTGAGAAAATTTCAAAAAAAAACCGTCTCTTAAAAGAGACGGTTTAATAAATATTTAATGCTTAATTACTCTAGTTTTGATCACTAATAAATGGGTTTCCAATAATTTCTTCTTGAGGAATCTCAAAAGTTAATCGCTCATCAGTATGACTGAAAGATTGTCCTTGAAAATCTAACCAATTATTACCTGCTCTAGTTCTAGTTTCACGTCTTCTTTTCATAATAAAATAAGATTGACCTTCACCCCATAATTCGATTCTTGCCTGTAGCGCAGCTTCATCAGCTAATGCTGTATTAGGTAATGCATCAATATAAGAAGTATCATCAAGTCTTAAACTTAATAATTCTTTTAAACTTGTACGAGCAGTAGCAAAATTTCCATTCTCTGCAGCCGCCTCCGCATGTAGCAAATAAAATTCAGCAATTCTCATATAGTGTGAATCAGAGTCAATATTTAACTGTGGTCCTGAAAAATTTCTAAACCCTGCAACTTCTGCACCTTTATAATAAAATTTACCACCTGGTTGTAAGTTTGGTCTAAATTGAAAACGTCGAACATCATCCGCTCTAAGTCTAGCATATAATGCAGCATCTATAGCTTTTGAATTCCCAACAGCAGCATAACTGTAGCTATATTGATCCATAAAGCCCCACCATGAAAACAAAGAAGCTAATCCTTGTCCAGCAGCAGTAATATCTATTCCCCACATAATACCAGGTATACTATTGATATCATTAAAACCTCCAACAGAACCATCTTCACCAGGCAACAATGCAACCTCATCGGCTGTCATTATTGGATACCCAGCGTCTACAACTTTTTTGGCATAAATTTCAGTTTGTTCCCAATTATTTAATGCACCGTAAGTTTTGGCTATTAATCCTCTTACGATATCTTGATTGATCTCAATTTTATCCTCTCTTTGAAAACCTTCTAACAAAATTTCAGCGTCTAACAAATCACTAAGTGCAAAATTAAAAACCTCTTGCAGAGTGCTCTTAGGCTGTTCCAAATCATCAGCACTTGAGTAAATTGGCAGTACTTCTTTGGATAAATCAGTAATATCATTTACAAATACATGCGCCAAAAAAAAGTAGGCATAACCCCTAAGTGCTTTAGCTTGGCCTACTGTGAATTTTCCATTATCAGTTTCTGGAACTGCATCATTTCCTCCGGCGCCATCTATTACCAAGTTAGATAAATTAATGACTCTGTATAGAAACGTCCATGGTCTTAAGTTATTATTATTATCTGGGTCTATAGTAGCCGTTAATTCAGAAATATCTCTTTGACGATTAAAACTCTTACCTGTATGAGCCATATCAGTAGATAAGATATCTAAATTCATATATTGTGATGTAATACCAAAATCTTCTTGAGCAGTAGTACCACCACTACCTCTGCGGTATAGATTTTCATAGATACCCAATAAGGTACCCTTCGCAACAGCAGGGTTTATAGCCGAAGCTTCACTAACCGTTTCTTGTGATAATGTAGCTGTTGGTTCTGTTACTAAAAAATCTTCACTACATGAAATAAAAGATAGTAAGACCCCAGCATATGCAATTTTTTTATATAGTTTCATAATTATTATAAATTTAAGTTAATACCAAATACAACTGTAGATAAAGGATTATACGTATAAATACTTGATCCACCCGTTACAGCTGTTGACGGGTTAAACCCGATTCTTTTTGAGGCTAACCAAAGGTTATCACCTGTTATAAAAAAGTCTAAATTCTTAACACCAATTTTTGAAATAACATCTTTTGGCAATTTATACCCAAAACGAATATTGTTTAATGCTATAAAAGAGGCATCCGTTAAAAATCTTGTTGAAACTGCATTTTGTTGAATTTGAGCTCCAGCATCCTGTCTTGGAATGTTAGTGATATCTCCTGGTGCCATCCAACGGTTTCTGATATCAACATGAAAATTGTTTGCTCCTGCAAAATTATTACCCATCAAATTTGCGTAAGCACCATCATAGGCCCATCCCCCAATTTGATAGTTGAACAAAGTACTAACTGAAAAGTTACCTATCACAGCATTTATTCTAAACGCTCCTGTTAAGTCGGGTATGGCAGTTTTATCAATAAACTTATCTGTTGCTTCACCATATACTTCGGTAATATCTTGCACTACATTTGCTTCCGTATTATCATTTAGATATTGTGATAGAGAATTGATAATGACATCACCAGCACCAAATTCTCCATTACCATCCAAATCATCAAAACTACGCTCCCATTGGGCCGCACCAGTTTCTGGATTTACACCAACATATACTGGAATATAACGATCGTATAATGAACGACCTATTTCGTAGGCAAACTGTCCATTAATATTTAATTTTTGCTGTTCTCCAGTAGCTGGGTCAATAGGTAAGGCTTTAAATTCATTGTTTAAAATAGCACCATTAACTCCGAAATTTAATTTAAAATTCTTCTTTTTAACAAGTTTAAAGTCTAAATCAAACTCAAAACCTTCATTTAATATTTCTCCATCATTTACTTGGATCGATGCATAACCTACAGAAGGTCCTGCAGCTCTATCAAAGAACATATCTGTAGTATTTTTTGAATAATATTCAACCGTAGCATCTACAAAATTACCCAATTCAAATTCTACCCCAACATTAAATTGATTGGAACTCTCCCAAGTAAGGTCTGGATTTCCCTTGAAAGCAAAAGCTAAAGAAATATTGTCATTTAAGTTATTTATTGAATACCTATTGTATCCTGGGTAAAAACTAGTTCCACCTCCACTTAAAAGAATTTGTGAATTACCTAGAACACCATAACTAGCTTTTAATTTTAAAAAATTAATAAACTTATTGTCAAATAAGAAATCTTCTTGAGACAAGACCCAAGCCGCACCAACCGAGTAAAAGTTACCCCATTTATTATTCAAAAATCTAGAAGTTCCATCTCTATTAAAAGTAGCGTTTAAAAAATATTTATTTTTATAGTCTGTGGTAACATTCGCAATATAACTCTCTGTGCGCTCGTTATCCGTAAAACCGTCACTTGGTTGATTTATAACCCCATTTGCTATATCTACACCGAAAGGCGTAACTAGGTTTGTCCGCTCAGCTTCTAAATAATTAAATTCGTAAGCAGTAGCAACATGTGAAACAAAAGCGTTAATTTTAAAATCTTCAAAAGTTTTATTGTACCTAATACCTGTTCTAATGGTATAATTCTTTGTTTCTCTTCTTGTTCTATTAATAGCACCCGAGTTACCTTGAGCTGGACTATAGAAAGGCTCGTTCAAATCAATATCATCATTCATTGTATATTGATATGCGAAATTATTTTCTAATGCCAAACCTTCTGCTAACTTAATATTTATATCATTATTGAAGTTAATCGCATTGTCTTTATTTCTACTGATATTAATTTGAGAATCAGCCACACCATTAGTAGCAAAACCAAAACCACGACCCTGCTCTGTACCATAATCAAATAAAAATCCACCGTAAATAGGATCAGGTATTCTTTGACCTGCTGCGTCTCTTCTAAATAAAGGATAAATAGTAGGTAAGTTATCTACCCACCAAAATTGTGATGAAGAAGACGCCCCTGTACCATTATCATTTTGTTCACTTTGAACATAATTTAGAGATGTGTTCACTGTTACATTATCTCCAAATTGATTAATACCTGCTACACGCGCATTTATTCTTTGGTAGTCCGTATTACTTGCATACCCTACATCGTCAATAAAACCAACAGAAGTATAAATAGACGACCTTTCAAAAGTATTTGACAATGAAACATTGGCTTCTAATCGGTTTGAACTTTGGAAAGCAAAATCACCCCATTGCTCTGGAGTATATCTTCTAGTAATACCTGGCCTAACTGATGCTGTGGTAGGATCAATTAATTCTGACACACCAATAGCACCAGAATCCGTAGTATTCCAAAGGTTATAAATTGGTGGAATATCAGAAACACCAGCATTACCAGGCACTTCAAATAAATTAGCATTAGCAAAATCAATCGCAGCAGCGTTATTACCAGGATTATTTAACAAACCTCTTTGATAAATACCTTCCCAAGCCACACCAATGTATTCGTCTGCATCTCTAATAGTTTCATATCTAGGAACTCCCTGAAAGTTAGTTCCTGTTTTAATAGAAACATTTAAATCAGATCCATTTTGTTTACCACCTCTTTTAGTTGTTATAACAATAACCCCGTTAGCACCTCTTGCACCGTATAAGGATGTAGCTGAGGCATCTTTAAGAATGGTAACCGTTTCAATATCGTTTGGGTTAACGTCATTTAAACTACCTTCAAAAGGCGCATTATCCACAATATACAAAGGAGCATTACTCCCGTTTACAGAACCAAAACCCCTAATTCTTATGGTAGAAACACTACCTGGTTGTCCAGAAGTATTAAGAACAGTTACACCCGCAGCCTCACCTGCCAAGGCTTGAGAAACGTTTGTAAAAGATTTGTTTGAAATGTTCTCACCCGCTACCACTTTTGCAGATCCCGCAAATTCTGTTTTAGATACATTACCAAAACCTGTAACAATCACTTCTTCCAAAACTTCAGCATCGTCTTGTAACTGAACATTGATTGTATTGGATGCGCCAATAGTTTTCTCTGATGTTTTTTGGCCTATGTAGCTAAACCTTAATTTTTGTCCGACAGCAGCAGAAATTGAATAATTACCATCAAAGTCAGTTTGTGTTCCATTAGTAGTACCTACTATTACTACAGATACACCAGGCAAAGGAAGACCAGACTGATCTGTCACATTTCCTGTAATTGTTTTGTCTTGTGCAAGAGCAAAACTCATAAATAACGCCAATAATGGCGTTAAAATCCATGTTAATTTTGATTTCATTTAATTGTTTTTTTGAATTAGTCAATCACAAAAATGATAAATAAAAGTTAATAAACCAAAAAAATATAATGCACGCATAGGTTTTGTGTTAAAAAAATACGTTTAATTGTGAATTTTTTAAGAAATAGCCTCTGTCTTGAGAATACTTTATTAATTTTAACATTTAGACATAACTAACAACAATAAGAGTCTTTAAAATTATCAACATGAATAAATAAGTCATTTTTTTAATAAAGATTTACTATTAAATTGTGATAAACATATCATTTAAAAAATGCTTTGTGTTGTTTAATTTGAATTACTTTGCTTTAAAAGTGATTACTTT
>JANQTG010000212.1:0-4566 GCA_030731855.1 Cellulophaga sp. | reverse complement strand
AAATACCTTCGTATTGCTGCCGCATCTATTTTAGCAAAAACACATCGAGACGAATTAATGAATAAACTTCATTTAGAGTACCCCATGTATAACTGGAAACAAAACAAAGGATACCCCACTAAAGAACACAGAGAAGCGATTCGTAAATATGGAATCACTAAATACCATAGAAAGAGTTTTAGGCTACTTGGTTGATGGGTTTTGGATTTTTGGATACTTAAAGCAAGCTTTAATTATGTACGTTTTATTTTCTTAATGTAAACTTTGTTTAATTAAGCAGTATTATTAATAGATTTGTTTCTACTTTAACACGTCATTTAAAAACTTTTTATTTATTAAAATGAAGATCAAAATTATTGCACTTGTTTTCATCCTATTTATAAATTGTAAAAATCAAGAGACTACTACAGACTCACTTTTAGCTTACACGCCAACCAATGCTGCACTGATTATAAAAATCAACGATTTTGATCGTTTAAAAAGTGATTTAAAAAATAATGATTTTTTAAAAAACCTAGAAAAAACAGCTTATTACAACAAGCTAATTAAAAAAATACAGCCTTTAGAGCAACTACAAATTAAAAATCGTGCGATCTTATCTTTTGTGGAAATTGGCACAGCACAGTTCGAATTTTTGTTTAAAACTAAATTCAGCTCCGAAATACTAGATTCATCAAGAATAAAAAATAAGAAAATTGAAGAAATCAACTATGAAGGCAAAAGTTTTAAAAGAATTGATATGGATAGTACTAGCATTTTTAGTTATTCCATAGGACCTTCTATTTTTATAAGTTCTTCTCCATTATTAATCGAAAACTTAATTCGCTCTAAAGAAGCTCCAAAAACTGATGAGCGTTTGCAAAAATTATTCTCCGCATCAAGTAACACCAAAACTGCTGTTCTTTTTATAAATACAGCATTTGCCAATAGTGCAACTGATACCTTTTTAGCTAAAAATAATACCACTAAAATTTCTGATTTTTCTGATTGGATCTCAATAGAAGCTGATATTGAACAAAACGAACTTAATTTAACAGGCATCAGCACTACAAATTCAGACACTAAATTTGTTAGTTTGTTTAAAGATGTTGAACCCTCAACGAACCTTACGCCGAATTTCGCTCCCATAAATTCGAAAGCCATACTTTCTTATACGTTTGAAGATTTTCAAAAATTTTATAAAAACCAACAACTTTTTCTTGAATCACTCCCTAAAAAAGATACCGTTTTTAACACCGTAAACGAATTAGGTATTGTGTACTTGGCAAATTCTAGAATTGTACTGCTCCAAAATTATGACGCTGAACCTATTCTTAACTTTTTAGACGGGAAAGCTACTGGAACAAGCTCTTATCAAGGAAATGATATTATACAACTTAAGGATAAAAATCTTTTAAATTCTTTTAAAACCTTAATCACCAATTTTGAAACTAATTACTATACGGTTATTGAAAATACTTTTATTTTTTCAGAAGATATAACGGCTTTACAAAATTGTATCAGCAGCTTTAAAAGTGAAGCAACTTTTAATAAATCAGAAACATACCTTAACATTAAAAATAATATTGCTGACGAGTCTAATGTACTAGTTATCGCCACCGCAGAAGGTATTGATAGTTACATGAAAGATAATTTCAAAAATAATATTTTAAAAGAGGTAAGTAATTTAGATCTATCACAACAAACTATGGTTGCACAACTCGTTAGTGACCAAAATTTTTATCATACCAGTTTTAGTTTAAAAAAACTGACCGCCAAAACAACATTAAATATGACGGCACCTTTATTTACGGTGCGGATAAATAGTGATATTACAAACTCTTTGCAGTTTGTGAAAAATCATATTACCAATAAAAAAGAAATTATTGCTCAAGACCAAGACAACAAACTTTATTTAATTAGTGCCGATGGCAAAATAATCTGGCAAAAAGAGCTTGAAAATAAACTAATTAGCAAGGTTGAACAGGTAGATCTTTATAAAAACGGCCGCTTACAATTTATTTTTGCAACGGCCGATAAATTAATTATTCTAGACATAAACGGAGATACTGTAAAAACTTTCGATAAGCCTTTAAATGATGGAGTTATCAATAGTTTTTCCGTTTTTGATTATGACAACAATAGAAATTATCGATTTTTAATAGTACAAGGCAAACGAATAACTATGTTAGATAACAACTTAAAAGTTGTCGAAGGTTTTAAATTTAAAGAAGCAACATCAAACATAACCCAAGCACCAAAACATTTTAGAATTAACAAAAAAGATTATATCGTATTTCCTGAGGAAAATGGTACTATGCGCATTTTAAGTAGAACAGGGGAAGATAGAATTACGGTTAAAGAAAAAATAGATTTCTCTCAAAATGAAATCTTTGTATATAAAAATCAGTTTACCACTACGGATATTAAAGGTGTTTTATATCAAATTGATGAAAAAGGAAATACCTCTAAAATTAGTTTAAACCTTGGAAATGATCATGGACTTGATGCGACTAGCACTGTTTTAGTAACCATGAATGAAA
Source organism: Cellulophaga sp. (assembly GCA_030731855.1). Taxonomy (GTDB): domain Bacteria; phylum Bacteroidota; class Bacteroidia; order Flavobacteriales; family Flavobacteriaceae; genus Cellulophaga. The sequence goes on along the minus strand of JANQTG010000212.1, from coordinate 2,044 downwards.
ATACCTTAACGATTAAAGGTAAAAAAGTTGAACTTGAACTTGGTATTTACACCAAACCACAAATATTTTACAGCAACAATAAAATTTACGTAAGCGTTACTGATCTTCAAAATCAGAAAATATATTTGTTTGATAGTAATGCAAAAATTTTGGAGAATTTTCCTGTATATGGCACCTCAGCTATTGATTTGACAGATATGGACAATGATAAAAAGCTAGAATTTGTAGCGAAAGATTTAGAAAACTCATTAATTGTTTACAAGATAAACTAAGCTTTTATTCCAACTATACAGTTAAAACTTCTAGCTGTACATTTTAAAAAACAAATAGGTGCAATGGTTTATATATTCGTTAAGAGAATATAACTTTTAAATAAACTATACCCATGAAAATGAATGTAAGCACTATATTTAGAGTATCCATATTATTGCTTGTCATGCTTTTTTTTACACAACCTTCAAGAGCACAGGTTTGGAAAAAATTAAAAGAAAAAGCTGAAAAAACAGTAGAACGTAAATTAGAAGAAAAAACAGAAAAGGAAACTTCTAAAAAAATGGATGATATTCTAAATCCAACTAAAAAAGAGGATCAACCTAAAACTACCGAAAATAAAAAAGAGACGAGTACTTCTGATTCAAAAACAGAAACGGTGCAAACCGAAAATTCGGAAAACAATACTAAAACCACATCGACATCTACAGAAAAAAAATCACTGCAAGTATATAAAAAATTCGATTTTGTACCTGGAGACAAGTTACTGTTCTTTGATGATTTTTCCAATGATTTTATTGGTGATTTCCCGGCTAAATGGAATACCAACGGTACAGGGGAAATAGTTTCTTTTAACGATGATTCTGGTAAATGGTTCGAAATTAAAGATGGTAGCAACTCTTATTATGTGGCTAATATTAATAGCTTGCCTGAAGAATATACCATAGAATTTGATATTGAAACTTTAGGTCTTGATAGTAAAACTTCATCCCTTGCCACATTAGCCATTATTATTGATGAACAGGATAATTTTAGTTGGGGAGCAAATTCTGCCTACTGTTATATTCCTTTTAGCCAAAGCATACCCACAGGCATCAGACTCTGGAATCGCATAGATAACAAAACCATCATTAATAATACCGTTGATGCAGATTTGCGCAAAATAGTTTTAAATAGACCGCACATTTCTATTGCCGTAAACAAACAACGTTATCGCTTATTTGTTAATGAAACCAAGTATGTTGATGTTCCAAAAATGATTGATACTGGGTCTCCTTTAAGATCGCTTAAGTTTCAAGTAAATAATACCAAAGAAGGCAAAGAACGCATATTTATCAAAAATATTAAAATTGCGGAAGGGGGCTTAGATTTAAGGAGAACACTAATCGCTAATGGTCGTGTTTCAACTAATGGAATATTGTTTGATTCTGGTTCTGCTAACATTCAGCCACAATCTATGGGACTCATTTTACAAATAGCACAAGTATTAGAACAAGAAAACAGTATAAAACTAAAAATTATAGGACATACTGATGCTGATGGCGATGCTACCGCGAATATAAAACTATCCAAATTAAGAGCAGAAGCTGTGAAGGAAGCCTTAATAAGTGTTTATGGCGTTAGTACAGATCGGCTACTCACTGATGGAAAAGGAGAAACTACTCCAGTAAGCGATAATACAACTGCTGATGGAAAAGCACAAAATAGACGTGTGGAGTTTGTTACATTATAAATGACCAATTATATATGGCATTTACCATTTGAAAATACTGTCATGAAATGCGTCTTTTTTACTTTCTATTTCAAAGAATAAAAATATAAGGATTTAACTCAAAATAAAAATTTAGAATATTTTAAAAAATTAAACATTATACAAATGAAAAAAAATATCATAGTAAGTTTTGCTTTATTAATGGTGGTAAATTTTGTAAACGCTCAATTAAATTGTAGTAAATATTACCCTTTTGAAGAAGGCACGAGTTTTCAATATACCATGTTTAACAAAAAAGGAAAGATTGATGGAACATCAGATTACCAGATAACCAAAGTTGAA